>JALZEK010000026.1 GCA_030862065.1 Actinomycetota bacterium | reverse complement strand
CCCCCTCCTCTAACCGTGACTTTATCTGCACCGCTGCAGCCCGTCTACCCCCGGGGCACCCCGCGTGCCGTCGGTTTTCTAGCCGTGCCCCCACGCGAGAATGAACTTCATGGCATCCGAAGCAGCCCCGTCCCAAAGCGGGCGTCCCCTATTGCGCACAACCTTGATCCTGATTCCGGCCTTCGCCTTCGTTGCGCTGCTGGTCTACGCGGTGCTTCAGGAGGGCAGCGCTCCGGCCGTGGGGGATCCCGCCCCCGACTTCGAGGGCCCACTGCTATCGGGAGGAAGCCTCAGCCTTTCGGAACTCGACGGCAAGCCGGTCTTTTTGAACTTCTGGTGGTCGGGATGCGAGCCCTGCAAGGACGAGGCACCTCTGATCGACCGGGCTCAGCGCGCCTACGAAGGCGAGATTGCGTTCGTGGGCATCAACATCAGGGACGCTCGCGCCGACGCGGTTGAGTTCGCCGATAGGTATGACCTCGACTTTCCCCACGTCCGCGACGAGACCCTGGAGATCTATCGCGATTACGGTTTAACCGGCCAGCCCGAGAGTTTCTTCATCGATCAGCACGGTGTCATCGTCGAGCACGTCCCGGGTCCCCTGGACGATGAGGCATTGACGCAATTGCTCGACGTACTGGTCGCCCGCAATGGCTGATCCAACCGCTCCGGTTGCGTTCGCCGCCGGCGTCGTCTCTTTTCTCTCGCCGTGTGTTCTTCCCATAGTTCCCGGATACCTGTCGTACATGACCGGTGTCGAGAAGCCCGTCGAGGAGAAGAGCACCCTCCAAACGGGCATCGTTGCGCTTGGATTCGTAGCCGGGTTTACCGCCGTTTTCGTTGCTCTGGGAGTGAGCGCGACGTTGCTCGGATCCTTCTTGCGCGATTACCAGCGGGAGTTCACTCAGATCGGAGGCGCCCTCATCATCGTGATGGGGCTCATCTTCATGGGTGTGTTGAAGGTGCCCTGGCTCTATCGGGAGGCGCGCTTCAGGCCGTCGCCGAAGGCCGGCTTCTGGGGGAGCTTGGTACTGGGGGCCGCCTTCGGCTTCGGCTGGAGCCCGTGTATCGGGGCGACCCTCGGGGCCGTCTTGACCATGGCCGCGGGGAACGCAACGGCCGGTGAGGGGGCATTTCTCTTGGCCGTCTACTCCCTCGGCCTGGGGCTACCGTTTCTCCTCGCCGGGCTCGGATTCTCTCGATTGACCGGGGTCACGGCGTGGCTGAGAAAGAGGACCAGGGTTTTGAACATCGCCAGCGGCACTCTGCTGATCTTGGTCGGGATCCTCTTCGTAACCGACCAGTTCTTCCAGCTGTCGGCCTGGATGCAAAGGGAGTTCGCCGAAGCGAACCTGGACTTTTGGAGCTCTTTCTAGCCTAGGCTCCGGCCCGTCTGATGATGGTCTCCTCGGTCTCTGTGAGATTGGATGAACACACCGGACAGGAGATGTCTTCGCTACTCGAGACGTAGATGTGCCCGTCACAGTCAGAACAGAAAGCGATACCCATTGCCCCTCCATACGATCAACCCTGATGTAATCCAGGAACAGCCGCTGCGGCCGCCGACGCATTCTAGCGTGGCCGAATCCCAACTCGAGACCAATTGGACGGCCATTTCGAGAATCCGGAAGGGAATTTAAACCGCGCTTCCTGAGAGCCTCGCGGCCACCGGTCACCTTGAAGGTTCAGACAAGGCCTCGCAGCTGACGATGACCTCGCCGTTCAGGCAGGTATCGATTCCGAACCCGCCGTCCAGCATGTCCTGATCGGTGTGGATGGTCCCCTTGAGGTAGTGGCCGCCATCGAGATAGTCGTTTCCGTCGCGACCCATCAGCTCGTCGTTTCCGGAATATTCGGTCGAGGGAGTTGTGAAGAGGGACCAACCGAAAAGCCGGTTCGGGCCGTCGTCGCCTCGGATGACGTCGTCTCGATTGGTGCCATAGACGTTTTCAATTGTGCCGATGTGGTCGGTTTCGTCACCGGTTGTCGCCGTGTCGACCGCGAGGTCGACGTCTACCGGGGCGAAGGAAATGACGAAGGCCACCGTGTCCGACCCGTTCCCGCCCTCCACATCGTCGTTACCGGTGCCCGGCACGATCAGGTCGTCTCCGTCTTCGGCGAGGATCATGTCGCGCCCGCCGGAACCCTCTAGACGGTTAGCGCCGTCGCTGCCCCCAATCGTGTCGTTGCGGTTCGAACCCGCGACGTTCTCGATACTCGAGAGATCGTCGTCGGTGTCGGCATGCCATGTCTGGGTAGCAAGGTCGACCTCGACGGCAATGTTGAAGTCTGCCGACGCTTCGTCCGAGCCCCCGCCTCCGGCAACGACGTCGTGGTGCTCTCCACCGGAGAGGGCGTCGTCACCCCGCCCGCCGAAGAGCTTGTCTCGACCCTCAGATGTGAACAGGCCGTCGTTCCCGGAGCCACCTTTCACGATCTCGTGTCCCTCGTCTCCCGAGACGAAATCTTCACCCATACCGGCGAAGATCCGGTGGTTTCCCTCGTCCGCCCAGACCCGGTCGTCGCCCTCGCGCGCGACCACGCGATCTCCGACTCGCAAGGCATCCGGGTGGTCGCTCGTCTGGATGAAGTTGTCCCTCTCGTCTCCTCTCAGGACGTCTCCGAATCGGGTTCCGACAATGTTTTGCATGTCTTCCAGGACATCTCGACCCTGACCGGTCGCAGCGCCCGTCTCGAGATCAACGGTCACCGCCACGTCCGCCATCGAGTAGTCGACCGTGTCTCGGATGTGGGGCTCGTCCTGGCGCCTCTCGTCACCTCGGACGACGTCGTTGCCGGGCCCTGGACGGAAGATTTCGCCATCCGAGAACTCCCCTCGGCTGGCGCCGCCCTGCAACACGTCGTTTCCGACACCGCCGACGAGATACTCAAAGAAATAGCTGGCGTCGCAATCGCAGTCATCGAAGAACGCTCCCCTCCCCACGAGGCGGTCGTCGCCAGCTTCTCCGTAGATTGTTTGAAGCCCGACATCGCCGACGAGGACGTCGTCGCCGTCGCCTCCGTAGAGAACGTCGTTAGACAGCCGGTAGGTAAATTCCTCGCCGCCGCTGAACAGTCGGTCCTGCCCGCCGTTTCCGAAGGAGCGATCCGTTCCGAACCCGCCGTTGATCTTGTCGAAGCCTCGCTCCCCATAGATGAAGTCGATTTCGTCTAGCCCACAGATCAGGTCGCGGCCCTCGCCCGCTCGGATCTTGTCGTAGGAGTCACTACCGACGATCACGTCGTTGCCGGCCGTGCCGTGTGTGACTTTATCGGCGGGGCGCGCAACGATGGTCGCGCGGTGTCCGAAACATTTCGGGTTCTGCGCTCGTGCAATCTCGACGCCGCACAAGTTCACGATCAACACGCAGGCCCCGAGCACCCCCGACCTAACGGCTTTCATCCCCACCCACTCTCGACGGCATCGATCCGAGCGCGCTGGGAGCGCCGGTCCGTCGCCGCGCCGAACAAATTATGCACCCCCTATTCGTTTGTGGAGCGGGCATCGGATTCCGAGGTATTCGTCCTCTTTTCACGGATGGGAAGTCGTGCGAAGGAGGTTAGGTATTTCGTCGAGGCCATCGGGTGGCTCGTGAATCCGGCCGCTACCTACAGGTCCGGGTCGCTGTTGCCGATTTCCAGCGGTTTTCGTTGGCGCCACGGTGTCGCTTTCCGACTCGCAGCCGCCAATAGACGGATGCGCCGAGTCCCAATAGACGTTTGTTTGGCGCCATGGTGTCGGTTTTCGACTCACAGGCGCCGACAGACGCCCCATCCGGGTCTAATGCCCGGCCTCTGGGCATTGATATACTTGGCTCACCCCAATCCGCCTCGTGGGATCATTAATTTAATTTCTGGGCGCCAATGGGGGGGAGCAGTGAGGCGGTGGAAAAAGCAGGCCGAGGTCAGCCCAGCAGCGGCGTCCTTGACGCTCGCCGACCACGAGGCCATCCCTACCGCGATCTGCTTCTTCGATGAGTCTGGCGTCCTCGGTCGTAAGGCCACCGATCCTCGAGACAAGTACTTCGGCGTCGGCATGATCAAGTGCCGGGAGCCCTATTACTTGACAGAAACCCTCCGGGTGCTTCGAGATAGGCGCAGCTACTACAAGGAAATGAAGTGGACTCTTGCGGACAATCGGAACCTGCGCATCTACAAGATGGTGGTCGACGAGTACTTCAAGACTGCTGGGCCGGTCAACGGGTTATTTAGCGCACTTATCGTCGAAGCGGCGAAGGTAGACCTTCGTCGCTACTACGGGGGCAGCACTTGGAAAGCGTACGAGTGGTTCGCCGCCCAATTACTCAAGGCAACAATGAATCCCGCAGAAGTGCTTACGGTCTTGGCAGACGAGTTGTCCACGCCTCCCGATGTGCAGTTCGAGGTTGACCTAAAGAGCAAGATCAACAACGAGTTCGGGCGACTTGCCATAGCCGATGTTGCTCGGATTCGCTCAAGCGGATCCGACATCATGCAGATGACCGACATCCTGTTGGGAGGAGTGATGTACAACTTCCTCTTAGCGGATGGAGCGCTACCCAATCCAGGAAGAGCGAAGAAAACCCTCCACGACCACATCTGCTCCCACGTCCACGTCAAGAGTTTCGACAAAGGATGCAAGCAGAAAGGCTTTGCCGTCTTCCACTTCCGGCCGGGGGAGAAAATCTCGTGAGAAAAGGAAGAGAGGTGAGCTGTAGGGTTCATACACCCGACGCCCACCTCCCAAGACTCCAGCGGCCAGCGGTGAAGCCGGCCGCTCATGTCTTATAACGCATTATCCGGCCTGAACGTTCCCTTTTGAAGGGGGTTGGCGAAAACTTCACGACTGTAATTCGGGGAACCTCGGCCTAGATTTAGGCACTTGACACACTCAGGGCTAGGTAGTAGACTCACCTCATGCCCGAAAAGAAGAACCGCAAGAGCAAGCTCCCAGGAACCCTCGTAGAGGCTATCCGGTACTTCGCCGACCTCGACGTGGCGACCGAGTTCGTGGCCTCTCTCCGCTGGCCTGACGGCCCGATATGCCCCGACTGCGGTCACAAGGAACACTCCTACCTATCCACCCGGAGGCTGTGGAAGTGCAAGAACTGCAAGCGCCAGTTCTCCGTCAAGGTCGGGACAATCTTCGAGGATTCGCCTCTTCCCCTGGATAAGTGGCTGGTGGCGATCTGGATGGTCGCGAACTGCAAGAACGGGGTTTCATCCCATGAGCTGGCCCGCACCGTCGGGATCACTCAGAAGTCGGCTTGGTTCGTCCTGCACCGCGTCAGGCTCGCCATGCAAACCGGATCGTTTGTCAAGTATTCGGAGAAGTTCGGCGGAGCCGTTGAGGTTGACGAGACCTTCATCGGCGGACGCGCCCGATATACCAAGGCCGTCGAAGCAGGCGAGAAGAAGGGACCCCGCACCGGCAAGACTGCGGTCGCTGGATTCCTTCAGCGCGGCGGCGAGGTCACGACTCAGATCGTGGACGACCTCAAGCGGCCCGCCCTACAGAGAGAGGTCCGCAAGAGAGTCGAGCCCGGAGCCATCGTCATCACCGACGAACTACGCTCCTACCTGGGACTGGATCAGCACTACCAGCACTTGGTGATCAACCACGCCGACAAGTATGTAGACGGTCAGATTCACACCAACGGCCTAGAAAACTTCTGGAGTCTCCTGAAGCGTGGCCTCGCGGGAACCTACGTTTCAGTCGAGCCCTTCCACCTGTTCCGGTACCTAGATGAGCAGACCTTTCGTTACAACCGACGCAATCTAACAGACGTCGAGCGAGTTCAGAGAGTGCTTGGAAAAACAGACGGCCGGCGCGTGACCTACAGAGAGTTGACGGGGAAGGATCAGAAACCGCCTGAGCCTAAGAAGCCGACACCGCGCAAGCCGCGTGGGTTCCCGATGGGTCCGTTCTAGCAAAAGACGGAAAGGCACCCCTCGGGGGTGCCCTCCGGTAACACGCATGCCTCGCAGAACCAAGATTATCTGTTTTCGATCGCGCGCGGTCAAGCACTTAGGCGCGCGCACGCGAGCGCAAGCGCGCGACTACAACTGATAGCACATGGAGTTGCGCAAATACGTGATTTCGCATCGGTCATCCCCGAGAATGGGCGTCGGGTTGCTGAGAAGTCGTGAGATTACTCAGCAGCCCGACAGGGTGGTCTAACGGTAAGACGCATGCCTCGCAGTGCATGAGACCCCGGTTCGACTCCGGGCCCTGTCTCGGAGGTGATGGAATGGCGAACCGAAAGAGCGAGAACCGAACTCCTACAGCTTTGCGGCTACCGGATAGCTTGCGAAAAAAAGTGCATGCGGTAGCAGAAGAACGCGGGACGAGCGTTAATCACCTCGTCATCAAAGCCTTGGAGTTGTACTTAGAAGCCTTGCCTCCCATAGATGTATCAGTAGATGAACTTCGGAAGAAAATCAGACAGGCGTCCTAGCGACGCTTCTTTCGCTCCTGCTCCTTCTTATCTACCTCCGGCTTAGGGACTGTGAGCAAACGTTCTGTTAGCCCCTCGAAATTCTCAAACGCATCAGGCCCTTCAAGGGCTTGGATGAGTGCAGCGGCCTGAATCCGTCGAGCTTCGTCGCTTACCGGGTGTTCATCGGTCGTGGTCGAGCGCGGCGCGTCGGGATCAAGCTTCCCCTGGCGAAGCTTCTCCACCTTCGGTTTCGCCACTAGAAACCTCCTTCGGAAGGGCTTTTTCAGCATATGCCTGCCAGTTCGTGTTGAGGGCCTCGATCAGCTGAGTAACGAACAGGGGGGATACGGACACTCTCGCCACGACGATCCCCCGCACGGGCGTGGCGCCGTATTCCACGCGGACGAAGTCCAGGGTGAACTCGTGCTCGGAGTGGCCGACCTGCGCCCAATTCGCCCAGACGCCAGCCATTTGCTCCGGCTGGAGAATGATCTCCATTTTCTGGGGCGGCTGATCTCCGGGCAGGTCGGCCATTTGACGCATCCTGGCACAGTCCTGAGACGTGCGTAGAGGGGCGGTCGCGTTTCCGGCTAGGGTGAGCCAAGTATATCAATGCCGGCCTCTGTGGCGGGCGCACAAATTCACAGTCTCAACGTTGTGCCGCAAAGATTCTACGAAAGTGCAGGTAGAGGCCATTTTCTGGCTTGTGATATTTCTCACAAGCCCGTAGGATGGGCCATATGCCAAACCGGCCCATCCCCGAGGCAACCGTAGCCCGGCTCCCCATCTACCTGAGATCCCTCCTCGATCTCGCCGAGACTCGTGGCCAGATGACGGTGTCGTCCGAGGAGCTCGCCGATCTCGCCGGCGTCAACGCGGCCAAGGTCCGCAAGGACCTCTCCTACCTGGGGTCCTACGGAACCCGCGGCGTCGGCTACGACGTCGAATACCTCCTCTACCAGATCACACGGGAACTCGGTCTCACCCAGGATTGGCCCGCCGCCATCGTCGGGGTCGGAAACCTGGGCCGGGCACTTGCCTCCTACAAGGGGTTCTCCGAACGAGGCTTCCGCATAAGCGCGCTATTCGACGTGGACGAGGGTGTCGTCGGAACCGAAGAGGGAGGCCTTGAGGTTCGCCATCTCGACGATCTCAAAGAGGTCGTTACCGATCAGGGGATTTGCATCGGCATCATCGCCACTCCGCCGATGGCCGCCCAGGAGGTGGCCGAACGGCTCGCGGACGCCGGGGTCAAGTCGATTCTGAATTTTGCCCCCGCAGTGGTTAACGTGGCTCCCGACGTGAACGTGCGCAAGGTTGATCTCTCGATCGAGCTGCAGATCCTGTCCTTTTATCAGCAGCGGACGCAGGCCATTGCGACGGCCAGAGAGGCCAACCGCCGGCTGGGCGCCGCTACCTGATCATCGGTCGATGTCCCTCGTCGTCGTCGGCCTCAATCACAAGACCGCACCCGTTGATCTTCTCGAGCGGCTCTCTATTTCCGAAGAGGACCTGCCCAAAGCCCTCCATCAGCTGATCAATTACGAGCACGTCGTCGAAGGCATGGTCCTATCGACGTGCAACAGAATCGAGGTCTACGCGACGGTTTCGAAGTTCCACGGCGGCGCCCAGGACATCCGCAACTTCCTCGCCGAGTTCTGTCACGTCGCCCCGGAGGACTTCATCGACAACCTCTACACGTATCACGACGAGGGCGCGGTGCGTCATCTGTTTCGAGTGGGAGCGGGTGTCGATTCGATGGTGGTGGGGGAGTCCGAGATCCTCGGGCAGGTTCGTAGGGCCTTTCAGATCGCAAGCTCGGAGGGCGCCGCTCAGCGCAGTTTGAACTATGCCCTCAGAAAGGCGTTACGAGTTGGAAAGAGGGCGCGCACGGAGACCGCCATCGGACGCAACCCCGTGTCGATCTCCTCGGCCGCGGTGGAGCTTGCGCGTCGGGCCTTTCCCTCGCACTCTCTTGAGGGAAAGAGGGTTTTGGTGGTGGGAGCCGGCAAGATGGGGCGCCTCGCGATGCAGGCCCTGAGGAAGGCCGGCGCCTCCGATGTGACCGTCATCAACCGGGGCGAGGAGAGAGCGCGCGGCGCCGCCGAAGATTACGGAGTCCCTGCGCGCAGTTTCGAAGACCTGCCCGACGCGATCGCCGACGCGGACATAGTCATAACCTCGACGACCGCCTCCGAAAGTGTCATCGACGTAGCCACGGTGGCACCCGGCGCCGGTGGAGACCGGCCGGACCCGCTGTTGATCGTGGACATCGCCGTTCCTCGGGACGTCGATTCCGAGGTCGCCCTGCTCCCGAACGTTGTGGTGCGCGACATCGACGACCTGAAGGAAGTCGTCGAACGCAGCATCGGGGATCGCCTGTCTGAGGTATCCAAGGTCGAATCGATCATCGCCGAGGAGCTGTCTCACTACGTCGCCTGGGAGCGCGCCTCGGAGCTGGAGCCGGCCATTGCAGCTCTCGTAACTCGGGCCGACGAGATAAGGGAATCCGAACTCCTGAGGCTGAAGGCCAGGCTCAAAGACTTGACGCCCGATCAGAGACGGGCGGTCGACCAGTTGACCCGCCGCATCGTCTCCAAGCTGCTTCACTCTCCCTTGGACCGCGCCAAGGAGCTGGCTTCCTCTCCCCACGGGCCCGTTTACCTCGCGGCCTTGCGCGAGCTTTTCGAGCTCGACGATGACGCCATCGAGTAACGGCAAGCTGGTAGTCGCGAGCCGGGGATCCAAGCTCGCCGTCAGACAGGCTCAGATGGTCTCCGATCTCGTGGTCGAGGCCCATCCCGGACTCGAGATCGAGATTCGGACCGTCAAGACCACCGGAGATAAGGATCAGCGCGCCTTCGGGGAGATCGGAGGCAAAGGTCTGTTCACGTCGGAGGTGGAGCGGGAGGTGGTCGAGAGCCGGGCCGACCTGGCGGTGCATTCGGCGAAAGACCTCACCGCCGAACTCTTCGACGGCTGCGTGATCGTCTGCGTGCCCCCGCGAGGGCGCGTCGACGATGTCGTCGTCGGCGGTCGGGGTTCGACCGGCGAGGAACGGATCGCCAATCTGCCGCCGGGGGCGACGGTCGGGACTTCCAGCATCAGACGGCGCGCCCTTCTCTCGGAGCTGAGGCCGGATCTCGAGGCGGTCACGTTCAGAGGAAATCTCGACACGCGCCTGAAGAAGGTGGCCGAGGGCCGGGTCGACGTGGCAATCCTCGCGGGGGCCGGAATCGACCGACTCGGAGCGCCCGCGGACGTCGCGCCTCTTCACCCCGAGCGGTGGACCCCGCCCCCCGGACAGGGAGCGATCGCGATAGAGGCATCTCTCGATCGCGAGGACGTCGCCGATCTCCTCGTGGGCCTCGGCGACCCGAACGCAATGGCCGAGGTCGCCTGCGAACGAGCCTTTGCGCGCCAACTCGAAGGTGGATGCTCGGTTCCACTCGGCTGTCTGGCGCGCGCTTCGGACGGAACTCTCGTCGCAAATGGGTTTCTCGCCACTCCCGACGCCTCGGCCGTCCTGCGAGACAAGATCTCGGGGAACGTGAGAGATACAGAGGCACTGGGGTTGGAACTGGGTCAGGCGATCCTGGGCGCCGGCGGCGACGAGATCCTCGACGAACTTCGCGACACGGAGCCCCCGCAGCCCAGCCCTCCGTGACCTCTCCGCTCGCGGCTCTCAGAGTGGTGGTCACGAGAGCGGCCGGTAAGGGAGGTGAGTTAAGCCGGTTGCTCGCCGAGGCCGGGGCCGAGGTGGTCCACGTCCCAACCGTCCAAATCGTCGATCCGTCTTCATGGGACGGCGTCGATCGCGCCGTGCGCGCGCTGCAGGTCGCCACCTATGACTGGGTTCTTTTCACAAGCATCAATGCCGTCGAGAAGCTCGTCGGTCGGATGAAGAGCCTTTCCGTCGACGCAAGCGCGCTCAACCTGGCGCAGGTAGGGGCGGTTGGTCCCTCTACCCAAAAAGCTCTTGATGACTACGGCGTGTCGGTCGACACCCTCCCCGGGAACTTTACGGCCGAGGATCTGGTTCGCTCTCTCGGTAGTGGACCGGGCCAAGTCCTTTTGCCGCGCGTGGAGGGAGGCCCTCAAGAGATCGTTTCCGTCCTGGGCGACCGGGGTTTCGACGTCGATGAGGTCGCCGTCTATCGAAACGTCGCTCCCGACGCCGACTCACCTGAGATCGCAGACCTGCGAAGAGGACGATTCGACGTGGTTACGTTCGCGAGCGCGTCGTCGGCGCGCAACTTTGCCGCGCACGTGGCCGGTCCCGCCGACCTGGGCCTGGGGCCGGACGACCCCCCCGACCGGGTTGTGGCCTGCATCGGCCCCCAGACCGCCCGCGGGGCACGCGCTTCGGGATTCCGGGTGGACGTGGAGGCTCCCGAACACACCGCGAGGGGTTTGGTCGACGCGTTGATCGACTTTCATTCCGGTCGCGAAGCGAAATAAGCGAAGAGACGTGAATAAAGAGGCTTCTTCCTGGGCCTCACGAGATGGCACGATAGGGAGATGAGCATGTTTCCCGACTACAGACCCCGCCGTCTCCGAAGGACCGAGGCACTCAGGCAGGCATTCGCCGAGACCAACCTCGTTCCGTCCGACTTCGTGGCACCCCTATTCCTCAAGGAGGGGATCGAGGACCCGGTTCCGATCTCGGCGATGCCCGGTCACTTTCAACACACCCTCGAGTCGGTCGTGAAGGAAGCCCGGGAGTTGGCGGAAAGGGGTATCTCGGGGGCGATCCTGTTCGGCATCCCGGCCGAGAAGGATGCAGCGGGAAGTGAGGCTTGGAGTGAGACCGGGATCTCACAACTCGGACTCAAGGCCCTCAAAGACGAACTCGGCGACTCCGCCGTGGTGATGGCAGACCTCTGCTTGTGCGAGTACACAGATCACGGCCACTGCGGAATCCTCAAGGGCGAGACCGTCGACAACGACCCGACGATCGAGGCTTACGCGCGCATCGCGATCGCTCAGGCCGAGGCCGGTGCGGACGTCGTAGCGCCCTCCGGCATGATGGACGGTCAGGTCGGCGCGATCCGCGCGGCCCTGGACTCTGCGGGCTTTCAGGAAACCGTCATCCTGTCGTACGCGGCCAAGTTCGCGTCCAACCTTTACTCCCCCTTTCGGGAGGCGGCCGAGGGGGCACCTCAGTTTGGCGACCGCCGCGCCTATCAACAGCATCCGCCGAACGCGAGCGAGGCATTACGGGAGGCCGAGCTCGACGTTGCGGAGGGAGCGGACGCCCTCATGGTCAAACCGGCGATCGGTTACCTCGACGTCCTCCGGGCGGTCAAGGATCGCTTCGATTACCCGACGGCCGCGTTCAACGTGTCCGGCGAGTACGCGATGCTCAAGGCGGCCGCAGAGCGCGGGTGGATCGACGAGCGCAAGACCACGC
This sequence comes from Actinomycetota bacterium, assembly GCA_030862065.1. Lineage (GTDB taxonomy): Bacteria > Actinomycetota > CADDZG01 > CADDZG01 > WHSQ01 > JALZEK01. The sequence continues at coordinate 5,081 of JALZEK010000026.1, read as the reverse complement.
TCGAGTTGTTGACATCCATCAGGCGCGCCGGCGCCGACTTGATCATCACCTATCACGCCAAGCAAGCCGCCGAGTGGCTGACCTAGACCGAGAGACCTCCGACAAGCTTTTCGCCGAAGCCCGGTCGCTGATGCCGGGTGGAGTTTCCTCGCCCGTTCGCTCCTTTGACGCCGTCGATGCCAATCCCTTTTTTGTCGCGGGAGGCTCCGGGACCAACATCTACGACGTCGACGGGAACGCCTACCTCGATTTCGTTCAGAGTTGGGGAGCGCTCCTGTTTGGCCATTCGCATCCGGAAATAGTCCGAGCGGTATCGGAGACCGCGTCGCGAGGGACGTCGTTCGGCACTCCGAGCGAACTCGAGGTCGAACTCGCGCGCCTCGTGTTGACGATGGTCCCAAACGTGGAGCGCGTTCGGTTCGTGTCGTCGGGAACGGAGGCCGCGATGACCGCGGTGCGGTTGGGCCGCGGCTTTACGGGCCGATCGAAGATTCTCAAGTTTGCGGGCTGCTACCACGGCCACGTCGACGCGTTGCTGGTCGACGCCGGGTCCGGCGTGGCCACGCTTGGAATTCCCGGAACCCCCGGCGTTACGAGCGGGACGGCCTCGGACACGGTTGTTGTCCCCTACAACGATCTCGCGGCGGTGAAGGAGGCGGCGGCAGCCGCGGGCGAAGACCTGGCGGCGATATTGATCGAGCCGGTCGCCGCCAACATGGGGCTCGTCACCCCGGAGGAGGATTTCCTTCAGGGGCTTCGCGACACGGCAACCGAATTCGGTGCGCTGTTGATCTTCGACGAGGTGATCACCGGTTTTCGGTTGGGTCGGGGAGGGGCCCAGGAGCGTTTCGGCATAGAAGCCGACCTCGTACTCCTCGGCAAGGTATTGGGAGGCGGCCTTCCGATCGGTGCGGTCGCGGGCCGGGCCGAGATCCTCGATCACCTTGCGCCCACTGGACCCGTTTATCAAGCAGGAACCCTTTCGGGCAACCCCGTGGCGATGGCTGCCGGGATTGCCACCCTGACGATGATCGCTTCGACCCCAGACCTCTACGAGGCCGTCCAGACCGTCGCCCGATCGTTGGCCCGAGCCCTCGTCGACGCGGCCGACGTCGCGGCGAAGATGCCGATGGTGGCGACGGCGGTGGGGGGCCTGGCCGGGTTCTTCTTTGCCGAGGAGGAGATCAACGACTACGAAGCGGCGAAAGCCACCGACGCCGAGGTCTACGCGCGCTTCTTCAGGGGGATGCTCGAGCGCGGCATCTATTTCCCGCCGAGCAGGTTCGAGGCCCTCTTTGTTTCCGTCGCCCACACCGAGGAGCACGTCGACCGGGTCGCTGAAGCAGCACGCGAAGTCCTGGCCGCTTTCTAGTATTCGACGCGAAAGACGCTCGCGTCGGCTTCCATGCTCTCGGGGCCTATGGTCAATACGCTTACCGCGGTTATCCCCTCTGAGAGCTCGTGAGGGATTCTTGCTGCGACCTGGTATCTATCCTCCGCCAGCTCCTCGATTTCGAACGACTCGACCTCACCACCCCCGACAAATACGGAGAAATGCGCAGCCTGGGGCCGAGTTCCCTCCACAACCGCCTCGAATAAAGGCCGGCATGAAAGGTCATCGTTGGGACCCGCAGGCCGGGTCAGAGAGACGGTCCGGGTAGAGAAGGGCTGAACTCGCGCAACTCCTTCTGGATGCACGAAGACCGGGATGGCCAGCGCTGCCTTGTCTCGGACGAGAGTCACGAGCACCAGCGATCCGTCGGAGCGTCCGCCCGGAATCACGACCACAGATTCGTGCGTGGCGTTTGGTGGTTCTACCAACTCGCTGTGAAGAGAAGGCGGGTCTTTCATCCACTCGACAAACCCCGAGTAGCCACCCGCGTGCTCCCTGGCCTGCGTGGTGAGCAGTCTCCATGCCCGGTCGGTGCGACCCGAGTTGACGTAAGTGAGCCACTCGGTCACGGCCTCATCTGCACGAATTGAGGGGTCCCTGAGCTCCTCGCGAAGATCCTCTTCCGACATCGGGGTCGCAGTTGCCTCTGACCGAATTTTTGTGGGTGAATCGGCGGTAGGAGTTTGAGAAGGTTCTTCACAGATCCGATCTGGCGGCTCCGATCCGATCGGCGAAGGTGTCGTACCGCGTTCTCGATCGAGCAATGCAAAAGCGGACAGTGCGCTTGTTCCCAGAAATACGGCCGTCGCCGTCGATGCCCACACCAAAAACACGCGGCGGCTCCTTCTCCCTTTGTCGAGGGTGCGTTTGTAATCCATCCTGCCGGGAGGAAGACCTGAAGCTGCTCGCGCGAACTCCGCTCTTAGCTGATCCTCAAAGCTCATGTGCGATCCCTCGATTCCTCCTCAAGCAATGTCCGTAAAGCCTTTAGCGACCTATGTATGTCTGACTTCACCGTCCCGAGGGGGCGATCCAGAGTCGCCGCGATCTCGGCCTCAGTCATGTCCTCGAAGTAACGGAGGACCACGGTCGCTCGCCGGACCGGAGGGAGCCCCCTCAGGGCCTCCGCAAGTTGCATCCAGTCGGCCACACGGTCGCTTGTTTCTCTAGGTGGTTCGGCCGAGCGTGGGAGGTATCGACGCTCAATGATGCGGCGGCGCTGGCTGCTTCGAACGAGATTGACGAGGACCCGCCGTGCGTAGGGAGCCGCGTCTCCATTTCGTATCCGGCCCCAGTGCCGGTATGTGCGGACCAGCGATTCCTGGGCCAGATCCGGTGCCGCCTCGACATCTCCCGTCAACCACAAAGCGAGTCGTCGAAGCCTCTCCGCCTCGGACTCGAAGAAGACCCTGAACTCTTCTTCCCGTTGTGACTTGCGAACGATCATGTGCTCTAACAAGACGCCTTTGTAGAGGGAAAGGTTGCGATCTTCCTCCGGGGGGGACCCTTCTTAGGTGGGAGCCGTGGAACGGCGGTCCCTCCTCATCCCTGTTCTCAAGCCCCCAAAGTGATTGCGGTGCCGGAGCTTCATAAAGCTCCGCAAGATGGACCGAAAGTTCCTACTGGGGACTTGGCTAGCGTTCGCGCCCCAGGACGATCCACAGGATCGCCAACGTTATGAGCAGCATCGCTGCAAACGCGATGAAGGCTTGCCCGCCCTTCTCGCCTGCGTTGATCCCTCCGCTGCACGCGGCCAGCGCGCACAGCCCGAGACTGGAGAGGAGCACTCGTCGTCGTTCGATCACGGCGTGGCCTCCCTGGCTCTCTTCGCCCGCCTTTCCGACAGGCTCAGTAGGACGAGGTGCACGACGAGCAGCACAGTTGTGCCCATTAGCACCTTCCGCGCCTCCCACAGGGGGTTACCGGGGTCGAAACTCATTATTACGACGACCGCAGGGGCCTCCTCTCCCTCGGCCGGCTCGAGCACCATCCCGCCGTAAAGGGTGCCATCACTTTCAAGGAATCGAACGGAGTCCGTATCGGCGGTGTTGCCGGTGGTTTCCGACGGGAGGTCGCCTTTCTCGGCCGCGTCCTCTATCGCATTGACGGCGTCCGAACCGAGTTCTCCCGACAGGGCCGTGTCTTCCGGGTCGTCGTCATCGATCTTTCGCCACGGTTCGTCCGGATACTCGGCCGCGGACGGCCCTTCCAGCTCCGACGCGTCGGCCTCTTCGGCGACGTCGACGGAGTTCCACTGAGGGAGCTCACCGACCGGCCCGAGCGGCGTGGCGGGGTTCGTGAAGGACCAGATCACGGCCATGATGAAGACAAACGCGAGTGTCACCGATGCCGTCACCAGGTACGCCAGGCGCGCCCCCATAACCATCATCAAAATGAAGAAGACGCTGCCGCAGAAGATGAGCACGGCCGCGGCTGCCGCTCCGGCCCCCTCTATGAAGGTCGAGTCGAACTCGATGGCCAGTTCCATCACAGAGTCCGTTCGTATTGCACGACGGCCTCGATCTGGGACTCGGTCAATGGATAAGGCGGGACGGGGATGCCTTGCGGCGGCGCCTCACCCCACGCCGGCATGAACTGGAACCGGCGGCCCTCGGTGACGGTTTTTATGTGAAGGTCCTCGGACAGGTGCCGGACGTCCCCCTTCCACAGCGCCATGCCGGGGAGCCAGGGATCCTCCGGTGATTCCGTTTGGTCGGTTTGAGGATCGTCGGTGATGGCCTTGCCCTCCTTGCCCTGTCCCTCTAACCCGTGGCAGACCGCGCAGCGGGACTCGTAGATCTCCTGACCGCAGGTCTCGTAGTCCTGTCTGCCCGGATCCTCGCAGCCCTCCGACAGGGGCTCCGGTCCGGTCTGGTTTCCGGGAAGGCTTTGCAAATAAGCCATGACGTCGTCGATCATCTGGTCCGTCATTGGTCCGCCGAACTCGACCCCCCAGGTGGGCATGGGGGTGCCGGGCCGACCGCGCTCGATCGTGAAGCGAACGACCTCCTCGTCCCAGCGTTGGAAGACGTTTTGAAGTGGCGGCGCCTGGTAGGAGACGAGCTTTCCCGTGGCCGGATCGGTGAACCCGCCGGGAACGATTCCCCCGGCGAGGCTGTCCTCGCTCTCGTCCACGTCCGCCGTGTTCGCGTCGTCGTCGACCACGCCGCCGTGACAGTTCTCGCACCCCATTCCGAGGGCGAGCGCTTTTTCCGCGGCGCGAAAGACCTGCGGGTCCGCCTCTTCGGGCAACTCCGGCGGAGCCTTCGCGATGAGACGGCCTCGCTCGAGCGACTCCTCCTCGAAGCGCTCCGCAAAGGCCTCCTGCCGGTCGGCCTCCGGGAGCCAGTAGATGGGGATGAACAACGCCGTGGCAACGGTGGCAATCAAGCCTCCCCATAGCAGACGCTCGACCCTCGGCCCCTCCAAGGTCTCGTCCGGCTCCCCAGGGCGCATGGCCTGGGGGATGCCGAGAACCCCGCCCGGGCGACGGGGACGGCGGGTGCGCGCCAAAAAGATCACCCACATGATGCCCGCGGGCACGAGGATTACGAGGGCGATTACGAGGACGTTGGTTTCGGATTCCGCCTGGGCCAGGTTCAACGAGTCGTTCCCGATCACCTAGACCGGGACACAGAACGGCCCCTTGGGCTCCGAGAACTGACCCCAGGTATCCGTTCCGCGAGGA
>JALZEK010000112.1 GCA_030862065.1 Actinomycetota bacterium | reverse complement strand
GCTCTTAGCCTTCCCCGACGAGCCCCGTCTATGCCCCCGCGAGCACTCCTGATGCAGTGCAAGACGGAAGAGACGGCCCGGGACCGAAGCAAGACTGGACCTCGGTGCCCTCCAGTAAGGGAGGTATCCGCGGAGGCGGCAAGCGGTGCAGTTAACCGGTGTCAGGGGGAACCGGGCGTGGAGCCCTTGAAGAGGGGCCGCGAAAGAGCTATACCGCTGACGGCCACGACTTCAAAGAGGCGCGCGCGTCACCCGGCGACTAGCCGCGACGCCGTATCACTCCCTAAGGGGAACACCTCCATCTGAGGTGTCTTTGTTCCCGTAAATACCTCGGGTGTACTTCTAGGCGAAAAGAATTGAGAGACCGGCCCTTACTGCAGGCGCTGCAGGAGCGCGAGAATGTTGTCCTCGGTGTCCTTGAACCAGCCGCCCTTCGCCGTCTCGCTCGTCATCATCCCGCCCTCCGTCTTCACGCCGGGCAGGTCGTACTCCTCGAATGTGACGCCGTTGGCGCGGAGCTCCTCCATTACCGCCTCCGCGTCGTCGACGAAGAAGGTCGCCGCTGTTGCCTGATTCGTCCCCGCGAACTGAGACGGATACAGCAGGAATTTGGACTCTCCAATTTCGTACGTCAAGCCCTCGACGGACTCCTCGTTCGGCTTCAAGCCGAGCTTGTCCGCGTACCACGACTTCGCCCGCTCGATGTCCTTCGCCGGTAAAGCGGGTCCTACTCCGGTGAAATTCGCCACTCTTCCTCCTCCGGTCGGCCTAATTCTTCTCCTCGCAGTCTGCCCCCCCGGCCGAGAATCGGCAAGGCCCAACCTCGTAGTCTCTTTAAAAGCAATGCGAGCCATTCAGGCCTCTCTGCTGGGACGAGCCATGGCCACAACGGCCGCATCGGGACGATGAAGAGCGCACCGTTCGGGCGGGGCGCACTTAGTGAGTACCTCCGGGGCGCGTTGTGGTTCTTGCCGTCGGTCCTGGTCGCGGGCTCGCTCGTTGCCGGCACCGTGCTTTCACAGGTCTCGGTCGATGAGCGTTCCTTGTTGGGCCGGTTGGCTTTCCAGGGGGACGCCGGCGCGGCGCGCGAGCTGCTTATTGTGGTTTCGGCGACCATGATCACGGTTACGGGCCTGGTGTTCACCCTCACTCTGGTCGCGCTTCAGATCGCGTCAACTCAGTTCTCGCCTCGTCTCCTGCGGAACTTCCTGCGCGATCGCAAGAACCAGTTGGTGCTCGGCACGTTTGTCAGTACCTTTGCCTACTCCCTGGCGGGGTTGCACACTGTCGGACAACCCGTGGCCGGTGAGGAGGAATTTGTCCCGCGACTGGCGATATCGGGTTCGCTGGTCCTGGCTTTCGCAAGCGTGGCGATGCTCGTGTATTTCATTCACCACATCGCCCACTCAATCCGGATCGACACGATCATGAAGGAGGTCGAACGAGAGACGCTCGCCGTTATGGATGAGAGCGAGCCCGAGCCCCTCGACGGCGTCGATTCGCCTCAACCCCTCCCCGATCCGCCGGCGCGAGCCGTCGTTATCCTGGCCGCCCGCTCCGGATACGTCGATTCCATGCAACCCGAGATGCTTGTGGAGATCGCCGCGAAGTACGACGTTGTGATCCGGATCCAGCCGATGGTCGGCGATCACGTGGTTGAGGGAACGGCGTTGGGCTGGGTGTGGCCGCGCTACGATGCCGGAGATCAGCCGGACCCGCAACGGTTTCGCGACTCGATCGATGATGCCGTCGTTGTGGGGTTCGAGCGCACCACCCAGCAAGATGTCCGGTTCGGACTTCGTCAGCTGGTTGACATAGCGCTCAGGGCGATCTCGCCCGCCATCAACGACCCCTACACCGCGAGCCAGGCGGTCCACCACCTCTCGGTTCTTCTCAACAAGCTGGTAGCCAGGCGGCTCACCAACCGCGTCTTCAACGACTCCGGGGGCACGCTCCGGGTGGCCGTGCCTCATCCGGATTTCGATCACTATCTGGAGCTTGCCTGTGGACAGATCCGACGCTTCGGCGCCAAAGAGCCGGCCGTTTTGCGTGCCCTTGTAAGGCTTCTTGCCGACGTCGGTGCCGGAGCGACAATCGCGGCGCGCCGGGAGTCGGTCGCCTCGCAGGTCCGGCTCGTGCTGGCCGACGCGCAGCGCGAAATCCCTCAGCGATCGGATCTCGCGACGGTGGAGGAACTGGCGGCGCTTAGTTCGGTCGAGCGCCTCACTCCCACCGCCGACGTGTGATGCGGCATTTGCCCGGCCAGTGACCCGGGCCCCTGTCCTGAGAAGTGAGGGCATATCTCGGGAGTCGATCCCCCGCTTAAGACGAAACTCGGGTTGCCGATGCCACGTGTATGAAGGCACGGCGCTCCCTACTCACCTCGCTTCTGGGGCCGGCATCGATCCTGCTGATCGTGGGACTGCTCGGCGGAGTGGCGGCGGGCGCAGCGCCCGAGATGTCCCCCTCGGACCGGCCCGCGATTGCGTTCGACACAGCGGAAGCCAACCTTCAGCAAAGAGAGCCGACGTCCCCGACACCGGCCGGACAAAGAGAGCCAACCCCGAGCGCGCCGGAGGGCCACGAGCGGCCGCGTCCGGCTCTCGTGGCGAGCATCCCTCACGACCTTCCAATCACGGCACGCCCGGGCAAGGGCGAGGTCATCGGGACTATGCCCGGAGGATCTCGTTACTACGACGAGCCTCTGAGGGCGTGGATCCTCGACAAGAGTTCCAACGGTCGCTTCGGGAAGGTGACGATTCCCTACAGCGGAAGCCGCACCACGGGGTGGATCCGCATCGCCGGGCTTGAGCTGGACGGAAGTGCATACAGCGTTCGCGCCGATCTCTCGAGCCACGTCATCAGTGTCATGCGTCTCGACAGAGAGATCATGCGGTTCCCCGCGACAACGGGAGCGCCCAATTCACCCACACCTGTCGGCCGTTACTTCGTCACCGACCGTGTTGCTATTGCTCCGGGAAACTCCTTTGGTTCGTACGCCTTCGGCCTTTCCGGGATCCAGCCGAACCTGCCGGCGGGGTGGTCGGGTGGAGACCAACTGGCCATTCACGGCACCGATGATCCGAGCTCGATCGGAACATCTGCCAGTGCAGGTTGTCTGCGCGTAAGCGAGCACGCTCTCGACCGCCTCAAGCCGCTTCTGGCGCTGGGCACGCCGGTCGTCATCACGCCATAACCGTCTCCCCCGGGGCTCGGCGGTGACTTCTTCCACGCTTCTTTCCTGTGAGGGAATTCACACGGAATAGTTGGGCGGTTTGGTCCCGTCGTCGAAACCAGGAGACAGGGAGTGTCAAACATCACCCGGAACCACTGTCAAAGATCACCCGGAACCACTGTCAAAGGTCACCCGGAACTGGTGTCAAACATCAGCCGGAACTGTGTCAATGATCAGGTGGAGCCGGAATGTCCAGCATCACCCGGAGCACGACACCCCGAAGTGCCCCCGGGGGGAGCCGAACGAAAGGGGCGCGTGCGTGCCGCTGTCCGGTTTGGGGCGACGTACTCGATCTGATCCGTCAGCTCTTAGCCTGGGGAGCTTCAGCCCGATGGGTCGGGCGCACTCTACGCCCCGTAATCCTGCCCAGGAACAGTCGAGCGCTAGCGGCAACGAGCGCACCGATTATCGTGGCGGTTCCCGAGGGAAGACTGGAACCTGTGGTCCTGTTTGCTTCAGCTACCTGTCGTTTCAACACGTCCACTTCTTCCTCCAGAGCGGCGAGGTTTGCTGTAAGAACTCGCCAACGCTCTTCACCCAGGCCTGAGCCTCGTCCGGACAAACGCACGACGCGGTTCTCCCAGCGACTTAGTTCCGAATAGAGACCATCGATTTCGTTGCGTAGCCTTCGTTCAACGCTGCCGGAGACGATATAGAGCCCCGCTGGTCCTAGCCGCTTGATCTCGTGGTCGCATCCCATGTCGCAGATAACGACGTCGTAGAGGCCAGGAGAGAGATCGGGTACGCGGAATGACAACCTCGCCTCCACCCGACGCTCACCGCGATACCGGAAGGGGCGGAGATCTACCCGTCCGAGCAGGATCGGTTTCGCTAGTCGTGGCGACGGCCAGCCGAAATTGATGCGGGCATCAGCCCGGTTTTCGAGGAACGCGAAGTAGGGAGCCCGTCGCATGAAGAGAGGGCTGGAAACGCGAAAGAGTTCTCGGGAAGACACGCGTTCGCCTGGAATGAAGTAGCCGTCGAAGACGAATCCTCGTACAGGTCCCTTTGCGAGCACGACAGAAGACGCCGTTATTAGGGACACAACGGCCGCGGCGAGCATCAAGAGAATCCGCCACTTCACGTTAGTTATGACGCTGGCGAGACTCGCTTGGTTCTCGCCGGTGGCGTTTTCGTCGGCGCTTCCACCGACGCTGAAGCGGCCGAGGAATTCGGCATTTTCGCAGGTAGACGCCTATCCCGACCCGCGCCCATCCGCCGAAGGAGGGGGAAGGTGTGCCTGCCGCGCGCTCTTCTATCGCGATTATTCAGCGTTCGACGCTGACTAAGAACACCGTCACCACTACGAGGGGACGTTCCTTATCAATTCGGCGACGGTTACCAGCTGCACGTCAACCTTGCCGGCTGCCTTCGCTCTCTCCGCCTCCTCTTCGGCATTCTTGGTGAAGCTGAATGCCACTAGGAAGCCCTTACGTTGGCCTGCTCTTTCCACAGCCGTCTCAAAGTTGTCCACTACGTTACGCCCGACGCGGTCCTGCTGCTTCGCTTGAATAGGGAAGCCATTCGGATATTCGAGCCCGCCCACCAGCCACTCGTATCGCGCGAGATATTCGACCGGGCCAACGCCACTGGGGTCAAGCGCGACAACGTGACCAAGGCGACAGAGGGCCATGAGGACTACCGCAAGCACACCTACGTCCTGCGGTCGTTTCTCAAGTGCGCGCTGTGCGGGCCTGCGGATGCACGGCAAGATGAGGCGCGGTCGCAACACCGCGTACTACACGTGCGAGGTCAATCGCAGGCAGTCGGGGCTCGTCCCCGAGGACCATCCGCGCATGGTCTACCTGCGGGAGGACAAGGCAGGCGAGAAGGTCGTCGAGTTCCTCGCCACACACCTGTTCAGTCCGGGTCGAATCGAGGCGCTGAAGCAGAGTCTGGCCGAGATCGGACCGGAAGCGGATAACGCTCATGCCGAAACCAAGCGTTTGCTGTCCGAGCTGGACGGCATCAAGAGGCGGATTCGGAGACTGGTGACCAACCTGGAAGCACAGGAGCCGGACAGCGAGATCGCCGACGACATCCGCGGCCGGCTCGAGGAGCTTGCAGCCCTCAGAGCGAAGAAACAGCGGGAGTTAGAGGCCGCAGAGAAGGAAACTGCGCAAAGTTCCAGACCCGGAGTCGGCGGAAGCTCTCGTGGACGCTCTGCCGCTTCTGGACGTGGACTGGGAGCTTGTGAGCGATCAGGAGTTCCGCGACCTGCTTGCCCTGCTGAACTTCGAAGCGAAGTATGACTCGACAAAACGCGAGCTGACCATCAGGGTGACCTTGGTTCCCGAGCTTACGCACCCTGATGGGGGCCGCGCACCCCTTTTGTGAAGGTTCACCACCCGTGTCCCACTTTGGCTTCGGTAGCTATGTCTCACAACCGTGCCCTCCTGGGTTTGCCCCGGGGCTGAGCCAGGGCTCCGAACTCTTTGGTCTTGTCGTGTCGAGCACGATGGGTACGCAGCAGAGCGCCGTCAAGGGTGATCTGCACGGTGTCTCCGACAAGGCGGACACCCACGGTGTCGCCGATGAAGCGGTTGCCGACGCGATAACCGGTGCCGGCGAAGCTGATCGATCCGTGGTTGTCGACACCGCGTAGCACCTCGGCGCCTTTGGTGGGCTGTGCCGGACGGCGCGTGTGTTGGGCGCGGCGATCTATCTTGTCGTCGTCATCGATTAGGTGCCGCCGTGCGTGCGTCGCGACGACAACACCGTTGTGGGAGATGTGCAGCAGTCCATCTGCCGATTCGATTGTGACGGCCTCGCCGGCGAGATGGCGCCCGACGTGATAGCGGTGCTTGAGGATGCTGATGCGCCCTGCGTGATCGACGCGACGACCGACCACCTTCTTCCTCGGCTGTGGATCCTCCTCGGGCGCGACGTCGCCATCGATCACCTCGAGCTCCGGCGGACGCGCGAGTTCGAAGCGCCGGATCGGCGGCACGTCACCGAGCGATTGGTGCTCTCGTTCGTTGTTGTAGTCGACGACCCAGATGTCGAGAGCCGTCTGCATCTGCTCGATCGTCTCGAAGCTCTTGTCGGCGAAGAAGTCCTTGCGCAGCGTCCGATGGAAGCGTTCGACCTTGCCGGTGGTCGTCGGCGAAAACGGCGCGGTGAGGATGTGGCGGATCCCATTGTTGAGGCAGATGCGGTCGAACAGCACGTTGACGGGCTTGCGACCGAGCTTGCCTGTGAAGATCTTTCCGTTGTCGGTGAGGATCTGTTCCGGGATGCCATAGGTGTGAAGGGCTTCAAGCAGCGCATCGCAGACGGGCCGCGCTGTGGCTCGAGCAACAACCTTGGCCATCACACAGAAGCGGGAATGGTCGTCGACACCCGTCACGACCGAGAGAGTGAGACCGCTGCTGAGCTTGACGCTGCCCATGACGTCGATCTGCCACAACTCCATCGAGCGCGACCTCTCCCAGCGCTTGTAGTCGTCACGCCGCCGACGCCGAGGCTTCGGTTGGATCAACCGGTGGCGGATCAGGCAGCGATAGATCGCCGATCGCGACGGCGGGGACTCGAGTTCGCGGCGCAGCTTGTTGAGGATGGTTCTCGGACCCCAGCCGGGATGGGCTCGTCGCATCTCGATGACGCGAGCTTCGATCTCGGGCGTCATCTGATGCGGACAACGATCCGGCTTGGAGCTGTGGTCGGCCAGCGCCGCGAGTCCCTCGGTCGCGTAGCGCACGAGCCAGCGATGAAGGGTTCTTCGGTCGATCCCGTAGCGGCTGGCGGTGCCTTTCACGGTGGCTCCGTCAAGCACCTCTCTCACGGCGTCGTAGCGCTGCTCAACCATCGAAAGATCCACCAGTGGCACGGCGTCCTCCTCGGCTCGGCTGAGCACAAGTGATGACGCAGAAGCGGCTTACGGACGTGGAATTGGTGCGACACAGGTGCCGGAGCCAGTGTCGCCCAGGAGCCGAAGCCGGGCCGAGAAGTGGGACACAGGTGCCGGAGCCAATGTGAGACAGAGGTGCCGAACTTTCACACTTCGAATGTTGGACCTTTGTTGGATATCACGCGTCGTTGAACATGGGCTCGCATCGCGTCGGTGAACGAAACCATCTCTTGATCTGCGACTTTGACTTGTGGGCGGTGCTGGGTTCGAACCAGCGACCCCTGCGTTGTAAGTCGGAGCCGGTTCGAATGGAACGTTGCAGATCCACCCGCCGCCAAGGCGGAGACCGTAGGTCACTCAGCTCCGACGTGCATCAATCTACGCGTCTGGCAGGAACGGCGGGGGCCTCGACCGCGAGAGGCTCGCGGCCGCGCACGTTACGGGCGTACCAGCGCCGGCCGAGCACCCGCTGGGTATTCCATACGAGAGCGCCGATCGCACCGCGTCGGTGTAGCCAGAACCGGTCGGGAACCTCCTTGAGCGGCGCAGAACGCCTCGCATCGACCTCTGCGATGACGTAGCCGGTCCCCTCGCGGTCATCCCGCCGCGCGAGAAACCGGCCGCTGGCGCCGGAAATCTGCGCGCCGCCTTGGAAATGGCCCCTGTAGGTGAGTGCGGGATCTCCGGAACGGGACACGAGAACGTACCCGTGATCGCCGCATGCACGACCGCATGTAGACAGCGGGTGGCCACGGTGGGATGCTCCACCAGTTCGAGCCCCCCATCACGAGATCGATGCGCCCGCGCAGCCTCCGCGCGGTCCCACTGCGCATGAACTCCCATCACAGCGCGGCGCCCACGGACAGGTCGCCTGCCTCGATCACGCCGTCGTCCGCCCCGCCCACGTAGAGCGCGTTCTCCCACATCGTCGGAAGCTCCTTGTCATGGCGGCCGAGCAGGCCGTCCGGCCCGGCGAGCAGGAACGCGTTGCGCACCCCCCCGTCGGGTCCCTGCAGAGGAATGACCCGTCAATGAGGACGCCCTCCCTCGATCACCGGTTGTCGCGAACGCCAGGTGGAACCGGTGCCCATTGTGTTGTGCCCCGTTGTCCGGCTACGTGAGACAGCGCTCGCGCCCCCGCGAGTTAACTTGGAGGCAAGAAACTTCGAGGGGGAGCCGCATCTGTGCGTGTTACGCCGGGGACATCGGCCCTCGCGCTCCGCCGGGGGCGACGGACCTTCCTGAGCTTGTCGTTCCTGCTTCTGTTGCTCGGGCCGTTGGCCTCTGTGGTCGGCGCGGGGGCCCAGGGACCAACGGCGCTGGTTACGGAGGTGGACGGTGTGATCACCCCGGTGATCGCCGACCATCTCCGCGAGGGTCTAACGCGCGCGGAGGAGGAGGGCCACCACGTATTCCTGATCGAACTCGACACACCGGGGGGGCTCGATGTCTCGATGCGGGACATCATCAAGGCGTTCCTCGGTGCCGATGTCGCCGTGGTGGTCCACGTGGCCCCATCCGGAGCACGCGCCGCCTCCGCCGGCGCGCTCATCACGATGTCCGCGCACATCGCGGCCATGGCCCCCGGCACGGCGATCGGGGCGGCGACACCGATAGATCTCGAAGGGGGTGAAGACGTCGAACAGAAGATCATCGAGGACGCCGCGGCGTACGCGAAGTCCGTGGCCCGGGCCCGGGAACGCAACACGGAGTTCGCCGAGGACGCGGTGCGGGAGGGTCGCTCCGTCACTGCCGAGGAGGCAGCGCAGACCGACGTAGTGGATCTGCTCGCGCCGAACCGGATAGCGCTACTCGAGGCCATCGACGGGGAGACGGTGATGCTGGCGAACGGAAGCGAGCTCACGCTCAAAACCCGCGACGTGGAGATGGTCCCTTACGAGATGGGGACGTTCCGGTCGGTGCTGCAGTGGCTGGCCGATCCCAACCTCGCGTTCCTGTTCATGTCCATCGGGACCCTGGCCATCATCTACGAGCTCGCCAACCCGGGGATCGGGGGCGGCGCGGTCGTGGGGGTGATCCTGATCCTGCTCGCCCTGTTCGCCCTGGCCGTACTGCCCGTTAACGCGTTGGGGGCCCTCCTCCTCGTTCTCGCGGCAATCATGTTCGTGGTGGAGATCTTCACCCCGGGGATAGGGGTGGGGGCCGCGGGGGGGACCGCGTCGCTCGTCCTGGGCGGGCTGTTCCTGTTCCGCGGCCGGGTCGAAGTGGATCTCGAGGTGCTGATCCCCGTGGCGATCGTCGTCGGCGGTGCCACCATGCTCGCCGGTCGACTGGCGTGGCGGACTCGACGGCTCGCGCCGACCACCGGGGTGGGCGGGCTCCTGGGCTCGGTCGCCGTGGTGCGGTCGGCCAGCGGGACGAGCGGCCAGGCGATTGTGGAGGGCGCGTGGTGGAACCTCAGGACCAAGGGGGAGCAGCTGCGGGAGGGGGCCACCGTGCGGGTGGTCGACGTTGAGGGGCTCAACCTCGTCGTCGAGGAGCAGGAGTCACCGCAGCCAAAGGAAGACGAGGAGACGAAGGAGAGAGGAGAGCCATGACCCAAGGGACGCTTGGCATCGCCATCGCGGTGGTGCTCATCGCAATCATCGCCATCTCGGCTATCCGGATCGTTAAGGAATACGAGCGCGGAGTCATCTTCCGGCTGGGGCGGGTGATCGGGGCGAAGGGCCCGGGCCTGTTCTTCATCATCCCGATAATCGACCGGATGGTGAAGGTGAATCTCCAGACGGTGACCATCGACATCCCGAGCCAGGACATCATCACCAGGGACAACGTCACGGTCCGGGTCAACGCGGTCACCTACTTCAACGTGGTGGACCCAATAAGGGCCACGGTTGCGATCCAGG
>JALZEK010000091.1 GCA_030862065.1 Actinomycetota bacterium | reverse complement strand
CGCTGCTCGTTCTCGACGAGGGCGAAGCGGATGTAGTCGTCGCCGGCCTTGCCGAACCCGAGGCCGGGGGAGACGGCCACCTTGGCTTCGGACAACAACCACTTGGCAAATTCGATCGAGCCCATCTCTCTGTATTGCTCGGGGATCTGGGTCCAGGCGAACATCGTCGCGTGGGGCCGGACCATGTCCCAACCGATGCGATCGAGCCCGTCGCACAGCGCGTCACGGCGACCTCGATATATCTCTCGGATTTGTTTGGGCACTTCGCTGCACTCGTTGAGCGCGATGATCCCCGCGATCTGAATCGGTTGGAAGACTCCATAGTCGAGATAGGACTTCAGTTTCGTGAGGGCCCCCACCACCCGGCTGTTCCCGACGCAAAACGCAAGCCGCCATCCCGGCATCGAATAGGACTTGGACATGGAGAAGAACTCCACTCCCACGTCCTTGGCCCCCGGCACCTGCATCATCGACGGAGCCCTCTCCTCTTCAAAGACCAGGTCTGCGTAGGCGAGATCGTGGATGACGATCACGTCTCTTTTGCGCGCGAACTCGACGAGCTGTTCGAAGAACGCGAGATCCACGACCGCGGTTGTCGGATTGTGGGGAAAAGAGCACAGAACCACGCGCGGCTTTGGCTCCGAGTGCTCGTAAGCGTTAACGAGATCGGTAAAGAAATCCGAGCCGAGCGATAGCGGGACGCTTATGACGTTGGCCCCGGAAAGAATCATGGCGTAGGTGTGGATCGGATAGGTCGGCTCGGGGACGAGGACGGAATCCCCCGGCCCGGAGAGGACCCACGCTAAATGAGAAACGCCCTCCTTCGCGCCGATGGTCGCCACCGCCTCCGTCTCGGGATCGAGTTCGACGTCCCAGGCGCGCTCGTACAGATCGCATATCGCCGCCCTCAGCTTCGGTATCCCTCGGGACGCCGAATAGCGATGGTTCCGCGGGTTGTCGACGGCCTCTTTGAGCTTCTCGACAACCGGTTCGGGGGTGGGGATGTCGGGGTTCCCCATCCCGAGATCGATTATGTCCTCCCCCGCCCGGCGAGCCCGGATCTTCATGTCGTTGACGATCGAAAAGACGTACGGGGGGAATCGCTCTATGCGGCGGAACTCCATGCGCTCAAACGCTAGCAGGCCGACCGATCTCGGACGCTCATCTCAGTCGTTGGGGTCGTCGAGGTCCGGAGAGGCACCGTCGAGCCTCACCAGAAAACAGAGATCGAAGCCGCGTTCGTCGTCGACCCGGCCCTCCAAGACGACGACCCCGCCGTTGGACATGCCTCGCAGCCGTGCCGACTTCCTGTCGTCGTAACCGAAGGCCTCCGCGACAAGCCACCGGATCGTTCCGCCGTGACTTACGACGACGACCGTCTCGTCTGGATGACTTTCGACGATGCGCTCGACCGCTTGCAGCGCGCGCCCTCTGACGTCTCCCGGCGACTCTCCGCCGGGCCTGGTCGAATAGTGACGGGCCGGCCCCCAGAGGTCGGGCCAGCGTTTCTTGATCTCGTCCACGGAGAGGCCCGTCCACTCGCCCTGATCGATCTCCCGCAACCTCTCGTCTGTCACGACGTCGAGACCGCGTTTCTCTGCGATGACCCTCGCGGTGTCTATCGACCGCGTCAGATCCGAGGAGTAAACGGCGGCGATGTCGAAGTCGGCGAGCGCATCGGCGGTTTCGACGGCCTGGGTCCGACCCTTTTCTGTCAGGGGGATGTCCGCCTGACCCTGGGCTCGCTTGTAGAGGTTCCACTCGGTCGCGCCGTGCCGGACCAGGAGAAGCTTCGTGGCCTTCATCAGCGCTGTCCCGTCAGGGCCTGTAGCAACCGACCGGCGGAACTTCCGAGGTTGTATCTCTCCGCCAGCTCGCGCAGTCGAGCCTCGTCCGGAGGGTGTGGCTCGGTCTTGTCGATCGGAGCATCTCGCACGAGGTCGACGACGACTTTCATGGCGTCGAGGTAGTCCTTCGCCGACCGGAAGGCCTCGGCCTGCCGCGGCGGCAGAAAGTCCACATTCGCCATTACCCTCTCCAAAGTCTCGTATTGCTCGAGGAGGGCCGCGGCCCTAACCGGACCTATGCCCGCAATTCCCGGAAGACCGTCGGATGAATCGCCTCGCATGATCGCGAAGTCCATGTATTGGTATGGCCACACCCCATAGCGCTCCTTGACCGCGGCCTCGTCGAAGATCACCGGCTTGGCCACTCCCCTTTCGGGATAGAGAAGCCGAACATCGGGGTCACGAACTAGGGAAAGCAGATCCCTGTCGCCGGAGACCACGGCCGAGAGGACAGACGGGTGCTTTTGGGCAACAAGCGTTGCGATCGCGTCGTCGGCCTCGAGACCGGCGGATTCGCAGCGCGCGATCCCGGCCGCGTCGAGGACCTCCGCAGCGATGTCGAACTGGGGAGGGAGTTCCTCCGGGTCCTCGGGACGTTCCGATTTGTAGCCTTTCCACGCCTCGACCCTGAACGCGGGGCGCCAGTCGGCGTCGAAGACGCTCACGATCTCTTTCGGGCGATGGTCGACCTGAAGCCTCGTCAGCATGTCCATGAAACCTCGGACCGCGTTTACCGGGCGTCCGTCCGCAGAGGTGATCGTCTTTGGAAGGGCAAAGAACGCTCGGTAGATCAGGCTTGGCGCATCCACATAAAAGATGTCCCAGTCGCCCCGGGCTTCCCTCATGTCCTCAACCCCATGAGAGGCAAAACTTTCTCGGCCAGCAGTTCATAGCTTCTGGACGTGGCCGGTTTCGGAAACGTGCAGACGAGATGGCGAGCTCCGGCCTCGACAAACTCCGACAGCGACCGCGCCACGGTATCGGGACCGCCCACGATGCGGTCATCGGAACTGCGCGATCCGAGCTCGGCGAAAGCTTGTTCGTCGTCGGCGGCGAGGATCACCAGGCCCGACCACGTCAGCTCCACTTCACGTCCTCCCGCCGCGCCGGCGAACTCGGTAACGCGCAAGGCATCCTGCGAGTAGCGTTGCGGTGAGCCTCCCCACCCGTTCCACCCGTCCGCTAGACGGCCCGCGATCTCGAGAGTGTCGTCGGCGCGTCCCCCCACCCACACCCGGGGCGGCGCGGAGGGCTTCGGGCTGGGAACCAGCCCGGATACCTCGACGTAGTCGGTCGTGACGTCAACCCGATCCTGGTTTAGATATTGGGTCACGACGCGTACGGTCGACTCGAGTTGCTCGATGCGATCGGGACCCGCGAAATAGGTGATGCCGTAGGACTCGTTCTCGGGCCTGCTCTGTTCGTCTCCGCTACCGATCGCAACGGTGAGTCTGCCCGGGGCGATCTCCCCCACCGTGGCCGCCATCTTCGCCAGCACAGCGGGATGGCGCAGACTCGACCGGGTCACCAGAGTGCCGATCCCGATGCGATCCGAACAGCTCGCGACGTAAGCGAGGGAAGTCCAGCACTCGAGAATCGAACGCGTCTTGCCCCCGGTCAGCGGCCAGAGATGGTCGAAGACCCAAATTGAGTCAAGGCCCAGTTGCTCGGCCCGGCGCGCCCCGTCGAGAAACCGGTCCCCGTCCGCCGTGAACTGAGGAAGAGTCACCCCGACAAGGACATCTCTCACGTCGCGTTCACCATCAGGTAGCGCACCATGAACTCGGACACGCCGGCCGTGAGCAGGGCGACGTAGTAAAGACCCGTGGCCGACTGGATCGACTTGATTGCCACACACCTCCTGGCCATCCAAACGACGGCCCCAGTAAAGGCTATGAGAACAATCCAGGCCGCAAAGAACACGGCTCCGAAAGACTCGCCGAATCCGGGAAGACCGAGGATGGCTCCTTCGGTTGAGGCAGTGGCCAGCTTGCCAGCCGCTGCGAGGCCAACAACCGCGACGACGATGGTCGCTCCGAGTGAGAAGTTCGTGAGGCGGGCCAGGGCCCAGGGTTTCAAACCCGGCTGATTCAGATACCAGTGGCCCAGGAGCATCCCGTTCGTCACTCCTCCCAACAGGGCCGCCCCGGTAACGAATTCGATCGCGGCGACGGCCTGGGTCCAGTCGGCGACGTCGCCCGCAGCAACGACCAGCGCGGCCGCTCCACAGGTCGCAGCCACTCCGCCGGCCACCACCCCGGGCAGATCTGTGCGCGAGTACTGCACCAGGACGTAAATGACGGCCGCGCCTGCAAAGGCGACGATCAGCGCGAACCGAGCGGGATCGTCCGGCAAGCTCGTCCGGTCGATCGTGACGACAAGCACCGCCAGGATGAGGGCGCCGTAACCGAGGATCCTGAAGTGGCCTCTTCTAACGACATCCCAGGATTGAGTCCAGGCCGCCGTCGCAAGCCACCCCGCCCCCCACTCCAAGAGCACGAGCCCGGCGACCGCTCCGGCCCCGGTCACGGCCCCGACTTCAAGAGCGGGCCGCGAACAGCCTCTTGAGCCAGCGGGGAACGAAGGCCGTTGAGATATCGAGAATCTGGCGGACTATCGAGAGCACATCCTCGTCGCCGTCCCAGTGCTCTCGCAACAATTCCTCGGGCACTCGGTTCAATATCTGGTCGAGGGCAAACGCGATCAGGACGAGGTCGTCGGCCTGCCCAAGCCCCGGGATGAAGTCCGGCACGATGTCTACGGGGGAAGCCAGGTATCCGGCGACCATGAACAGGGTTGCCTTTGAGCGCGCTGGGACGCGCGGATCTCTGACCAGCCGCCACAACAACTTGCCGAGCCGCGGAGCAAACAGCGCATATTCCTTGAGCTGAGTCTGATGGGGTGGGTGGGGCCCATCGGACCCGGTTGGAGGAGACCTTCGTTCTATCGCCGTCAATGCGTCCCCTGCGTGGTCTCAAGGGACAGTGCCGCAGCGCCGAGCAGGCCGGCGTCGCCCCCCAGAGAGGTCACGTCCAGACGGTTGGGCCTCCGCCGCTGTGCGGTCGTCATCTCGACCAGTTGATCTCTGGCCGGGCCGAGAAAGGGTTCGCCGGCGCGGACGACGCTTCCGCCCAGGATGATGACCTCGGGATCAAACAGGTTTACGACGTTTGACAGTCCGATGCCTAGCGCGCGCCCCGCCCTGCGCAAGATTTCGCGGGCCGTCTCGTCGTATTGCCGGGCGGCCCTGGCGACATGCTCCGCGGTTATCGAATCCGCGGTCCCGGCAAAGGCGAGGATCGAGCTGCCTGGATCGTTTTGAACGGCCTCGAATGCCATGCGCGCGATCGCCGTCCCCGAGGCAAATTGCTCGAGGCAGCCGCGCAGGCCGCAGCCGCACACCGGTCCTGCGGGATCGATGATCATGTGGCCGAGCTCCGCGCCGGCCCCCGTAAGTCCTCGCACCAGCCGCGCGGACTCGATGAAGCCGCTTCCGATCCCCGTCCCAAGTGTGAGATAGGCGACGTGGTCCGATCCCCGTGCGCTGCCGAACGTCCTCTCCCCCCACGCTGCGGCGTTGGCGTCGTTTTCGAGCACGGTGGGAAGCCCAGTACGGACCCTGACCGCCTCCACGATGTTCGGATCGTCGTAGACGAGGTTGGGCGAAAAGGTGACCGACCCGGCCGAGAAATTGACGAAGCCGGCCGCCCCTATGCCGATGGCAATTACCTGGTGCTCCGTGGAGCGAGCCAGCAAGTCCTCGACCGCGGAGATGATGCTTTTCGTTCCGGCCGCGGGGTCGGTCGGCCGCTCCAGGCGCAGGGTGATCTCCCCTGAGGGGGTAACGAGCGCAGCTCGGGTCAGCGTCCCTCCGGCGTCGACCCCGACCGCCACTCGGTTGGGGGTGGTGTCAGACATGTCGAGAAGAATAAAGACCGCTCAACCGACGTCGATTCGGCGGATCTTCGTCGGCCCCGCGTCCGAGGGCCCGCCGTCTCCGTCCCCGGGCGGAGAGCCGACGACCCTTTCCGCCTCCTCGAGCAGCTTTGCGGCCGCGGCGAGCAATTCCTTGGCCGCTCCCGCCAGATGATCGAGGACCTCGGGATTCGTGTTCCGAACGACCGCGATGGTGGCGCAGATGGGACAGTACGCGCAATCGGATGCATGCTCGTGTCGCTCCGCGAACAAATCGGAGTACCGAGCCGCTCTTTCGTCGTTCATTTCATCAACCTCTTCCAAAGACGATGTCGAGCCTTCCGGAATCCAGTTTTGCCGAGCGGATCCTCCTGGCGCTCAGCACCTTCGGCAACATGATCGTACGCCGGTAGGAGCCGACCTTGACGAAGAGCTCGTCGCCTTTGGCCGACAGGTCGAGAGTCTCCTTGGCCACGAAGGGCAAGAGCAAGCTCAAGGTGTACTCGGTTCCATTCTTGGAGATCGTCATCGGGTCATCCTCGTAGAGGATCGCGGATGCCTCGAGGTCACCGTACAGTTCCTCACCCAGATCTCCCATCAGCTCGGTTCCCAAAAGCTCTTGGTCCCGGAGCCTCGCCTTGAGGATCGGCACGGGGGCGAAGGATTCGTAGATCGACTTCAGGTGCCCGGACTGCAGTTGCTTCCACCGATCGAAGTACGGATCTGAGACCTCATCCGGGATAAGACGGTTTGCAATCAGCGCGTCGACCCGGTACCCGAACAGGTTGAGGTAGGTGAACGTCCTCATCGCTTCGGCGATGACCATTCTCTCGGGATTGACCACGAGCCGAACCGAGGTGATACGGGCGTCGGTCAGGATCTTTCTGACTCCGTCGAGTTTGTCGTAGAAACGACCGACCGCCGCGTAGACGCCTTCGTCGGGGAGAGGGAAGCTCGTCACCCTCTTGGCAACCGGACGGATGGCGCTCATCACTCGGCGCTCCACCGGAAAGATTTTCTCCATGTACCACTGGATGATGTCGGGAAGAGACAGCAGCCTCAGCGTTTCGCCGGTGGGAGCGCAATCGACGACGAGAGTGTCGTAGGGGCCGGCGTCGTGGTAGCGCTTGACGTCGGCCAGCGAGAACACTTCGTCGAGTCCCGGTATGACCGAGAGCTCCTCGGCCTCTACCTCGGCGAGACCGGCCCAGTTGAGGACCGCGATGGCGTGTTGCTGGATCTCCCTCCAGTTGTCCTCGAGGCGCTGCTGAGAATCGATTTGTTCGGCCCACAGGTTCGGAGCGACCTCCTGTGCATCGGGTCCAAGCGGAACATCGAAAGCATCGCTCAACGAATGCGCGGGATCGGTCGACATGATGAGCGTCTTCGCGCCGGACTTCGCGATCCTGAGCGCGGTCGCTGAGGCGACGGTCGTCTTGCCGACGCCTCCCTTGCCGGTGAAAAGGATGATGCGCATGAAATGAAGGGGCTACCCCTCGACTCTTTTCTTTAGATCCTCCAGCGCGCCACGCATGATCTGCTTTTCCGCCTGGCGCCTCAAGATGCCGGGAATGGGGAAGCCCGGGTCGATCGAGAGCTCGTAGGTTACATCGGTTACGTCGTCGAACTCATCAAAACGATACGCGCCACTCAACTCCTTGACGTCGCCGTCGAGCAAATCCCACGAAAACGACTCGGGAGCCGCCGAATAGTCGTAGGTGAGGGTGTAGCGAACGGTCTTTACCCTCGCGTCGACCTCGAACCAGACCTGGGTCGGATTGCCCTCTTCGTCGGTCTCCTTTACCTCCACCTTCTTGATGTTCTCGTTCCACTCCGGATACGTCTCGAAGTCCGTCGCCACTCCGAAAATCTCCTCGGCCGAGGCCTCGATATCGATCGAATCCTTTACGCGTTCCGCCATGTCTCCCCTCCGTGAGGAAAAGCCCGCTCGGTTGATCGGAAGTAACCAACGTTTATGCATCTCGTTCGGCCGACGTACATCGCCGACATCAGCGGCTGGTGCACGTGTCCGAAGTAGGCAAGCCGCGGCTGAACGTCGCGCACATAGTTCAGGAGATCTTCGCTGCCGCGCTCGGATTTCTTGGCGAGAGTGTCGAAGCAGAGCTCCGGGATCGCTGGCGGTATGTGCGAGCACAACACATCGCACTCTCCGAGGGACTCGACCTTCGCCTTCATGGCCTCCTCGGTGATCTCTCCCGCCACCCGGAGCGGCGTCGGAAGCGCACCGCCCACAAAACCAAACCTCTCGCCCTCGATCGCCACCACCTCGCCGTCCACCAGCCGTACGGCGGGAGTCTTGGTGGCCATCTCCTCGACCAGTCTCGGATTGTCGACGTTGCCCAGGATGAGGTAGGTCGGATCCGGAAAAGCCGGAAAGATCGTGTCGTAGGCGCTTTGCACCCGTTCGGCAATCGCCGCCCGAATCTCGTTCTCCCGCCCCGCGGCCCGAATCTTGATCGCCTCTCGTGCCTCGCTCACCCGGCCCGAGGTCCGCAGGTTGACCACCTCCTCCACGGCCTCGACGGAAAACACCTCCGTGAGGATCCCGGTCATCGAGATGTAGTCGAGGAAGTTGATCAGGTCACCCAAAAGCACAAGGATTGATCCCTCGGGAACCGCTTTTTTGAGAGCGTCGGAGGCGCCGTGGAGGTCGGAGACCAAGTAAACGGACATCGCGAGCATGCTACGCCGCGCCCGGCCCCCGCCTTGTGGTAGCGCAGAGGAATGCGGGCTCGAGTTCGGATGCTCCCGGGATGAGGCTTTTCGTACACGGGGGCGTCTCCGGGCGACCAAAACCGCCCCGGTCACTGACCTACGCGGTTGCCGCCGGCGCGGCGCAACCCACGGCGCTCGACGCGGTGGAGGCGGCCGTCGTCGCCATGGAGGACGACCCCGACCTGAACTCGGGGTTCGGCTCGGCACCGAACCGGGGCGGGGCGGTGGAGATGGACGCCGGGATCGCAGACGGTTCCTCGGGTCGGGCCGCCGGGGTGGCCTGCGTGAACGTGAGGAACCCGATAGTGCTGGCCCGCAAGGTCCTGGAGGAGACGCCCCATGTGTTGCTCGTCGGCTCGGGGGCCGCGGCCCTCGCCGAGGCCTCCGGGATCGAGTTCCTCGACACGACGTCCGACGAACAGCTCCGGCGGTGGGAAGCGGCGCGCGCCGCGGGCAAGCTCGAGTCCGGTCACTACGGGACTGCCGAACACGTCGACACCGTCGGAGCGATCGCTCTCGACGACTCGGGCAGGTTGGCCGCGGCATCGTCGACCGGAGGCGTCTTCGGCCAGCTTCCCGGCAGAGTGGGCGACGCGCCGATCTTCGGAGCCGGGATCTACGCCTCTACCCGGGTCGCGGTCGTCGGAACCGGTGTGGGTGAGGCTTTTCTCCAGACGCTGGCGTGCGGACGCGTCGCTCAGCTCGTTGAGGATGGTGTCGACCTCGCCGTTGCCTGTGCCAAGACGATCGGATTCATCGACGAGCACTTCCCCGGGTCCGCCGCAGGACTACTTGCGCTCGATTCGGACGGCTACGCATCCGCCATGTTCAACGGGGGTTCGTGGGTGGTCGAGGGTCCCGGGGGAACGTTCGAGGCGACCCAGCTCGGCTAGGTCTTAACCTCTTGCCCCGAGGGCGATCGAGAAGACCATCACGATCGAAAGCATCAGAAGCCCCAGCACCAAGTAGAGAAAATACTTCTGCTTCAGGACCACGGCGCGCGAGTTGTTCGATGCCTCTCTGTATGCGTCGTGTGCCGCGACGGCCCACAGTCCCAGTCCGACGAGTCCGAACAGCGCCGCCATGATTTTCGCCTGGGGGGCACCCTGTGCCCCAGAGAAAATGGTGACCGTCACCACCCAGAGGCTGATGATCCCCCGGGCAATGCCCTGGCCCCACATACCGACGTAGGCGTGACCGGCGCCGGGCATGAAGAGCGAGACCAGAGCCGCCATGTTGGCGTCCCGAGCCGGCCTCGGTTTCTCGGGGGGCTTGATGGCATCGGCAAAGGTGGCTCCGCAGACGGAGCAGAGATTGCTTTCGAGGTCGTTCACGGAATCGCAACGGAGACAGGTCCAGTTGATGCCCTCCTCGGTGACCTCGAAGGCGCCGGCCTTCCCCGGTTTGAGCCCGCTCGGCCGGGTGGGCTCAGAACGTGGCGGAGGGGGCGGAGCGACGCGGCCTTTCTCGGTGGACCCGTTTCCGACGGCGGCGGAACCCCCGTCGGTAGACGACTCGAACTTCGTGTAGCACTGGCCGCACCAGGGGGCCTCGGCGCGGTTGCCGGCCCCACAGGCCGGGCAGCGGAAACTACCCCCCTGCGAGTGGGTGCTCGTCTCTTCGTGGATATCGGTTCTAGAGGTCTCCATCGGTGCGCCCTCCCTTGCCGCGACGCGCTAATTAACGGCCTCCCACGTGTGTATCGGCCGGTTTTGGCGGGACCTCAAGCCCCAGGGCAAAGAACTAGTCGTAGGTGTGCTCGGGGCCGGGATAAGCGCCCGAGGCGACCTCCTCGGCGAAGGTCCGGGCGGCCCGCTTGATCTCGCCTCCCAGGTCGGCGTAACGCTTGACGAACTTGGGGGCCTTGCCCTGGGTGATCCCGAGCATGTCGTGGAAGACGAGGACCTGGCCGTCGGTGTGGGGGCCGGCTCCGATCCCGATGGTCGGGACCTGGACGCTCGAGGTGATCTCCTGGGCAAGTGTCGCCGGAACCGCCTCGAGCACGAGCGAGAAGATGCCCGCGGCCTCGAGATCCTTGGCGTCCTGGACAAGGGTGTGAGCCTGCTCGTCGCTGCGGCCCTGGACCCGGTAGCCGCTCAGCTGGTTGACCGACTGAGGGGTGAGACCCAGATGGCCCATCACCGGGATGCCCGCCTCGACGAGCCGCTCGACGAGATCGAGGACACGGCCCCCGCCCTCGAGCTTCACCGCATTCGCTCCGCCCTCCTTGAGAAAACGTCCGGCGTTATAGATGCCGTCTTCAATCGAGCCCTGATAGCTCATGAACGGCATATCGCCGACGACCAGAGCATTCGTGGTGCCCCGGGACACGGCCGCGGTGTGATGGAGCATGTCCTCCATCGTCACGGGCAGGGTCGAGTCGTGGCCCAGAACGACCATTCCCAGCGTGTCCCCCACCAGGATCAACGGAACGCCCGCTTCGTCGATCAATCGGGCGGTGAGGGCCTCGTACGCGGTGAGCATTACGAAACGCTCGCCACGGTCCTTGAAAGCGCGGATGTCGCGCACGGTTACCGGCACTGTCGCCTCCTTTTCAGGTAGCCGCAGTTCAGGCCCAGGATACGCCCGATCGAGCCGCCGGTTGCCTGCGCTCGAACGCATTCATGCTGCTGAGCCACACACCGAGCCCGACGATGCCTCCTCCAATCAGCTGCGCTATCCCGGCCGGCTCTCCCACCGCAACGGCCAGCGCCAAACCGATCACCGGCACCAGGTTGATGAACGGCCCCGCCACCGATGCCTCGACGTAAGAAAGTGCGGTGTTCCACAGAGCGAATGCGGCGGCCGAGGCGAGAAGTCCGAGGTAGGCGACCGCGGCGATCGACCCGGCCGTGAAGTGCGGGACGTCCCCAAGGGCGATCTCCGCCGCGGCGAGCGGGACGAGAAAGAGGACCGCGGCGCCGGCACCGGCCGTGGTGCTGACGAGCCCGCTGTGGCCGACCGACAGACGCTTGCCCTGGACGGTGTAGAGGCCCCAGGCGACGACGCCCCCGAAGACGAGCAGGTTCCCCAGCCACGCTCCGTCTCCCGCGCCCGAGTCACCGAACGAGATGAGCACGACGCCGGCGATCGACAACCCGATCCCCAGAAGTCTCAGAAGCGTCAGTCGCTCCCCCAGCATCAGGATCGACAGCCCGGCCGTGAGCGCGGGAGCCGCGGCGATGATCAACGCGGCGGTACCGGCCGAGGTGAACTGCAAGCCGAAGGTCTCGAGGCCGTTGTGCAGGACGATGCCGGTGAGCCCGAAGAGGAGGAAGACCGGCGTGAGCGACAGCCGGATGCGGTAGCCCTGCCGGACGGCGAAGGGGATCAGGGCGAGCCATCCGACCGTGAAGCGGAGGGCCAGGATCGTGAAGGGCCCGAGATCCTCCAGGGCCGCCTTGGAGATGACGTAGGTCCCTCCCCAGATCGTCATCGCCGCGATCAGCAAGGCGATTCCAGGATTTGCCCGAATACCCCTCAATTTCCCTCCTCCTACCGTAAGGGCCTAAATCTGCTGTGCCCCTTACACTAGAGGAGGGCGGGTAAGAAGTCAAATTGGTTACGGCTATTACAACCCCGTGACCCGGAGGCCGGGCTACTTCCTCTCGGGCGCGTGCCCCGACGCGGCCGCAGGCGTGTCCTTCTCGTACATCCCCTCGATCACGTCCGAGTAGATGTCGTTTATCTGCTTGCGCTTGACCTTCATGGTCGGGGTGATCTCGTTCTCCTCCTGAAGGAAGTCGCGCTCCAGGACCCTGAACTTCTTGACGCCCTCGACCTTGGCGAGCGAGTTGTTGACCT
>JALZEK010000056.1 GCA_030862065.1 Actinomycetota bacterium | reverse complement strand
CCGCAGGGATTTGGAGACCTCACGTCGGCGGCAGTTCAGATCGTAGGGATCTCCTCGGGATGGGCGGACCTCTATCCCTCGTACCTGCCGGATCAGTACATCGAGATCTCCGACGTACGGGACGGCTTTTACATTTTCGAACTGACCATCGATCCCAACGACGACTTCGTCGAATCCAACGAGAGCGACAACAGCGTGTGCCTGTTGCTCAGAATCGATGGGGACAGCGCTGCGTCCCTCGGAGAGCGTTCCTGCTCTCGTCGGCCCCGAGCGAAATAGACTGACGGTCTGGAATCCGACTGATTGACACGTGGCGGGCGCGTCACAAGAAGGGTTGATCCATGATCTACGCGGCAACCGCGGAGGGGCTCATCGGTCTCGAAGGAGACGGATCTACCGACTTCAAGGGGAAGACCGTCAACGCACTGTGGGGAAATCCTCCCTTGCTCGCCGTGGTCGACGGTCACGAGGTATGGACGCGGCCCAAAGGAGGCGACTGGGAGCAATCGGTGCGAGTCACCGATCATCGGGTCAACTGCGCACTGCCGGTCAACGGCCTCGTCTACCTCGGCACGTCGGACGCGCATCTTCTAAGAGTTGAAGGCGGCAACGCGATCGTCGTGGACGAATTCGAGACAATGGCGGGCCGAGACGACTGGTTTACCCCCTGGGGGGGGCCCCCCGATGTTCGCTCCCTGGCGTCCGATTCGGTCGGTGTCGTCTACGCAAACGTCCACGTCGGTGGAATCGCTCGATCGAAGGATGGGGGCCGGACGTGGGCCCCGACCATCGACATCTACTCGGACGTTCACGAGGTCACCGCGGCCGATGGAGCCGTCCTGGCCGCCTGCGCCCGAGGCCTGGCCGTCAGCCGGGATGAGGGCGAGACCTGGAAGTTTCATGCGGAGAACCTCCACGCCACGTACGCCCGCGCCGTTGGACGTGCCGGCAACAGCATTTTGATGACGGCATGCGTCGGACCTCATGGAGGACGCGCGGCCGTCTATCGCCGGGATCTTGACGGGCACGGTGCCTTTGAGAAATGCGAACAGGGCCTTCCCGAATGGTTCGGGGACAACATCGACACGGGGTGCTTGGCCACTCTGGGACGGAAGACGGCCTTTGGTACCTCGGACGGCGAGGTCTACGTGTCGGTGGACGCCGGAGGATCGTGGCGACGCGCCGCGTCGGGATTGCCTCCCATACGGTGGCTTGCTCTCGACGACTGAGCGCCGATCGCCGTCCGAAGCTCTGTAGATCTACAGCTTCCCGTTGTACTTCAGCACGTCAAAGCCACGCTGGTAATCGATCGCGTAGACGATCCGATCCGTTCGCCAGTAAGCACCCGATGTCCCGCCTGCATGCGGGAGGAACCAACCGACTCCGAGATCTTTCCCTTGGAATCCACCTTCAAGAAGCGCGTGCCGTGGTTGTAAAAGCCGGCCGCGACGAGTCCCCCATTCTTGAAAGTGGGGTGCTGCTGGAACCAGTGCGAAGAACAACCAAAAGGCGCGTTGACCGCGGGCCTCCCGTCGGTGAACGTTCCCGACTTGGGCCGGAACACATCGATCATCTGAAAGGAGTGAGTCCTCTTCCAGTTGGTTCCGTTCCAGGTACTGATCCCGGCACTCGACTCAACGCATCTCGTTTCCAGTCCCGGCACCCAGGTTTCGCCCGACGCCAGAATGAACTTGTCTCTTCCTCCGTTGGGCCATTGGACCGAATGAATGAATTCGTTCATCGGTTTCGCGACCGCCAGAAGCTTGGGGTGGGCCGGGTTCTTGCGGGCGTCGAACAGCTGCATCGGGTCCGATGCGGTAAGGACTCGACCGCGCCCGACCTCAATGACGTCGTGACCGTTTGAGGTTGCCGCCTCCCCTCCCCACGTACTGCTCACGAGCTTCGGCTTCTTCGGGTTGCGGAGGTCGACGATGTTTCCGTCCGAGCCGTAAAGCCATTTGCATCCCAGTACGCAACTCATCGTGTGCTGCCCGGCCCCCTCAAGCGCCGAGAGCTTTTCCGGACTTCTCTTGTTCGTCACGTCCCAGATGTGAATGGTTTCTTCCGGAAGCTCTTCAGAGAAAATGAGGATCTTGCCGTTAGTCGCGACGTCT
Organism: Actinomycetota bacterium; assembly: GCA_030862065.1. Classification (GTDB taxonomy): domain Bacteria; phylum Actinomycetota; class CADDZG01; order CADDZG01; family WHSQ01; genus JALZEK01. The sequence continues at coordinate 500 of JALZEK010000056.1, read as the reverse complement.
TCGTTCTCGAACCTCACACCGAGGGGGTAATGGACAGGAGCTCGGGGCTCTCCGGCTTCGAGACGTCATATATCGAGAACGTCTTCCACGTTGTCACGTACAGGAATTTGCCGACGATGCGGGCCCCGGTCGCGGTGCCAACTTCGAACGGCACGAAGGTCACGTGCTCGACGTTGTTGGACGAGATGCCGTGGGGGCCCGGCCCGCCGGAAGCTCCGGGCGCGGTGCCCAGCAGGAGCAGCATTGATGTGGCGGCAAAGACGAACTTCCTCACTTGTTCCCTCCGCTTGGGCTGATTTGAGCGTCCCCGCTATCAGGTCGCTCTTAGCCTTCCCCGACGAGCCCCGGTCAATGCCCCTCGCGAGCACTCCTGATGCATGGCAAGACGAAAAAGACGACCGGGACCGAAGCAGAGGGGGGATACCGCTGACGGCCACGACTTCAAAGAGGCGCGCGCGTCACCCGGCAACTAGCCGCGACGCCGTATCACTCCCTAAGGG
>JALZEK010000160.1 GCA_030862065.1 Actinomycetota bacterium | reverse complement strand
AATCGATCCCGCGTCCGGAGGCGCGTGCGCTTCGAACACTGCTCCGTTTACCGAGACGTCGACGCCGGTGTCGCTCGGGACGGCGGGATCCGCCGGTCGGATCATTCGTATCTGTCCGGCGCGCGCGGTTAGGTCGGCCCGCGACCCACTGTCAAGCTGTTCGCCATAAGCGGTCGCATTGCCGAGCGTCGCCGTGAGCTCACTGAATCGCGGTGAGGCCTGAGTATCTTGGTAGGTTGTGGTGATCTCGATGCCATAATCGACGCGCGCTTCGGCTCGAAGCTTTACGTTGGGCGGCGGAGAGGGTGCAGTACCTCCGCCCCCGGGCGGTGGTGCAGGAGGGGGGCCTCCCGAACCGCCGGTCGGCAGGACCTGTCGGTCCCTCTGGCTCAAGTAGCTGCGGAGGGCAAAGGTTCGCTGCTTGGTCCCGACCGTCCACGCCGATGTCACGCCGACCTCGACCAGTTGGCTCGGCGGCGCGTCCTGGTCGCTCCCGGCGTTCCACGCGTAGCTGGCGGGTACCGGGACGGTCGTGGCGGGGGTAGTGGGGTCCTTGAAGGTAAGTCTTATCTCCACGCTGAATCCGTCGGGAATCTCGGCGCTCGAGGGCAGGCTCTTGCACGCGGGCGCGGTCGAATCCTTGTCACAGGTCGTGACGAAAGAGTTCGAGCCGGCATCAAATCCGGTCGTGGTCGTCGGCGCACTGTAGACGGGAGTCCGCCCCGGAAAGAAATGATCTAGCAAGTCTGCTTTGCTGGGGGTGCCCGAGTAAGCCACGTGATACTGCAGACCGCGCAGGCGCTCCAGGGTCTTAGACGCCACGTTCCGCCCCACCGATTCAGTCCGGGTCGTGGCGCTACCGCGCATAGCGGTTCCCAGAAGCGGAACGATCCCGATCGTGAACAGGGTAAAGATCGTGATCGCGACCAGGGTCTCGACGAGACTGAGCCCTTTTTCCGACCGTCGCATCATGGCTGCGTCACCCTTCCGGTGATAGGCGACACCGAGATAGTGCGGGGAGCACCGCCCGAAACATCGGGATGGGTGAGGCTGACGGATCCTCCCGTGGCCGTCCCCCGGGCGAGAAAAAGCGCCACCGTGGCGCCGTTTTCGGCGGCCGCGGAACAATTGGCCGATAGGCCAAAGCTATCGATGTTCGCAAAAGAGACAGAGGAGATGGTCACGCCGGCGTCAAAGGTCCGACGGGAGAGCACCTGACAGGAGCCGGTGTTGATATTGCCCCGGACGACGCCCCAGCGATTGCTATTGGACTTGAACCACGTGCCCCAGACGTAGGGATGAGACGCAGAGCCGGCCTCCTGCTGCTGTCCGCGCAACTCGGAAACGACCTGCTCCACCCCACCGCGCAGGCCTTGCAGACGCCAGTAATGACGTATCGCCGTAGCACCGAGGGTCACCGCAACCGCGACGATCAGACAGGTCGCGAGTAATTCAACGATCGTGAATCCGTTTTCGTTATCCACACTCTTCCTCAACAGAAGTCCTCCCAGTTAACGGCCGCCATCTGGCCGCGGTTCGTCCCTATGTGCATCGGCGCCTGGCCGGGGTCCCTTAACCGGAATTCTGGGTGTGAATCCGTCGTGCATCTCGCGGAAGGCGGGACCGGATCCTTAGAGGACTAGTTTTAAATGACTACAAAGAAATGGTTACGTGCGGGTATTGAACTACCCCCATCGCCTAGTCCATAGTGCCTACACGGCCGGCACGGATTAACTGCGACTGGGACCCCCACTTGTGACTACAAGGACTACGCGCGAAGGGGGTTCGAAGAGCCATTGCAAGACGACTGCGCACGGCGTACGGCAAGTTTCTTTGCACACAAAGTAATCCTTTTCGGGCATATGGACTACGTAGTTCTACGTAGGCATGCAGGACAAATAACCAAGCGAGCGAACACCCCATGAGGCTCGGCGGCCTGGGAGAAACGAGGAGGTGATAGGTCACTGAGCTGATCTGAAAGAGCGTTTCGCAGCTTCACCCCTGCTTCACATTTGCCCCGCCCATCAAGACATTGGAGAACAAACCCATGAACATCTCAAGGAAGTCCGGCGCGCGGATCGTGGTTCTCGCCGTCGCCGCCGTCGGCTTACTAACGACCGGCCTCGTCCCCGCCCAGGCGGAGACGGTGACGACAACCGAGCACGACATCCCGTTCTCGGCGCTCCACCCATGCACGTTTGAGCGCACTTTGGGTGATCACACCGTTCACATGGTATTCACGGTCAACACGAGTGCCGACGGAAGCATGAACGTACACAGCCTCCAACATACCCACGGCCACCAGCTGATCGGAGAGACGTCCGGTCACTCGTACAACTTCAACAACGCCGAGGACCTCCACGAGCACAACAGTGTTGGCTCCTCGGGCGGTCACTTCTTCATCCGCACCGAGTACATCCACCACGGTGAAAGTCAGGCAAACCTGGAAACGCTTGGGCTGGACGACTTTCACCAGAGGATCTACGTGCGCATCAACTCCGACGGCACGGCGACGCCCGTAAAGACCGAGGCCGAATGCCGCTAAGCGGCAATCGCTAGAAGGACCCATCCGTCTAACGGAGGGCGGGGCGGCCGGGAGCCATGCACCTAAGG
>JALZEK010000050.1 GCA_030862065.1 Actinomycetota bacterium | reverse complement strand
GGGGTCGGGTCTGGGGTGACCGAAGGCTCCGGCTCGGGCGTGGGGGTCGGGTCTGGGGTGACCGAAGGCTCCGGCTCGGGCGTGGGGGTCGGGTCTGGTGATGGGGTGGGATCGGGATCCGGTATGGGATCTCCGACTCCAGGCTTGTGGCCGAGCTCGACGACCTCGTACAAGTCGAACGGGATCGCCTTGAGCGTGTCCGCCGCCAGGACTCCGTTCCAGAGCCATCCCCGGCCCTCCATGACCGTGTTTTCGACCTTGAGCGTGGCCGCGGCCCCCGAGGAGTCGCCGACCATCGCTCCGTACCTCTGAAGAGCCCTCGCCACCACAAGACCTGCGGGAGAGAGATTCAGCTTGGAGAGATCGACCGATGGCTTGATCCTGATGCGTGTTCCCTGAGGGGGGGCACTGGGATTCGTCGTGCTTCCGTCGGAGCCCACCATGGGCCAGACGTAATCGGTCCGGGCGGTGTTGATCGAGATCTTGAGAACGTGGTCGATCGAGCCCGCTTGAATCTCGTCCCACCTTACGGCGTGCACGGCCGGCGGGTTGCCTCGATGGCCCCGGTTGCGACGCTCGTCAGATTCGGGAAGCGAGCCGTTGAGCCCGTTCGACCCGAGGTAGTAGTAGGAGCCCCCACCGGCGCTCCAGGTGTCCGTCAGAGGGTCGTAGACGGCCTTCCAGAGCTTGTAGACGGCTCCGGCCTCGAGGTCGTAGATCGTCATCTGCGCATCCGAGGTGGCCGCCACCTGAGCCGCAGCGGGTATCCGCACCGCGTTGAATTCCGCGGGGAGCGTGTAGTAGGTGGAGGTGACGTCGTACACCGGATCGGTGGTCTCCGCCCAATAGATCGGCTCTCCCCACCCACCCGAGGCCTCCGTGCCGGCGAGCCGGATGTAGGGGTAGGCGTTGTCGGCCTTGAGGAAGTTGATCATGGCGTCCGAGTTCGCATCTTTGGGAGCGGTCCCCGCCAGCGGCGTGTTCCAGTAGCTCGAGGAGGAGAACGCCCGGTAGGGAGAGGATTGTTCGGAGGCGGGAGCCGGGGTCAGACTTCCGACGGCGATCGAGATGGCCGCCGAGATCGTGGCGACGATGCGGAACTGCGGGCTCAGGCCCAAGGTTTACCTCCATTCGGTGGCCGGGCTGCGTCCGTGGACGCCCCTGGCTTTGCGTCCCCGCCTCACGACGGGTTTGCCTTTTCGTGGAACCGACTCACTCTCAGTTCGGCACCGCTACCCCCCTGCTTTAGTCCTTTTGTAGTTCTTATGGACTAGTCATTTAAGAAGATCGAGGAGCCGCCCTGCGCAAACATCGATCGAGCCTCTTCGTCCACCACTTGAGGTTCCTGATCTGGAGGGTTCTGCAGCCCCACAGCTGACAAGCGACTCGTGGCGGGCTAGTGGAGCGGCCCCCTGAGAAAGATGGAATAGGCCTCGAAAGGCCCCCCGCTGTAGAGCACAAAATGACTTGGCCATCGCTAAATCTTCGATCTAAATCCCAGAGAAAGGTGGGGCCGTGATTCGTCCGGAAAACTGCGAGGCGGATCCTGGTCCAGATCAGGCTCTGATCGCGGATTGGGCCCCCCACCGCCGATCGACCATCCCCGTCAGTGCGACCGTCAGGCCGACGATCATCCACAGGGCGCGGCTCGTCTCGGTCGACAGCGACAACGACGACACGGCAAAGGACAGCAAGGCCACGGCCAGGGCGATGGAGAGCCGGCTCAGAAATACATCTCCCATCAGGCGAGCTCGCTTGGACGATCTCAATAGGTAATAGCCCGTGCCCACGAACACGCCCAGGAAAAGCGCAAAGCCGAGGGGGCCGAGGTCGACCAGCGACCCGATGTACGCGTTGTGGATGTATTCGCCTTCGGCGAATCTCAGGTGGCCCTCGAGGTCGACCCCCGGGGTCGACGACAGGAGCTTGAAGCTGACCGGCTTGAAGGCTCCGAAACCGATGCCGGTCAACGGATGCTCCCTGTAGCCGGTGAGACCGGCCGCCCACAGGTCGCCGCGGCCCCCGGATATCTCCTGTTCGTAGGCAAAGCTGAACCGCCGGCTGATATCGGTCCAGGCGACGGCGAGGAGGGCGCTAAGCCCCACCGCCGCGCAGGCGAACAAGGCCACCTTGTGTTCCCTCGAACGGAAAAGCGTTCGCGCCGGAAGAAACAAGATCACCGCCGCCGTCCCCAACAGCGTCAGAATGCCGCCCCGCGACAGCGTGGCGACCACCGAGCCGGCGATGATCGCGACGGCGATGCTGATCACGAGCCTCGCTGCGACATCGCGAGCGTGGGAGGCGAACACGAGGACCATCGGGAGAGCGAGAACCTGAAGCGAAGCGAAGTAATTGGGGTCGCCGGTGACGTTGTAGCGGCGATCCGCCCCCGTCGCGTACCCGAGGGTCCACAGAAGAGCGAGGGCCACGGACGAGACCGTGACTACGCCCAGCAGCTTGCGAAAGTCCTTGGGCTCCCTCATGAGGAAGGCGAAGGCCGCCATCTGAGCGAGAGAGGCTAAAAGAGAGGTCAACTCGTCGATCGTTCCCGACATGTGTACGGTCCAGCCCACGCTCACGGCGGCGAAAAGTGCGTATCCGGCCACGATTGCGAGCAGAACCTTGGCCGGGAACCTTATGGGGTTGCTGAACAGCTGGGTCGCCACCGCGACCAACGCGAGGGGTGCCGTCAACCGCCCGATGGTGACACCGCCCACGGTGAGGGGGCTGGTAAAGATGGCGATGACCAAGAGGTAGCAGATGAGGTGGGGACGAAGCACGGCCGTGGCGAGGGCGAGGCCACCTATCGTTGCCGCCGCCCCTAAGACCGGGTTGGCGCCCGTCGCCACCCCCGCTCCGGCCGCGAGGATGAGCGCTCCGGCACCCCACAACGAGGCCTGGGGACGCCGTGGTCGAGTCGGGAGTCCGACGCTCATCGAGGGTCCAGTCTAGGCATCGGCCCGTAGCCCTGGGAGGGTCGGGGCTTCCCGGCTTCTCCCCTGGGCTCCGCCCGGAACTCTCTGAAATTCATTCGCGAGAACCCTAAAAGCTCTTCCGGCGCTGCCGATATCACCAGAGAGAGAGCCCTAGCTCCACGAGAAAGGCAAACCCGCCGTGAGGCGGGGACGCAAAGCAAGGGGCGTCCACAGGACGCAGCCCGGCTACCGAACGGAGGCTTGATGTACAAGAAAGTCGTATTGGTCGTGGCCGTGTCGGCCTGCCTCGCAGGTGTGATGGCACCTTCCGCCCACGCCGACGGCGCCGTCTATTACATGGCTCCCACCGGCTCGGACAACAACCCGGGAACGGTCGAGCAGCCGTGGAGGACATTCTCCGAAAGCCTCGAGAAGCTCCGCGCCGGAGACACCCTTTTCGCCCGGGGAGGTCGCTACGTTGAGAACGCGACCGGCATGGTCCTGCATCCCGGAACCTCATCCGCCCCCATCAGGGTCAAGGCCTACCCCGGAGAGCGACCCGTGCTCGAGGGGCTTCTGTGGCTACGCAGCCCCACGTACTGGAGATTCAACAACATCGACGTCACCTGGCGAGACGGCAACTCCTCGACCTCCCACATGGTGAAGATCGGCAACGGAACCAACTGGGTATTTCGCAACTCGGAGTTGTGGGGTGCTCGCTCGTTTGCTGCTCTGAACGTGTACTCGACCGTGCCGGGGCAGCCGGAGGGCTTCAAGATCGCACGCAACTGCATCCACCACACCTATCCGTCGAACGACACCAACCAGGACCACCTCATGTACCTGAACCCCGCCACGGACGGAAGCGGCGGCGTGATCCAAAACAACGTCTTGTTTGGGGCTCACAACGGCAACGGCATAAAGCTGGCCGGGCCCGACTCCTCAACGGGACCGGGACGCGTCACCGTCAAGCGGAATACGATCCTCGACACCGGACGCAGCGTTTTGGTCGGTGGCAAGGCTCACCACACCTCGGTCCATCACAACATCCTGGCGGGCGCCAACAACGGACCTCCGGTCCGCGGCTACCAGCTGAGCGGCACAGACAACGTCGCCTACAAGAACGTCTGGACCGGTGCGAGTGACATGATCTATTCGGATCCGGGCTACCCGAGCCGGGTTCAGGACCTCGGAGGAAACATGAATATTGAGCCGAGGTTCAACAGCATCTCCTGCGATGGCCTTGATCCCACCAACTCAGACTTCGAGGGCCTTCGGGTGGGCGCTCTCTAAACCCACTCAGCTCCGATCACCGGGCTCGCATCAATCCCAGTCCGTACCCAAAGAACTCAACTCGAAGGGTTCGAGAACGGCGCGGATTTGTTGGACCTCATCCGGCTGCAGACGCTTGCGCCACCGACCCACCTGTTGACTGGCGATTCGAGCGGCCGTCGTTCCCGTCCCGGGACGGTTGGATGCATCTATCACGGCGTCCACATCCTCCGACCAGTCCAGATCAAGCGCTTGGTAGAGCGACCTAAATTGCAGCCGCGGGTCGATGCACAGCTCCTCGTGAGAGGCGAGCATGAATCCCCCCTCCCTCTCGGCCATGTCCATGAGTACCGAGAACAACAGCCCGACCTGCCAGGCCACTCTTTGCAGAGGACTCCAGTCCGGACCGGGTTGGGACGCGTCCAGATGTGCGACGTGGCGCTTTAGAACGCGCTCGTCCTTATCCAGATTGCAGTCGCGCCATCCCAACTCGCGCCAACTTGCGACGACCTCGAATGGATGACGCAGAACGGCAACGACCTTGGGGTCCCACCGTTTCAGGATCCATTCAAGCGACAAGATGGCATTGACCGTCTTGACCACCGGTCGAAGCTCGGGACGAGCCGGACCGGGGGTCGGTGCGAGGGCGCGCACGGTCTTGAGCCCGGTCGAAAAATGTGGATCGGATCCCGCACAGTAGGCGGCGCGCTGCTGTGGCGTCCCGGTCCGCTTGAGAATCAGCTTCGCGAGATACCAGTTCGGTGTCTTGCGATATGTGCTCGCCTCAAAGGCCGCACTCCACAGACGCTCGTAATCGGGAGGCGCGTCGTCTGACGGTCCCAGAACGGGGAACCTGCCGAGCCCCCACTTGGCTTTGACGGCGAAGGGGATCTGGGTCTCGTTGTCGGGCTCGTGAACCGAGACGGCGCCGGGGGCTGCGCTGAGGACGTTTCCCACCCACGTCGTCGCCGACCTGGGGGGGCCGATCACCAAGATCGGCGCGGGCCGAAGTGACTTACTCATGGAGTGAATGTCATCGCTTCCGGGATTGATTGTGTTTCGCAAGACGAGAACTCAGCCACAGAGAATGACACATTCCCTATGGTAAGGAGAGGGCGTGCGCATACTGATGTGTTCGATCGAGGCGCCGCTTCCTCCAACGAACGGACTGAGGCTCCAGGTTGCCGCTCTCATGGAGTCCCTCGGGCGTCGCCACGATGTTCGCCTGTTGGGGTTCCGGATGCCCGATCAAGTCGGAGCGAAAGCTCCCGAGAGCATCCGAGTCATCGATTGGCCCCCCCGAGGCCTGGGTCAGAAGGTCAGACTGGCCACCGAAGCCGGATTCCGTAGGTATCCCTTCGGCCTGGCGGAACTGGAGCGGCTGATCGCACCACTTTTGAGAGAGGAGATCGAGCGCTTCGACCCGGATCTTGTGCACGTCACGCCGGGGCGGCTCGCCGGGCTCGGTCGACTGGTTAAGACTCCGAGCGTGCTCGCGGCACTCGACGCGGCCTACGTCAACTACGAGGCCCGCCGGCTTCTATTGCGCGGAGTGAAGCGCTGGGCCATGGCGGTTCAGATCGCGCGGATGAAGCGGTTCGAGGAACGTGCTTACGCGCGACTCGGCAAGGTTGTGGTCGTGACCGACGAGGATCTGAAGGCCCTGCGTCGCTTGAACCAGTCGCTTCGGGTGACGGTCATACCCAATGGCGTCGACTCGGATCGATTCGCGCCTGTCGCCGGAGTGGCGAGACAAAGCAACCTTGTCATCTTCACCGGCGTGATGAATTATGCGCCGAACGTCGCGGCCGCTCGCTACCTCGCGCGCGAGATAATGCCTCGCCTACGAGAACGAGTTCCGGCCGCTCGTTTGATGCTCGTCGGTCGCACGCCCGATCCCACCGTTCGGGAACTGGCGGATGCGGACGGCGTGGAGGTTGTCGGGGATGTGGACGACATGGCGACGTGGCTGAGCCGCGCCTCCGCTTATGTCTGCCCCATGGTCAGCGGCACCGGGATAAAGAACAAGCTTCTGGAGGCGATGGCGAACGGATTGCCCTGCGTCGGCTCGAGTCTGGCCGTTCAGGGGACCGAGGTTGTGAACGGCAAGCACGTTCTCATAGCGGATCAGACCGAGGAGATTTCAAACCACATCGCCAGATTATTGAGCGATGATGATCTTGCCTCGCGCTTGGGACGGGCCGCGCGCAGCTACGTGATGTCTCATCACAGCTGGGACGCGGTCGCGCGCAAGTACGAAGAAACCTACGAGGAAGTCATCGCCGCTGCCGAAGTCGGGTGACGAAAGTTAGAAGGATCGCCTCTCTGTGCAGTGGGGATCAGGAGGGTGCCGATGTCGGTGTGGGCTTTCCTTTGATCAGGCGTCTTATCCACGGATAGGGACGACTCATTCGAAACTTCAGATAACCGGGACTTGTCTTCACCCGAAGGGATCGAGCACTGTTGTCTTGGTAGATCCCCACCCTCGGGATGGAGAACCTTCCCACCGGTTCTCGGCGCTCGGGTAGCGAGAACGCGGCGACGAACCCCGCCCTTTGTGCGGCTCTTCTCACCGCGTCGTTGTGGCGCCCCCTCGGATAGGCGATCAACGTGACATCCTTTCCGAGCAGTTGTTCCAGCATCTCCTTGCTCTCGCGCAGGTCCGTCACGCATTCCTCCTCATCGAGGGTCGTAAGGTCGTGGTGGGAGCGACTGTGGGATTCGAATCGGATGCCGCGCTCCTGCATCTCCAGTACCTGATCGAGCGTCAGGGTTACCGGTCGAGGATCGGGAGGATCGTCGATCCAGTCGACCGTACGTCCCTTGGAGGTCAAGGTCTCTGCCACCAAGAAGATTGTGGCAGGAAGTCGATGGCGCTCGAGGACCGGCAACGCGTGGTGGTAAAGCGCCCCAAATCCATCGTCGAACGTCAGAGCATCCCCACTGTGCGAGAGGACTTCGGTGAGATCCTTAACCCGGCGCGAGCGGGCAAGCCAGTCGCAGTGATCCGCAAAGCGATCTGGAGACACCACGAGCTTGGAGCTCCAGAGCCTCTCGTCGATGGAGTGGTAACAGAGGATGGTCATCCCTCTAGTTTCACCGTAGGAATGGTTTTCCTTCGGTAGCTGACCGAGGAGTTAGAAGGGCCGCTGGTAGGCGAGCACGGACGACTGCGACGCGCTCGACGCCGGGCCCTCGAGGACCACTCGGAGCCTGTTCGCATCGTCCCGCACCGCATTGGGCCAGCTGTAAACGCCTCCGGCCTCCGCTCCAAGTTCGACCCTGTCCGAGGCACTCCACTGGCCTCCGTTGAGGGTACGTGACACGACGAACCCGTCGCTCTGGCGGATCATTACCATCCACGCCCGGGTGCCGTCGGTGACAACCGTAGGCTGGCTGTAGCCGGTCAGTGCGAATACCGACGAAGTTAGCGGCGCGCCGGACGCCGAGAACAGCTGGGCCTTTACGACATGGTTCGTCGTGCTGCTTTCTACGACGGTCAATATTTCGCCGGAGGCCAGCTCGACCGCACTGGGATAGCTCGTGGAGTTGATCGTTATGCCGCCGGTTGCTCCGGGCGTCCACTCGGTAAGTCCGTTCCCGGCGGAATGGTTATAGACCCTGAGCGCAGCCTTGGGCGTCCTTCCCACCCACGCGACTCCACCGTTCGTCGACACCAGGGTGCCGTGGTAGCCGCCCGTCGTGGTTGAGAACAGGACACCGGAGCCCGTCATGATCGGCTGATTCGTGTCGAGGTCTGTGAACCACGTGTAGGAGAGGTCCCAGGTCGACGCGCCGGTGCGCTTGAGCCACGCGATGACCCCCCGAGTCGATCCGGTTGGCGTCGTTTCGAAGGCGATATCCACTTTGGAATTTCCAGCCTCACCCGACGTCCCGGCCGGGGAAAGCGTTCTGATGGGTCCGACGCGGGGACCATCGGGCGAATCGAGGTCGCTCAGTCTTCGCATTTGCAGAGGCTTGTTGCTGTTGTGTCCCGGACCAGCCCACACAATCCAGGCATGCTGCTCTCCCAAAGAATCCCGTGCCAGCGCGATCGACGCCGGCCAGTCCCCGGTCCCCGTCCCGCCAAGGAGGAGACCGTCGGAGACCCCTCCGGTCGTAGACGTGCGCCATGAACCCCAGCCGTCTCGCCAGGCCAGTTGCACGCCGGTCCGGTGACGGCCGTGCACCACCAGCGAGCGACCGTTCTCCGTGACTGCCATGCGGTGGTTCGTCGCGAAATATGTTGGACTGCTCGATCCCACCGTCGGAGGAGCGACCGTGCTCCATCCGTCGACGATGGTCGTGTCGTCGGTCTGGACGCTTACCTCGAGAACCGGTGGCGTACTGCTGTTCCGACTCGCCCATATCGCTCCGTTCGCACTCGGCGAGTCGAGGGCGAAAGACACCAGGCCGTCGGACGCTATCGCGGATCCGAGACCTACTTCGTACCAATTGCCCCGGCTGACGGGGCCGAACGTGGCAAGAGCCGAGCCTTCACAACAGCTCGGACGGGTCGACCAGGTAGTGGATTCCGTCCATGAGTTGTTCGCCAGTGAGAAGACGCGGCCCCCGGTGTCAGACTCGAGATCCTTCTGGAACATGCGCAGCTTCACGTCGACCACGGGCCGTCCTTCGATCCCGTCGACTTCGAACCGTAGAAACGACTGTTTGCGGGCCGTTGCGTCGACGTGAAGCGAGGAGGCCGTCCCAAAAGAGGTATCCGGTGAGGACTCCGATACGTAGGTATCGGCCACCGGCACGAACGAGAGTTTGTCGATAACGGGAGCCGCTCCGGCCGTTTCGAGTGAGCCGAGCCCGCCGAACCACAGGCTCGCGGCCACGGCAAGCACCGATATTCGACGAACTGGAACCGCCAAGGAAACGCCCCTCACCTTGTGGAAATTAATGGAAATCTACCATTCCGCCGCTCATGGAACAAGCTGCCCTAGAGAATTGCCGAAGAATACGTAGTTCTACGTAGCCGTCAGATCTCCCGCTGAAAGCCGAGGACCGAGAACTGGTTCTCCTCTGGGTCGCCCTCGAGCATAGGGCCCCTGACGATCAAACGAAGACGTCCGTCCGTTCTGCGCACCGCATTGGGCCATTCGCAATCCCCCTCACAAGCGGTGCCGGGGATTTCCACGACGTCGGATCCCCAACTGGAGATGGCGGCCGTGAACTCCTGAGAGACGACGGAACCGTCCGCAGAGCGGATCACCAGGAGCCAGACGTTCGACCCGTCCGTTGCCAGCATCGGCTGCCGATAACCGGGCGCGCCCCTCGAATCGATGACAGTACCGGTCTCGTCCCAGCGAACGATGGATACATTTCCGGCACTGGATTCGACCGCCCCGACGGTTTCTCCGTTGTCCAGCACCACCGCAGTCGGATAGGCGGCACCGGAGACGTTCACTCCACTGGCACCGGGGGTCCAGCTGTCCAGTGGATCGTCGGCGTCGTGGGAGAAGTACCCGATCTTTCCGTCGTTGCCTCGAACCACGGCGACTACGCCGTTCGGTCCCGGTTCCAGGGTTGCCAGCCGTGCGTAACCGCCGGGCGAGGAGTTGCTGAAGAGAACGTGCTCGTTCGCCATCTCGGGAGTATCGGTGCCGAGATGCGTGAACCATCTGGTCACGAGCTCCCACCCCTGTTCGCCGGCCGACACCTCGACCATGCGAAGACAGCTGACCACTCCTCGGAACCCGCCGCCCGGCTTTGATTCGAAGGCGATGTCGACCTTGGAATGACCAAGCTCGTTGCCCTCGACCGCCGCGATCGGCACTACGGGGCCAACCCGAGGGCCGTTGTCCGAATCGAGCTTGCTGAGGCGGGTCATGCCTACGGGCTTCGTTCCCGTGCCGCTCCAACCGCCCCATACAACCCAGGCATGCTCGACCCCATTTTCGTCCTGTGCGATCGCAATCGACGTCGTCCAGTCCCCGGTGCGCATGGTCGCCGTTTCCCAAAGGATTCCGTTGTTCACACGACCCTGCGTGGTCCTCTTCCAGCTGCCGCCCGGGTCGCGCCACGCGAGCTGAACGCCGGCGAGATGCTTGCCGTGCAGGACCAGCATGCGGCCTCGATCGGTAAGCGCGGCACGATGGTTGTTTGCGAACCAGGTGGGGTCGCTGGATCCCTCATGGCCAGGAGCAACCTGGGTGATGCCGTCCGTTTCGGATGCTGCGAGTTCCACGACGAGTTTTGGGTCGCGCGCGCTCTCGCGCGTCGCCCACGACGCGAACTCTTTGCGCCCTACCTTGAGAGCGACAGAAAGTCTGGCCCCGTCGAGTTCCGAACTGGGTACGGCCAGGCTGTGCCAGCCGAAGTCGACCGCACCGAAGGCCCCGAACTCGGTCCCGGCGAAGGTGGGCCTGCTTGACCAGGTCGTCGACTCACCCCACCCGGAGCGCGCCATGGCTGTGGCGTTTCCGCCCTGCGGAACACTCTTGCGGCTGTACAGCTTCAGCCGGGCCGACTGAACGTCGCCCTGAAGATCGGCCAAAGAGAACTTGATCAAAGCCACGCGCCTCGGCCTAGTCCCGGCCTTCATCGACTGGGCATCTCCGTAAGAGGTAGCGGGAGAGGACTCTTCGACGTAGGTATCCGCCCCGGCTTTCAATACGAGACGAGTGGTTTGAGCCGAAGCTTGGTGCCCCTCCCGCGCGCTTGGCACCGCGACGCTTCCGGCAAGCAAGAAAAGCCCCACAATCGTTCTGACCTTGGTCCTCAAGCCGAGCAACCCCCTTTGGACTCGAGACTAGTGGCGATCCGCACCTTGTTCATCGGAAGTCTCGGTCGCCGGGTTGATTTCCCGGTACAGGAGGTCAATCGCCGCATGGTTGCGTTGTTGACTGAATTCCTGGACACGGATCCGCGCCTCGCGCCCCATGGCGAGGGCAGTGGCTTGGTCCGAGAGCATCCTGGCGAGGGCATCGGCCAGAGAATGGGGGCTGCGGGGCGCTACAAGCAGTCCCGAGCGCCCTTCCTCCACGACTCTCGGGATATCCCCAACGGAGGTCGCAACGACTGGGAGAGCGGTGGCCATCGCCTCAAGGAGGGTGAGTGGCATCGCCTCCCACCAGGAGGGAAGACAAAATACATCCGCTTCTCGGTACACCTCCGGCATCTCCGCGTACGGTCTTGACTGCAGAAGGGCGGCCCTGCCCCGAGCGGCGGTCCTCACCTCCTCCTCTGCCTCCGGGCCCTCATCGGGAGTTCCTCCGACTATGACGATCTTGTGCGCTATGCCGCGGTTTTCCAACAACCTGCCGGCTTCGATCAAATCGATTACGCCCTTTCTCGGAGTGAGAAGGCCTACGTAAAGAATCACGGGGGGAATCTTGGCCGGACTGGGGGGGCCGAAACGAGCAGGATCGACACCGTTCTCGATCATCACCAGTCGGCGTCCACGGACGACGGTTGACAGCGCGCGGTGAGCTCCCTCGGAAACCGCTACGACGCGAGTCGCTCCCGCCATGAGGACCCTTGCCAGCAAACGTCGGGGGCGTCCGTCGAGCCAGAGCTGAACTTTGCCGCTGTGTACATGTATGACTACGGGACGCCGACGTAGCCGCGCTGCGAGACACAGAAGGCTCGCTCGGGCCAAAGTAACAGCGGGGACGAGCGCGGTGTGGATGTGCACCAGGTCGGCGCGCCTTGCTTGCGAAAAGACGGCCCGGGTATCCGCAAAGGTTCGCTTCAGATTCGAACTCGTGAGTCGCCCGGCCTGAGGCGTTTGCGCCGTGGTGAGATTGAGCATTTCGATCTCGTGCTTCTCGGCGAGTGGGCTCTCAAACAGGGAGACCATGTAAGCGGAGATCCCACCGCGTTCCGGTGGCCCCCGGCCGACCAGGAGAACTCGACTCACGGGTAGGTACTCGCATGAACTGGGCCGCGACGGGGAAAGCGGCACCAGGCGTGGCCTGTCACGGCCGCACATTATCTTGTAGTCGTGATTCGCCGAGGCTGGATTCTCGTGACCGACGGCGGAAGCGGCCAGGGGAGGTCCGCTCTTGCCGCGGTCCGCGCGCTGGGGGCGGGAGGCTATCCGGTGGCCGTGACAACTTCGGGTCGCCACTCGCTGGCCGCGGCCTCCCGGTTCTGTTCGAGAAGGGTTGAAGTACCCCCGGTCGCCGAGCTCTCTCGGTACAAGCAGGCAGTTCTGAAGGAGACAAGAAGCCGCCCGTATCTGGCGGTCATGGCCACGAGTGACGCATCCTTGCTGGCGCTGGGCGAACCCGTCCGTCACCTCGTGGACAAAGTCAAGCTCGCGGACCGAGCTCAAAAGGTCGGTCTCGATGTACCGCCTACGCAGCGCTTCAAGACCCCCGTCGACTTGCTCGAAGTGACGCGGGAGTTTCCCTACCCGATCGTGGTGAAGCCGGCGGTGTCGCGCTGGCCGGCCGCGTGCGTCGCCTCCGACCGTCAGCTGGCAGAGATCGCGGCTCGCGCCGACGGCCCGGTCCTGATTCAACCCTTCTTGAGAGAGAACATGCGGGCGGTGTGCGGTGTGATTTGGGAAGGCCGGCTGCTCGCCGCATCTCACCAGCGTTATTACCGTACCTGGCCGACCGCGTGCGGAACGGCGAGCGCCGCGGAAACAACTGAGCCGGATCTCGAACTCGAGGAAAGGCTTGTCGAGTTGTTGTGGGGTTACAGCGGAATATTTCAGGCTCAGCTCGCCGCAGGAAAGCTATTGGATCTAAATGCCCGTCCGTACGGGTCCATGCCGCTTGCGGTTCAGGCTGGGGCGAATCTTCCCGTCGTGTACTGCGATTCCCTCCATGGGGTCGAGCACTCGCAAACCGTCCGTGCGCAGCCGGGTGTGTTCTATCGGTGGGTCGAGGGAGACCTCCGAAATCTCCTGGAGGCCGTCAGAGGGCGGGACCTTCGCCTTTCGGATGCACTGCGGGCGCTCCGACCTCACAGAGGGGCCGCACACAGCACGGAGTCGCTCGGTGATCCGAGACCCACTCTTGCCCGCCTCGCGTACGCTCTTCGTCGCGCTGCATGACTCCAGAGGATCGAGCGCTTATTGACAGGGTCCCGGAGTCGCTTCGGGCCGCCAATGGTATTCCCGCCGCCCGGGCTCCAGAGAGGCAGAGAGCGGTTGAGGTCATTCGAGACGCTCTCGGCAACTTGTTGCTAGAAGAGGGTGTTCGAATCTCGCCTCTGGGACCGGCGTGGTCGGCGGATATCGATGTTCACTTGAAAACTCTGCCCGAAAGCGATGAGCTCGCCGGTCGGGGATGGCTATCGCTCGACGGGTTGCTCGCAAAGATTGGAAGTTCCGCCGCGAACCGATGGGCGGTAACAGAGAATTCACGCGTTCTGGCCGGCGCGGATCTTCACATCGTTCCTCCCTACGATGTCGAGGAGGGGATAGTTGCCCGCTGTCGGCGGCGCCGAGAGGTCCGAGCGAGAGAGGTCGTTGAACTGCGGGTTCTCAACCGGTCCGGCCGAACCCTCGCCCACAATGAAGTCGTGGGAACCGCCGCCCGGGTGGAGGCCGGGCTCGGTGGGAGCGAACTCTCCGACTACCGAAAAGGGCCCCCGTTACCCGCCCCGGCACCGCTGCCCGGCTCCCGGCTGTTATCGATTGCCTCCCGGCTGAAACCCCGCCGTCGCCGGAGATTCGTCGTGGCCCTGAGCGGCGTGGACGGCGCCGGGAAGTCGACGGTTGCACGCTCGCTGGAGCGAGACCTGAGAGCCGCCGGCATTCCTGTAGTGATCGTGTGGACGCGTCCAGGTATGGGTCTCAAGTGGCTCGAGTCGATCGCAAGATTCGGGAAACGAATCCTCGGCCAGGACGCGGCCCCCGGGATCAGGGAGATCGCACGTGGTGAAACCGCGGGGCGGCCCCGCTCTCGCCGCGGTGTCCTGGGCTGGGTGTGGTCGGTGATGATCACGTTTTCTTTTGCTCTCGAGGTCCGACGACGCCACGCTTCGGCAACGGGGGTCGTCATTTACGACAGGCACCTCCTCGATGCTCTGGCGACTCTCGAGTTCGCTTACGCCGGCGTCAACCTCGGTCTCCAACGAGCGGCTATTCGCCGTTTGCTCCCGCGAGCCGACCTCACCTTCTATCTCGATATCCAAGTAGATGAGGCGGTGGGACGAAAGCCCGGAGATATCTTCGGCGAGCACGCCGTGAAAAGACAGCTCGAAATCTACGATCGCCTCAACGCTCTGGAACCCACGAATGTCCTGGATGCCACACTGCCCGTCGCCGAGCTCGAGGCGATCGTGCTGAGAAGGGTGCTTGCCTCGGAACAGAGCCCCCCTCTTACGCGGTAGCCGGCCGGGAAGGTCTCTCGCGCCGCAGCATCTGGCGTAGCTCGATCAGAAGTGCACGGTCGGTAATCCAAAGGGCAGCGAAGCCGAAGAGCCCAGCGGCCAAGGCTCCGGCGATCAACTGAGAAATGGCCGGACCCGGGAGCCAGAGTCGTACTGCGCCCGCGCCCATTCCCACCGCGGCCCCCACCGCGAGAGATGGGAGCAGGGCGGCCCCCAAATCCCTCAGTGGAAGCGATAGCACGCGCGTCGCGATTACCTGCATCATGATCGCGAGGACAAGAGCGACTCCGGCCTGCATCCACGACACGCCCTGAATGCCCCATTGGGTTGCTGCTATCAAAGCCGGTAACAGGACGACGAGACGTACTACGGAAGACGCCAGGGCGAGTCCCGGCCGTCCGATTCCCCTGTACAGATCGACGGCGCCGATTCCAAGGGAACGGAAAGAGGCGTACAGAGCAAGGGCTTGCAGCGGAACGATGCTCGGACTCCACTTGGGAGTACCGAACAAGACCTCGATGATCCAGGGCGCGGCCATCGCAAGAGCAACTCCGGCCCCCACTCCGAAAACCGTCTGGAGTCGGATGCTCGTAAGGTAACCGCGTATAAGTTTTTGTGGGTCTTCCCGGGCCTTGCTGAAGAGAGGAAATGCAACCGAAGAGAGTACGTGGAAGACGTTGATGATTGCCATTTGGGGGAGCCGAAACGCGAGGGTGTAAAAGGCGAGAGCTTCCGTTCCCAGGACTCTCCCAACGATGAGGTAATCGATGTTGAATACAAGACTCAGTAAAAGCCCGCTTCCCGAGATGGTCGCGCCGTACCGAACGAGCGGCCCGGCGTCGCTGCTTCGAAACTTGAACAGATCCCGCGATGGCCTGTAGTCGACCAGCAGCCAGGCGGCGACGCTTCGAGCAAGGCTGCCCGCCAGGTAACCCAGCACGATCGACCAGGGGCCCGCTCCCGCCAAGGCGAGCCCTATGGAGACGGCCCCCTGCGCTACCGCCCGGCACAACTCGGTTATCAACCGATTCCTGAACTTGAGTTCCTTCTTGATAAGCGCGTCCGGAATCTGACCGATGGCTGCGAAGAACAGAGAGACGGAGAGGACTCTAAATAGATTGGTTACCTGCGGTTCGTCGAAAAAACCCGAGACCAGGGGGGCCGCGGCCATCGCCAGCAACATGAGGACGATTGACGACGTGACCGAGAGGACGACCGCGGAATCGACCCGACGACGATCGTAGGGAAAATAGATGACCGCTTGACCAACGCCGAGATCCGTCACCACCTCCGCGTAGGTGATGAACACAAGGGCCAGCCCCACCAGGCCGAACTCTTCCACGCTCAAAATGCGCGCCAAGATGGCCGTTGAGACCAGTACAAGAATCTTGCCGAGGAAGTAAGACAGTCCGTGCCATAAGGCGCCGGCGGCGGCCTGCCGCCGGAGGCCGGGTTCAGCTGGTTCTACGGGCAACGCCTCCGACTCTGATGGCGAGTCGTAAGCCAAGGCCTATTCCTTCCTGCCGGAGCCGTCCTTGCGATCGAACAGTCGCCGCAACCGTAAAGCAGGAAGTCGTCTGGGGTTCTTGATCAGCCCCTCCCAGAACCCGATGCCCCAACCGACGTGCATGGCGGCAAATGAGGGAGCGACCAACGCCTTCGCTTGGGGGTCGCGCAGCTTTCGAGAGGTCAGGATGGTCGCGACGGTCAGCGCGGCCGCGTAGGGGACGAGGACGGCTGCGCCGAACTTTGGATACCGCTTCAACAGCGGAAGCGCGACGGCCCACGAGCCCACGAGCGCGGGGGCCGCGAGGTGGCGAAGCTCTACCGACTCGGGATGCAGGCGCGCAACGTCGGCCTTGCCTCGACCGTAACGACGATATTGGCGGAAAAGGCCGACCACCGTCTGCCTGGAATGCCATTCAATGGCTATGTCGGGATCGAACAACAGAGTTTTTCCCAACTGGCGCAGACGATAGTCGAGCTCGAAGTCCTGGTTCGTGACGAGCCTCTCATCCCAACCTTCCAGCTCGATAAGAACCGATGTGTCGTATGCGCCGAAGGGAATGTGATCCGTCGTTTGGACCTCGGTGCCATAGTGGTAGAGGGAGTTGCCCACCCCAAACTTCGATGCCATGGCGGCGGCGATGGCCCGTCCGGGCACGGTGACACCTACTCCGTCCTTACGACCTCCGACCCCACCCCAGTTCCCCGTTCTGAGGTGGTGAACGGTTCGTTTGACGTAGTCGGGGGGAACGGCTGCATGGGCGTCGACTCGCACGAACCACTTTCCCTTGGTTGCCTCGAGGCCCACGTTCAAGGACTTGGGGGTGATCGCGTCGGGATTCTGATGCAGCTCCACCCGCTCGTCGCGCTCCATGTAGGAGCGGACGATGTCTGCAGTCCGGTCCGTGGAGGCTCCGTCCACGACGATGACCTGGAGGTTTTCTTCGGTCTGGGCCAGAACCGAGTCGAGGCACCGCCCGATGAAGTCCTCCTCGTTGCGCGCCGGGATGACGATCGTCACGAGGTCGTCGCGGAGCGACTCCGGATTTGGAAATCGTGGTTCGGTCATTGAGCCAAGCATCCCAGAATTTGGTTGTCCCCTAACCTTTCACCCCTTAGGTTCGGGCGCACAGGGCGTCAACTTGAGCGCAATCGACTCAAGAATGGCGGCGCCCGAGCCGTACGTATCCGTAGGATGAGCGCCGAATCGATCGACCGAAAGGAACCAACCAGCGTGAGGACCGGAGTGGTCGGGACCGGGCACGTCGGCCTGGTGACCGCGGTCGCCCTCTCCTCGCTGGGTCACGAGGTCGTCGGCACCGACTCCGACGATGAGAAGATCGCCCGGCTGAAGGATGGGGAGGTTCCCTTCTTCGAGCCCGGCGTCCAGGAGCTTCTGACTCAGGAGATGGAGTCAGGCCGACTGACCTTCACGACCTCTTACGCCGAGGCCGTGCCCGGGGCCGAGGCCGTTCTGATCAGTGTCGGCACTCCGACCAGGGCCTCGGGGGAGGCCAACTTGATTGCGGTTGAGCACGCGGCGCGCGACGTGGCCAGACACGCCACCGGAAGAGTGGTCGTCGTCGAGAAGTCGACCGTGCCGACCGGCACCGCGAAGAGACTTCGAAGCACACTTCACCGCGAGCGGCCGGATCTGGCCGACGATCTCGAGGTCGCCTGCAATCCGGAGTTCCTCCGCGAGGGGCGCGCTCTCGAGGACTCCCTGAGACCCGATCGCATCCTTGTGGGGGCCGAATCGGAGACCGCCTTTGCCACCATGAGGCGGCTCTACAAGCCTCTAACCGAACGGGGCTGCGAACTCATCGAGACCGACATCAGCACCGCCGAGTTGACCAAGCACGCGAGCAATGCGTTTCTCGCGTTGAAGATCTCCTTCGCCAACGCCCTGGCGCGTTTGTGCGAACGTTCCGGAGCCGACGTCGAGGCGGTGACCAGAGGGATGGGCAAGGATCCTCGCATCGGCCCCGACTTCCTGCGAGCCGGACTCGGTTACGGCGGATCGTGTTTCCCGAAGGACCTCGCGGCCTTCGAAAGGGTTGCGTCCAAACTTGGGTATCCCTTTCCGATGTTGCGCGAGGTCGCCCGTATCAACGAGGAAGCCATCGATGCCGCGCTCGACAAGGTACGGGAGGCGCTGTGGAATCTCGAGGGCAAGCGGATCGCGTTGTTCGGACTGGCGTTCAAGCCGGGGACGGACGACATTCGGTTCGCTCCAGCTCTGACGCTGGCACGCAGGTTGCTTGCCGAGGGAGCTCACATCGTCGGTTTCGATCCCGTGGCGGGTGAGGCCGCCAAGGCGGAGCTATCCGATATCGAACTCGCCGACGACGTCTACGCGGCCGCGACCGGCGCTCACTGCGTGGTGCTTTGTACGGAGTGGCCGGAGTTCAGCGATCTGGACTTGACGAAGCTCAAGGAGGCGATGGCATACCCGGTCATCGTCGACGGCAGGAACTTCCTATCCGAAGAAGCGGTGCGCACGGCCGGATTCACCTATTACCCGACCGGTAAGGCCCCCATTCTCTAACGCCGCAGGTTTTCCGTTAGCCGGAGAACGGAGGAGCGACCGGCTCGGGGCTGCGGCCTTGGTACCTCTCCCTGAACTCGTTTATCGCGGCAAGCGAGTAACGCGCGCATGCCTGTGACGCTCCCCACGCCGTGAGCACGTAGGCCTTGTCCTCGTCCACGTCCTCGTAGGGGACCGCGATGATCGGTTGAAGCGCGCCACCAGGCAGCGCGTCGGCGTCGTTGGCGCTGCTCGTGAACGAGTCGATGTCGCTGATGGTCTCCTGGGGGGCGTCGGGTCGGTACCAAATGATTATTTGGCCGTGTTCCATGTTGTGCACGAGGCTTTCCTCGGAGACGGGATCGGGGTAAAAGCTGGGGTCGGCGACGTTCTCGGGCGGCCAGTGGTTGCCGGATGTGGGTGGGCTTGTGTTGTACTCGACCTCGGTCCCGGCCGGGACGTGATCGTTGCCCTCGTCTTCCGGTTCTTGGACTTCATCGCACCCGGCGGCCGACGCGGCAACCCCCTCGGGGGCCGGCGGGGCCTCCTCCTCGCTCTCCCTGAAGGTGATCACTCCGACGACGACGAGCGCGACGATGACCAGGGCGATGCCGATCGTGATGTAGTTGGAGCGCCGGGCGGCCTTGCGTTGCTGCTCGCGTCGCATCTGGTCGGCGACCCTGCGGCGTTGCTTGTCCTGAAGCTTCTTGCTCATCCGGCGGAGGCTATCAGGGGAAAACGATGTACTCGCGGGGGTCCGGCTCGGGTCTGGGACGGGGTTCGTAATCGGGAGAGGCATAGCCCACGAGCACGAGGGCGTGCGGTTCGACGCTCGGATCGAGCCCGAGCTCTTGCTTCACAATCTCGCCGCAGAACACGGGTGCGGAAATCCAGCAAGACCCGATCTCCTCTTCCGCAAGCGACGTCATGAACGTCTGCAGCGCGGCCCCCACGCTGTGAGCGAACAGGCTCCACTCCGCGCGCCGCCTGCGCGGATCCGGATAGCTGTGAGCTCTGGACATCTGCGCGCAACAAACGACCAGGGTGGGGGTGGAGACAAGCAGGCGATGGGATTTACCAACTATTCGTTCGATCTCGTCTTCGGTGAGCCCGTCGGAGGCGAGATCCTGCCGCCACGCGGCCCCCATGGCGCGGGAGAGTTCTTCCTTGCGTCTTTGGTCCTCGAGGATCACGAACCGCCAGGGCCGCGAGTGATGGGGGGCCGGCGCCTGCACGGCGAGAGAGACGGCGCGCTCGAGCGCCGCGCGCGGGACCGGTTTGTCGAGGAAGGCGCGCACGCTGCGCCGGGCCCGGACGGCATCTTCAAGGTTCATCGGAACAAGTCCTCTTTCGCAGGTCTGACTATCTCGGCCGCCGAGGCGTCGGCCCGATCGACCGGCGCGCCGCGAATGATCGCCGCGCAGATTGCGGAGGTCTTTCCCATGATCAGCTCCGCTGCGCCGGCGATCTCGTCGACCAGGCATATCCGCGTCGCGGTCAGCTCGTTGCCGTGTCCGTCGACGAGCCCGCGGTAATCGGCGAACGGGTCGATCCCGGCGACTCCGATCGCGACGTTGGTTTGGCCGATCCGCCACGCTCTTCCAAAGGTGTCGCTCACGATCACCCCGACGTCGGCGCCGGTCAGGCTCTTGATGCGGGCCCAAATCCGGCGGGCCGACAGATCGGGATCGAGAGGAAGCAGGGCTACCTTCCCGGGCTCGACGTTCGATGAGTCGACGCCTGCATTGGCGCAAACGAATCCGTGGCGCGTCTCCGAGATGACCGTGTCGCCCGACCGCCGCAACACGCGCGCCGATTCCTCGAGGGCCATCGACAGCCTGTCGTCGGAGAGGACCACCCTTCCCTCCGATTTGGAAACGGCCTTTTGCGCCACGACGACGACGTCGCCCGGCAGGATGCCCGATTCGCCCGCCGCCTCAACGATCAACGCCGCGAGGTCGTCTCCCGGCTCGATCTCGGGCATTCCCTCGACTGCAGTTACGCGCAGTTCTTGCGTCACCAGGCGACCTCGAGCAACGACTCGGCCAGTCTCCGAGAGGAAACGAGGTCGGACA
>JALZEK010000038.1 GCA_030862065.1 Actinomycetota bacterium | reverse complement strand
CCGCTGGTTGCGCGTTGGTCGGGGACTTCCGCTGATTACGGTCAACGACCTCCGCTACATCGACAAGAAGGACGCCCTGTTCGCCGGGACCTTCGGCCGAGGGGTCTGGAAGATCTCGCTTTAGGGCGCCTCGCGGATACGTAGTGCACCGAGCCGCTCACGCGGCGTAGCCAAAACGCGCAAAAATCCTCGCCGGGGGGAGGAATCACCGCGACGGGCTTGAAGTGTTGAAACAACAGCTTCACCAGTTCGTGGCGAAGCCTCGGGCGTGGCCCCCACGAGGCCCCCCGGGGACGGCGGCGCAGAAGCCGTCGGGACCCAAGCTTCAAGGAGCAAATTTTGCATTACAGGACGCGCGCGTTGGTCGCGGTCGCCGCCTGCGGTCTTGCGTTTATGGGAGGCACTTCGGCTCAGGCACGCTTCTCCCAGGACGCGAGCGAGACCGGTGGGAAAGCGCCAATAACACCTCACAGAATGGTCAAAGAGGTCGCCGACAGCGTCACCGGAGCGCTCGACGCTCCTCGGAGTTCGCTCTCGCAAATCACGCGGCGACAAGCGCTGCTCGACATGTTGCGCTCGGTCGGCGACGGGACAAAATCTGCGGGCCTTCGCTGGCCGATAAGAGGAGCGATCAACACACCTTTCTCGTCGGACCACTCCGGGATAGACATCGAAGGCGAGACCGGCGACCCCATTGCTGCGGCCGCCTCGGGAACGGTCGTCTTCGCGGGCGACGACGGCGACGGCTACGGCCTGAAAGTCGTCATCCGCCACGGAGACGGGACCTCGACTCTCTACTCTCACCTGTCGCGAATCGCGGTCCAGAGAGGACCGATCGCCGGCGGTCGGAGAGTGGGAGCCGTCGGCTGTACCGGTTCGTGTACCGGCGACCACCTTCATTTCGAGGTGTTGAAGAATTCAACGCCAGTCAATCCGGTGACACGCCTGCCCCGGTAACCAAAAGCCCGTCGGCCGGCCGGCTCGGGTCCGGCGCGAGGATTACTGAATGCGCCGACGGTTTCGTTTTCGACTGATCGCGTCGACCGCGGTGGTCCTCGGGGCGTGCGGCGGGGGAACCATTGCCAACGAGGACTTACCGCTCGGAGCGATCATCGCTATCGCCGTCGTCCTGATCGTGGCGCTTCTCTACGTCGCCTATATCGGCGGAAAGGACCGCTGACTTTCGCGCGCCTAGAGCGGCGGAATCGCCATGATCCCCGACGCGCCGGCTGCCTGTTTGGTGCTCACGGCGTAGTCAACTGCCTCCTTGAGCCCCATCGCACCGCCTGCTTGCCACGCGGCCGCGAACTCGGCTTCGGAAAGCCCCTCTTTTAACGACTGGACCCTCTCTTCGTGAACCCTGTTCTCAAAAGGCGCCCTCTTGGCACCGATCTCATCTCGCAGTGAGGCTGCGGACGCGTACATGGTCGCCGCACTTTCGAAGCGACCCTGCAGTAGAAGGGTCGATGCGAGATCCTCCAGGCAATCGGTTGCATCCCACCGATCTCCGAGTTCTCGCCAGATCAACAGGCTGTCGACGAGAAAGTCGACCGCGGCGTCGAGCCGTCCGAGGTCCCGGTTTACCGATCCCTGGTTCATGACGGCCCGAGCCATGCCCTGCTTGTCACCCACCTTCTCGAACAAGTTTCTGCTTTCCGTCATTCGCTCAAGGGCAGGTTCGAGATCTCCGGCGAACTGGATGGCAACTCCAAGATTGTTGAGCGCTTGGGCGACGCCGAAATCGTCTCCCAGCTGGCGCGAGATACCGAGGCTCTCCTCGTAGAGGTTGCTTGCTCCCTTCAGGTCGCCCTTGTCGAAATGGAGGTTCCCCAGGTCCCTGAGCGTATCCGCCACGCCGCGTTCGTCATTGAGTTGTCGCCACAGCGAGAGGCATTCAACGAGTAGGCTCCTCGCCCTTTTGTAGTCACCGTAGGCACGCATTATCTGTCCCGCGCCGCTGAGCACACGGGCGCGGGCAGCGGATGTATCCCCGCTGGATCTCTCCAGAGCCGGTTCGATCCACCGCCACGCCTCGCTCAGGTACCCGCGCAACGACCAAAAAACAGAGAGCGCTCCTATCAAACGCATCTGTAGAGCCGGGTCCTCATGTGATCCCGACCATCGAAGCGCCGTCCCCATGTTGTCGTGCTCGAGATCGAGCCGGGAAAGCCAGGCGATTTGATCGCGTCCGCGGAGATGCTCTTCCGATTCCTCGGCCAGCCGGAGGTAGTGACGGGCATGCGACTCATAAACAGTGTCCGCCTCGCCGGCGGATGAGAGCGCGTCGAGCGCGTAATCGCGAATGGTCTGCAGCATCCAGAAGCGGGGCTCGCCCTCGTCGCTCGCTCCGTGGCGGAGCAGGCTCTTGTCGACGAGGGATCCCAACCCCTCCACGACATCCGTCTCGGCCTCCCGGGCCCCGACCTCGGCGGCCGCTTCGAAGGTGAAACCGCCGGCGAAGACAGAAAGCCGGCGGAACAAAGCCTGCTCCGGGCCCGGAAGCATCTCGTAATCCCAATCGATGAGGTTGCGAAGCGTCTGCTGCCTGGTCGGAAGATCTCTCACCCCGGCCCGGAGGGCGTCGGGCTTCGTCTGGAGCCGGTCGCGCAATGCGGTCAGGGGCAGCAACTTCACCTGCGCGGCGGCGAGCTCGATGGCCAACGGAAGTCCGTCGAGACGTCTGCAAATGTCCGCCACGATCTCAAGATCGGTCGGCGAGGGATCGAAAACGAAGGCCGCCGCCTGGGCTCGCTCGACAAAGAGTTCGACGGCCGGGGAAGCGGCGAAGTCGGCGGGTGCTTCGTCCGAGATCCCCAAGGGTGGGACCTGGAACTCTCGTTCCCCACTCAGGCGCAGAGAAGAACGGCTCGTCGCGAGCACGTTTAGTTCGGAAGAGGAACTGAGAAGATCGACCAGGTCCGGAGCGGCCGCCAGGACCCGCTCGAAATTGTCCACGATCAGAAGAAATCGTTTTCCTCTCAGAAATTGCTTCAGGCTTTCCATCACCGATTGACCGCGGGTCTCGTGCACGCCAAGGTCCTTGGCGATGGTCGGGATAACAAGCGATGGATCCTGCAAGTTGGCCATATCTACGACGTGAACGCCCCCCTCAAATGATTCCAAAACCTCTTTGGCGGCCTCTATGGCGAGTCGCGTCTTTCCGCACCCTCCGGCCCCGGTCAACGTCACCAAACGAGACTGGAGTACGAGCTTTTCGACGGCTTCCATCTCCTGCCGCCGTCCAACGAAGGTGGTGAGCAGGGTCGGCAAATTGTTGGGGGGCACGTCGCGGGCCTGCAGTGGCGGGAAATCGACTGGAAGATCGGGGTGGCAGAGCTGATGAACGCGCTCGGACCTGTGGAAGTCCTTGAGCAAATGCGACCCGAGATCGAGCAACTCCGTCTCGTCCCCGACCGAATCGGCAACGATTTCGAAGGCTGCGCCCGACAGCAACACCTGCCCTCCCGATGCGAGTGCACGCAGTCGGGCGGTTTTGCTAACCGCCGAGCCGAAGTAATTGCCGTTCCTCACCTCGGCCTCGCCGGTATGGAGGGACATTCGAATGCGTATCTTGAGATCGCCCGGCCAGGGTTCGCGGTCCAACGTGCGCTGGATTTCGATTGCGGCGGCAACGGCATCGGTAGCCCGCCCAAACACGGCAAAGACGCTGTCGCCTTCTCCCTGATCTCGAGGAAGGACCCCGCTCCAATCCCCCACGATTCCATGGACGATTTCATGGTGACGGCCCATTGCCGAAAGCATGGCTTCCGGCCGGTCTCGCCACATCCTCGTGGAGCCCTCGACGTCCGTGAGCATGAAGGTCACAATCCCCATGGGAAATGAGGATTCCGGCAACTCGTTCAAGTCAGGACCTGGATCCGGGGCCAACTTTGGGGGCAGAATCGGTCAAGGCTTCCACTTCAAAGGAGGATAAGTGTCCGTAGAGGTTGTCATGAACGCGGCGCGCGCCGACGTCGTCTTGAACCGCCCCGATGTTCTGAACGCGATCGATTGGGATACCTTCGCCGACCTTGCCGATGCCGCCGACCGAGTGGCCGCAAACGACGAGGTCCGGGTTGTTGTCGTCCGCGGTGAAGGGCGTGCCTTCAGCAGCGGCATCGATACGACGATGTTCGGTCGGACCGCAGGTCTTCCTTCCGAAATGGTGGAGCATGCTCAAAAGGGCTTTCGAAAACTCGCTGCACTGGACGTCCCCGTACTGGCCGCCGTCCACGGCTACGCCCTGGGGGCCGGGATGCAGCTCGCCCTCGTATGCGATCTACGCATTGTGGAGGAAAGCGCTCAACTCGGGCTGCTGGAGACGAGGTACGGGCTCATTCCCGACCTGGGCGGGACCCAGCGGCTACCTCTGCTCGCTGGTCCATCGACGGCGAAGAAAATGATGTGGTTGGCCGAGAAGATCAACGGTCGTGAGGCGTTCAGAACCGGTATCGCAGATGTCATCTGCGATACCGGTTCCCTCGACCAGACGGTCGATGACATCGCGCGCCGGCTCGCGGCCGCTCCCCCGATCGTGGTCGAGGCCGTGAAAAGGCTCGTTGATCAAGCCGCCTCCATGAACTTCCAGCAGGCCATGGATTCCGTTGCTCGCGCCCAACAGGAGGTTCTCGAATCGTCGGACTTCGCGGAGGCGATCGCCGCTTTCGCGGCCAAGCGGCGCCCGGTATTTAGGGGGCGCTGATCCAACGGCGTGTTGGAACTGCTTCCCTTCAGGCTAGCTCGTCCTATCTGATAGTCCTCCAACGCCGGCCTCGCCCGCGCAGTGAGCGCAGCAAAAAACGGTCCCGTCGGACTCCACTCCGTGCCCCAAGATGCGACATCCACAATGTGAGCACGACACCGCCAAGGCGTGCACGGCGCATTCAAAACTGTCGAATACATGCGTTGTATCCGGATCCGTGTCCATCACGATGCGGAACGCCTTGTCGTAATCGTTTCCGCACACCTCACATCGAGCCATGGCCACCTCCCGAGGTCGCCGTTTCTCCCGTATCCCTGATTCGAAAATAGGTCATTCGGACCGACAGGTGATCCGGAGACGGTGGTGGGTAGAAACACCGTGGGAGTACCACGCACAGGCAGAAAGGGGTACGTAATGGCTTTCCGTCGCAAGAAAGAGTCCCACACCGGGCGCAGGCTTCTACTGCTTGGTGGAGCGGGAATCGCCGCCATGTATTTCTTCGATCCTCAGATGGGTCGCACCCGGCGGGCCAAGTTTGCCGAGCAGATGG
Source organism: Actinomycetota bacterium (assembly GCA_030862065.1). Taxonomy (GTDB): domain Bacteria; phylum Actinomycetota; class CADDZG01; order CADDZG01; family WHSQ01; genus JALZEK01. The sequence continues at coordinate 6,688 of JALZEK010000038.1, read as the reverse complement.
GCGCCTTCTTCAGGAGAGGAGCGCGCCGGGCGGAGCGGACCGGCCGCTACATGGGAGGGCAGGTCTACGGGGCCGGCCAAAGGGTGGCCCACACCGGCGAGGACAGGCCTCCTCCCAACGATCAGACACTGGTCGCGAAGATAGAGAGCGAGGTTTTGAGCCGCAACGACTACCCGAAGGGCAAGATTGCGATCAACGCCGAGGACGGCGTGGTTCACCTCAGGGGAGAACTCGAGGACGAGGGGCAGATCGCGTCGCTCGAGCAGGACGTGCGGAAGGTCACCGGAGTGGTAGACGTTCGAAACCTCCTGCATCTGCCCGGTGGCACGGCTCCAAACAAGGAGAGCGCGGTAAAGGCGAGCCGCAGACGCTAACCACACAGGGCATCGCGTCGAGACACCGGCGTCTTCGGGCGCCGGTGTTTCCGCGTCCGGCCCCAGTTAGTGCCTCCCACCTGGCGGGTAGCACTTCCTTATGGCCGACAAAGTCACAACCGCCCGGACCCGGGAGGTCTCGGATAAAGAGGCCGACGATTTTCGATCCACTCTCGCTCACGCGGTATCCGTGACAGAGAACGAAGGCTGCCCCTACCTACTTGCCGGAAGCATGGCCTCGAATGTATGGGGCCGTCCCGCCTCCATCGGCGACATCGATCTCGTCATCCGGCCCGACGACGCCAAACGACTCCTCCACACCTTCGAGACGGCCGGCTACGAGACGGAGGAGGTTGAGCCACAGTGGCTGTACAAGGCCAAGTCAAACGGCGTAACTGTGGATCTCATCTTCGAGATGGGGGGCGATTTGTACCTCGACGACGAGATGATCGAGAAGGGACCAATGAAAGAGGTGGAGGGAACCCGGCTCCGGCTCATAGGACCAGAGGACTACGTCGTGAGCCAGGCGATGAGTACAAAGGAGGATACGTCCGACTACTGGTACAACGCTTTGGCCGTCCTTGGCAGGACGGACCTCGACTGGGATTACCTGATCCGAAGAGCCTCGCACGGTCCCAGGAGGGTGCTCAGTCTTCTGGTATATGCACAATCCGAAGACCTGACCGTCTCGAACGATGCCATCCGCCGGCTCTACGAGTTTCTGTACGAAAAATGAGTATGCGCACTCCTCGAGAACCCGAGGACTATCTCGTCGCCCGAGCCAAGGAGGCTCTCGCCGCCGACCCGAGAACTGGTGAACTGGGAATCGAAGTTTCCGTCTCGGGGGGCCGCGTTCTGATCAGCGGGGTTGTGACGACCGAGGAGAGAAAACGCGCGATCGCCGAAGTCGTGCGAGAGGCGGTCCCGGATCGGGAGATCTTCGATGCAACAACGGTCGAGAAGATGGCCCCGCCGGGTCACGAGGAGAACCTTCCTTGATAAGGGTCGCGGCGGTGGCCGACGTCCACTTCGGCGAGGACACCGCGGGGACGCTACGTGGGGCGTTCGAAGCCCTCCCGGACCACGCGGACGTCCTCTGTCTGGCCGGCGATTTCACGAGAACGGGGTCGGCTTCTGAGGCGTCGTTCTTCGCCGAGGAATTGAGGGGGATCCCGGTTCCGATGGTCGCGGTTCTCGGCAACCACGATTACCACTCCGGGGAGGAGGACCAGATCGCCGATGCTCTGACGGCCGTCGGGGTAGCCGTCCTGGAGCGGGACTCGGTGGTCGTCGACACTTCGGGCGGATCCCTCGGAATCGCAGGGGCCAAGGGTTTTGGCGGAGGGTTCGCCGGAGCTTGCGCCACCGAATTCGGTGAGGTTGAGATGAAGGCCTTTGTCTCACACACGAAGGAGATCGCGGGGAAGCTCCACCACAGTCTGGATTCGGTGGACGGTGACCTCAGAATCGCGCTGCTCCATTACTCGCCTATCGAAGAAACACTGCGCGGAGAGCGGCCCGAGATCTATCCGTTCCTCGGCAGCTATCACCTCGCGGAGGCCGTGGACGCAGCCGGCGCCGACGTGGTGCTACACGGTCACGCCCACGCGGGCAGCGAGAGAGGCATGACTCCCGGGGGCATTCATGTACGAAACGTCGCCCTGCCCGTCATCGGCCGCCCCTACAACATCTATTGCATCGGCAACGGGACCGACGTGGCCTGCGACCCGCCACCGGCGAGCCGGACCTCTAAGGAGTGATTCGCGCGACCTAGTGCCTACCAGGCCGGTGGGTCGCTTGCCGGAAACGACTCCTTCGAAGCCTCGTCGGTGTCGATCGATTCGGAGTCATCCTCATCGGTTTCGTTTACCTGAGATTTTTGCTTTTCGTTTTCGTTCTCTTTCTTTTCAAAGTCCTTGTCCTCTACGTACATGTGACGATCACCTCGCAATCGTCTCGGCCCGCGGGTCGGCAAATTCAAGCGAAGCGCAGCAGCGCCCCGACCCCCTGTTTGGGCGTGAACTCTGCCGAGAGCGAGGGAATGACGAGGATCCTGGATCCACCCGCAAGCGCGGCCCGTACGGCTACATCCGGAGCCAGAGCGGCCACGACCGCACCTGCAAAACCCATCTCCGACAAAGTGCCTTCTGCGACCGCCGCCTGGCGGGGGTCCGATGCCGCAAAGACGGCCCGGCCGTCCTCCGGCCCTCTTGTTACGAGAAGAGTGTCAACCTTCGCCTCGCGCAGGGCGGCGAAAGTCTCGTCCCAGCCCTCGACCGCCAGATCGTCCTGGCCAAGTTCTTCTCTGAAACGCTCCAGCGTTCGTTCCGTGTTCTGGGCCGCGTAGGCGGCCACGGCCTTTCGAACCTCCTCGGCGATCTCATCCACCGAATATGCCTCCGTACCTCCGAGCTCGTGCACAACGGGTTCGAAACGCTCGGGCAGGTTCTTGCGCAGGAAACCGACCGCCCGAACATCTCCGGCTAGGACCACGAGTTCGGCCGACTCCTGGGCCGCGATGGCGACCAGTCTCTCGGCCACCTGTCCCGCGTTCTCGTCCCACAGGTTCTCGGCGCGCTGCTGAAGCCTGCGCTGAGACCAGCCGCCGGGACTGACGCGGGTAACCGGCCATTCCCATCCGTCAACCTCACCGGTCCAATCCGGTCGCCACGGAGAAACGACGTGGATCTCGGCCCCCGTTCTATCGACGAGAGCGACGATATGGGTCGGGTTGTCCTGTCGCCATTCGAGATAGGGAACGAGGTGGGGCGCGTGACCAAACGCAATCGCGTCGTCAACCGGTGTGGAGAGGTGATCGAGATGGACGATCCTGCCCTCCGCGGCGAACGCAACCAGACCATCCCCCTCTCTCTGTGCGTTCCCGACGACATCATCGATTGCCTCAAGATCCGACTTGGGCGCGCCCCGCTTCTCGGCTTCGGTTCGGAGCGCTCTCCACCGAAGCGAGATCTCCTTGGCCGCCTGCTCGCGGTTGCCCTCGGTGTTGAGGTAAACGGAGACAAACGGGCCGGGTGAGGAGATCAGGGTTTCTATCTCGGGCAGCGTCACGCCCCTGGTGATCACTCTTCATCCCCCTCGGACTCGTCGTCACCGGGTTTGGGGTGGCTGGCTCCGCCCTCCTCGCCGTGGTCCGTGTAGGAGTAGCGATCGGCTGAAGAGCCGGTTCCGGCGACCCGGTGTCCGCTCGTCGGCCGGTCTCCCTCAATCTCGTCGGCCGGCGGGGAATCGGTAGCGCTCTCATCTTGGCGGTAGGGCTCTGCGTGAGGCTCCTTGCCCGATCGCTCGAGACCCTCCGTCTCGTGCTTGACCTCTTCGTCCAGCTTGGGGTTCTTCTTGCCGCTTCCGCGCTCCATCGGCACCTCCTTCGATTACCCCTTACTTCCCCTCGCGAGGTGGGGCGAAAACGGCAACCAAAGCGAGCCCCGCGGCCTCTTAGTCGCGCCGCCCCCACCCTCCCCCACCCGGCGTCTCGATCGTGAGGACGTCGTCGGGCGCGAGGTCTCCGTGGGCTTTGGCCGGCAGGGAGCGCCGGTTGAGAAGGTTCTTTCCGGGCCGGCCGTCCCCACCTCCATCGCCTCCGCTCGGTCCCCTGCGGCGGCGATCGGACAGGATCGCGAAGCGGGCCGCCTCGAGCGCCCGGACCGACCTGACGATCCCGTCGCCTCCCGAGTGGATGCCGTCACCGCCGCTCGCATAGAGAAGTTCGTAACGCTCGACCGCGAGCGGGTACTCGAGCTCGAGTGCCTCAATCGGTGTGTTCAGCGTGTTGCTCATACCCACGTGCACCCCCGAGGGCCCGGACCCCCGCGGGCCCGCCCCCTGTCCGCCACCGATCGTTTCGTAATAGGTCCACCCCCGCCCGCCGATGATGAGGTTGTTCATCGTTCCCTGGCCGTCGGTGAGAAGAGGAACCGCCTGGCTCAGAGCCTGTAAGACGGTGTCGGCAACCCGCTGACTGGTCTCCACGTTGCCGGCCACGACCGCGCTCGGCCGGGGGGCGTCGACAACGCTTCCAGCCGGAGCCTTGATGGTCACGGGGGCATAGGCTCCGGAGTTCGCGGGGACGTCCTCCGGCAGCAGGACCCGAAGGGCGAAGAAGCACGCGGCCCGAGTGACGGCCATAGGACAGTTGACGTTCCCATCGACCGCGTCGGACGTTCCATTGAAGTCGATGGTCATCTCGTCGCGGTCGATGGTGACCGTCGCGCGTAGCCCGACGTCGTCCTCCGTGATGCCATCGCCCTCGACTTGTCCCGTTGCCCGGTAGACGCCGTCCGGAAGATCTTCCAGTACGGCGCGGGTGCGCCGCTCCGCGTAGGCGATCACCTCCTCGAAGGCCGCGCCCAACTTGCCTCGGCCGTGCCGGTCGATCAATTCCTGAACGCGCTCCTGGGCCAACCCGTTCGCTGCAAGCTGAGCCCGCAGGTCGCCGCGCCGAAGCTCGGGAGTCCTCGAGTTGGACGCGATCAAATTCATTGTGTCCTCGACTACCTCTCCACGTTCGACCAGCCGGATCGGCGGGATAATCAGACCCTCCTGGTAGATATCGCGCGAGTCGCTCGGCATCGATCCGGGCCACATTCCCCCGACGTCTGAGTGATGAGCGCGCGACACCGCGTAACCGAGAATCTCGTCGTTGGACGAAATCGGTGAGACGAGAGTGATATCGGGCAGATGAGTCCCGCCTGTGTAGGGGTCGTTCAGAACGAAGACATCTCCGGCCACCGCATTCCGATCCTTCACCGCGGCGACGGCTTCAGGCATCGCACCCAGATGGACCGGGATGTGCTCCGCCTGAGCGACCATCACTCCGTTCGCATCGAAGAGGGCGGTGGAGCAATCGCGTCGCTCCTTTATGTTCGACGAATAGGCGGCCCGGATCAGCACCGCTCCCATCTCCTCGGCAATGCCGACCAGGGCCGACGACAGGACGGCGAGAGAAACCGGATCCAGCGCGCTCATGTCCGTTTCAGAATCAGTGTTCCACGCTCATCTACGCGCCCCTCCCAATCGGGCCCCACAACGCAAGTGGTCTCCGCGAGCTTCACGATCGTCCCCGGATCCACCCGCTGCCCGTTTCCATCGGGGGCCGCGAGCTTCGGTTTGGGGGCCGCAATTGTCGCCGTCAGCCGGCAATTGACGACCTCGACGGGTTCGAAGGACAGCTCAAATCCGTAACGCCGTGCGTGGGCGCGGTGAAACGCGTCACGTAACTTGTCGAGGTCGTCTCCCTCGACGGTCAGCTCGAACGACTGACCCCGATAACGCAGGTCGGCGCTCCGAATCAATTCGGCTCCGGGAAGATCTTTGGCCGCCGTGGTCTCGAGTTCGCGAAAGGTTGGGTCGAGATCCGGTTCGTCTCGCGTTGGGATCACCGACGAGACGTAGTCACGCCTCATGTCCGATATCGCGAGGCCCAGCGCACTCAGCACCCCGCCCGAGCCCGGGACGAGAACCGTTTGGATCTCCAATTCCTCCGCGAGGGCACAGGCGTGCATTGGTCCGGCTCCCCCGAAGGCCACGAGCGCGAAGTGGCGTGGGTCGAGGCCTCGCTCGATGCTCACGACCCGCAGCGCCCGCGCCATCTCCGCGTTCGCCACTCGGATCACTCCCGCCGCCGCCTCCTCCACGCCACCCTCGAGATGATCGGCGACCGACTTCAACGCGACTTCGGCGCGCTCTCGCTTCAGGGTGACCTCGCCTCCGAGGACCATTCCATCTTCGAGGTTGCCCAACGCCAGATTGGCATCGGTAACGGTGGGCTCGTCCCCTCCCCGCCCGTAGGCGGCGGGGCCGGGCTCTGCGCCCGCGGAGCGCGGACCAACGCGCAGCGCACCGCCCGAGTCGATCCAGGCGATTGAGCCTCCCCCGGCTCCCACGGTATGGACGTCGACCGCGGGAAAGCGGATCGGGATGCCGCCTATTGTGGTCTCGGTCGTCGTTTGCACGTCACCATCGACGACCGCGGCGACATCCGTGCTCGTCCCTCCCATGTCCAGAGTGAGCACGTTCTCGAACCCCGACTCGCTTGCGACGTAGGCCGCCCCGACCACGCCCGCGGCCGGACCCGACAGGACGCAGGCGGCAGCTCCCGCGGCGGCCGTGTCGAGGTCCACGACTCCCCCAGAGGACTGCATGACGGTTACGTTCGCAAGTCCCGCGTCTTTCGCCCTCGCCCTCAGCGATTGCAGATAGCCGGCAAGCTTTGGTGACAGGTAAGCATCGGCAACCGTCGTCGCGAACCTTTCGTACTCCCGGAACTCGGGGAGAACGTCGCTCGATGCCGACACCTG
>JALZEK010000176.1 GCA_030862065.1 Actinomycetota bacterium | reverse complement strand
CACCCCTCACAGCTCTCGGGCGGGCAGCAGCAGCGTGTTGCCATCGCCCGGGCCCTGGCCATGAAGCCGAAGCTCATGCTGTTCGACGAGGTGACCTCGGCCCTCGACCCCGAACTCGTCAAGGAGGTCCTGGACACTATGAAGCGTTTGGCCGAGGAGGGCATGTCAATGGTGGTCGTAACCCACGAGATGGGCTTTGCGCGCGAGGTCGGCAACCGGCTGATCTTTATGGATGACGGTAAGGTCGTCGAAGACGGAGTACCGAAGGAAATTATGCAGAACCCCCAGGACGAACGGTTCAAGGCCTTCTTGTCCCACATTCTGTAAGACCGGCGATGGCGACGAGTTTTGAACCGCTGACGGGAGTACACGCCGCGCCCATCGAGGAACTTGGCGACGTTTCCCCTGGCGAGCTGGAGGCGATGCAGGACGAATCTCCTCTCGATCCTCGGACGCTTTACTACCGGTGGGAGCGCCAGCAGTGGGAAGCCGAGAAGATCGACTTAGAGGGCGACCGGGTCTCCTGGCAGGAGGGTTTTGACGCCCGCGGCCGCAAATCAATACTCGCCGTTCTGTCGTGCTGCTTCGTGCAGGGACCGAAGGCGGAGGATCTTCTTGTCCCGTTCGTGGACGCGGTGCCAACCGAGGATCAACAGGTTTTCATGACAACTCACCTCGTGGATACGGCCAGGCGCACGGTGTTCTTCGACCGTTTCTTCTCGGAGGTGGTCCACAGAAGGGGGCAGGGGAGCCCGCGCGAAACCAGCCAGCTCGGCGTGGCGAACCAGGGAGTCCGGGAGATCGTGGATCTCATTTCTGAAAACGCGGACGAGGTCAGAAGGACCCGCGATGTCTCGGATGAGCTGCTGGCGGGGTTGCTGCTCCATGACGTGGTGCTGGAGGGTGTGACCGCGGCAACCGCGGAGCGTTCGCTGTTCGGCCGGCTGGCGGAGCTGGACTCGCTCCGAGGTCTCAGGACGGGGCTCGCCGCGCTTCTCAGAGATCAGGGCCGGCATGTCCAATTCGCAGTGGGTTTTGTCGGTTCCTACGTTTCGCCGAGGGACGGGCGAGGTGAGGCCCTCCACGACGCGCTAGGTCGCTCGGTCGGGCTTGTCGAACGCGTCTTCGAGTCGGCCGCCGAGGCATCCGGCGATTTTGAGTCGCTTGGCTTCGATCATGCCCACTTGAGTTCGGAGGCCTTCGGTGCGCTGGCCCGCCGGGTTCAGGATCTGGGACTCGACCTTCCGACTTGATTTCGCAGACCGGGAACCCAGATGAGCGAAAGCTTTCGGAGCTAACCGAGGAGATCGTCCGATGCCGCGCCTGCCCCCGGCTCGTCGAGTGGCGAGAGCGGGTTGCGGCGGAGAAGCGGGTTGCGTTTCGGGACCAGGACTACTGGGGGCGTCCCGTTCCGGGTTTCGGGGACCCCCGGGCGAGGATGTTGGTGGTCGGCCTGGCGCCGGCGGCACACGGAGGGAATCGGACCGGTCGCATCTTCACGGGTGACAGGTCCGGTGATTGGTTGTTCGCGTCACTTCACCGATGTGGATTTGCCAACCAACCAAAATCGGTTGCCGCCGACGACGGGCTGAAGCTCACCGACGCCTATGTCGCGGCCGCGGTGAGGTGCGCGCCCCCGGCGAACAGGCCACTTCCCGAGGAGCGCGATCGTTGCCGCCCGTACCTCGAACGCGAGATCGAGCTTCTGGCGCGAATCAAGGTGGTCGTCGCGCTCGGTTCCTTCGCTTGGGACGTGGCCCTCCGGTGCCATTCGTCTCTGACCGGGAGAAGCGTGTCGCCCAAGCCCAGGTTCGGACACCTCTCGGAGGTGGACCTGGATCGCTTCGCGCTGGTCGGCTCGTATCATCCGAGCCAGCAGAACACCTTCACCGGAAAACTCACCGAGGGGATGCTCGACGCGGTCTTCAGCAGGGCGCGAGAGCTTTTCTAGTCAGTCTCCGTGACGGACGTTCTCGGGGTCGATTTCCCCGGACACCACGACGTCGGGATTCCTGGACGGAGCACCTTCGTCTCGCTCTTCGGTGATCTCCACCCGGGTGTACTCGGCGGGATCGATCCCGACGTTGAAATCGATGACGAATTGATCGGTCTTCTCCATGCGGAAGCTCCCCGCCGAAGTCCTTCCGTCCTCTCCGGAGAGCCACAGCTCGTAGTGGTAACCCTCCGGCTGGATGGGAAGCTCCCCGGTATGGAGTCGAAGTCGGTAGTTGTTGTAGCGGAAATGGAAGAGATCCAGCCTTGTCGTGGTCCCCGTTCCGGTCAGCGTCACCGTTTGCATCTCGTGCCCGGCCGGCGGCGTTGGGCCGTCGGGATCTAGGCCGGGCATATCTTGTCCCTGGAGGTTTCTCACCCGTTCGCGCGCCGAGTCCAGGTCCTGCAGCGAGGAAGCGAATAGAAAGGCGAGCACTATGGCCGCCGCTCCAAAAGCGGGCGTGAGCACCGCGGTGATCCTGGGCCACCCCCTCAAGGCCCTCGCTCCCACCGCCGCTCTCGGCTCGGCTTCGACTCGGGCGAGGGTCCGCTCGGCGAGGTCACCGGGGGGCTCGGGCAAAAGCGGTGCATTAACGGCGAGCCGGGCCGTCCGATCGCGTCGAACCAATGCGAGAACGTGATCTTCGAGATCGCGCGGTGGATCCGTTCCCAGTGGAGCAGACGGAAGAATGTCCGCGACCTGCTCGAGTCGAGCAACCGCTCGCGAGCAGCCCGCGCACTCTGATAAGTGCCTGTTGAACCGGTCCCGCTCGGCCGCGTCGAGGTTATCGATCACGTAAGCCGCGACGTTCGGCCGGAAGCTCTCGCACCTCGTCATGTGACGGGCTCCTCGACGATCCCTCTCGCCATCAACGCCCTCTCGAGTTTCGTCAGGGCGAGCTGGATGCGCGTTTTCACGGTTCCGAGCGGGATCTCCAGGGTTCTGGCTATCTCCGAGTGGGTGAACTGGCAGACATAGGCGAGTTCGATCACCTTTTGCTGGTCGATCGGCAGGGTACGTATGGCCTTTGCCACCTCCCACGACTGCCAGGCGGCCTCCTCGTTCCAGGGCCCAATCTCTTCCGGGGCGAGCTCTTCCACGGGGGTGGGCCGCCGGCTACGAGCGCGCGCCAGATCGGTCGCCACGTTGCGAGCGACCCCAAATATCCAGGCGCTGGCCCGACCCCGCGACGGATCGAAACTCGCGGCCTTGCGCCACACCCTGAGAGTCACCTCCTGGACTAGTTCTTCGGCGAGCTCCTGGTCCCCGTACCACCTGACTCCCAGGGAGAAGAGCGGACGCTCGAACGACCGGTAGAGCTCGCGCAGGGCTGCCGTGTCTCCGCGCGCGACGGCCAAAAGGAGGACTTCCTCCTCATCGGCGCCCTTCCTGACAGACCTCACCTTGTCCCTCATTACGTCCTTTCATGGCGTTCGGGATTTGTCGCTCGGAGATCAATCGCCCCGCAAATCCGGCACAGGCGTGGCAAGCGTAACGACTACCGAGGCCGACGGCTCGACGACAAGTCCGAACTAGGAAAAGGAGACATCTCTTGCCAAGGAAACCCTTTGTATTGCTGCTCGCGCTCGTCGTCCTGGCGACGACGGGAGCCGCCGCGTCTCGCGGTCGAAGCGAGGCTCCGGCGAAGGCGTCGGCTTACATCAACCCGGATACGGGGGCCTCGACCGAGAACCCCGACGTCGATCCCGATTCGCGTTGCAGATACGCGGATCGAACCGACACCCAGCAATTGAGTCTGCCGATGATGAGCGACAAGAACGTTCACATAGATGCTTGTTTGTTCAAAGGCGGAAAGAAGTTCGATGCTCCCGCCACGTGGAGGTCAAAGGGCGCCGGCACGATCAGCGCCTGTCCCGATCCCGACATGGTCGGCCCGCTCGACAACGGACCGAAGGTCGCGTACACGGACGAGTTCCACGGCACGCTTCACTGCCACCAGTCCGGCTACCAGCAAAAGGGGATCGCCGGGGACAAAGAGTTCCATGTCCGGGTGAACAACAGCGCGGATCCGGGGGTTCAGACCATCGTTTTCTGTTACGACCCGGATCAGGCGGGCTCGCCCGAAGAGAATCAGCCAGAAGGTCACGGGTGCCGCGACGAGACCGTCAAGAGCCGCGTCGTCATTACCTGGATCGAGTAGCCAATCCCGTGCGACGGCCGCCGGTCGAGATCAGGC
>JALZEK010000100.1 GCA_030862065.1 Actinomycetota bacterium | reverse complement strand
CCCCCCTCCGGGGCGCCTCTTTGTATTGGCGAGGGGGAGGAGCGCGTCAATTTGCGGCGAACTATCAGCCAAGATCAATTAGCGGGGAGGTTGGACGAATGCGCAAGTCGATCATCTTGGTAATGGTAGTTGCGCTCGCGCTGGCGGTTGCGACCGCGCCGGCCACGGCGGGCAAGAAGAAGACGTTGAAGAAATCCTTTTCCGCTCAGGCTCTTCCGTATCCCGTCACGAGCTCGGTTCAAGAAGGTGGCTGTCTCAACGGGGCCGAGGCCGTGCACAAAGTGACCACCTCTTTCAAGACCCCGGGCAAGGGGATACTCGACGTCGAGATCTTTGACTTCGTTGGTGACTGGGACCTCCACATCACCGATGCAGCCGGACACACGCTCGCCAGCTCGACTTCGCCCAACGATGGTAATGCCACCGAGCAGGTGGCCGGTCTGCCGCTCAAGAAAGGCTTCAAGGTGAACATCGTGGCCTGCAACTGGGCCGGCGGTCCGACCGCCGAAGGGGAGTACGTCTACAAGTACAAGAAGTAGTCAAGGGCTGCGTGCGGCGACGCGGCTAGGGGGGCGTCCACAGGGCGCCCTCCTACACTTCACGGGGCGCTCCGCCGTTCCTTCATACGCCAGGCACTAGGATGCCGCCTATGCAACTGTTCACTTCGGAATCGGTCACAGAGGGACATCCCGACAAACTGGCCGATCAAATCTCGGATGCGGTGCTCGACGAAATCCTCGCCGACGATCCCTTTGGCCGCGTCGCGTGCGAGACCCTGATCACGACCGGATGGGTGGTCGTATCCGGTGAGATCTCGACCTCCACCTACGTCGACGTTCCCGCCGTCGTGCGCCGGACGATTACCGACGTCGGTTACACGAGTTCAAAGATCGGCTTCGACGGCGAGACCTGCGGAGTGACGGTCGCAATCCAGGAACAGTCTCCGGACATCTCGGTGGGCGTGGATCACGCCTTCGAGGAGCGGCACGGAGAGGCGGTCGACGCCGCGCTCGACGGTCAGGGGGCGGGGGACCAGGGCATGATGGTCGGCTACGCCTGCAAAGAGAACGACGACCTCATGCCGATGCCCATCTGGCTGGCCCACCGTTTCGCCCAAAGGATGTCGGAGGTTCGAAAGGCCGGAGTGCTTCCGTATCTTCGTCCCGACGGCAAGACGCAGGTCACAGTGGCGTACGACCGGGGCCGTCCGACGAGGATCGAGACCATCATCCTCTCCGCGCAACATCAGCCAAACGTGGACGTGGATACCCTTCTCCAACCCGACCTCGAACAACACGTCGTCACGCCCTTGCTGCCTGCGGATCTGGACAACGAGGAAATGAAAATTCTGGTCAACCCAACCGGAGTTTTCGAGATAGGAGGGCCTCGGGCCGATACGGGGCTGACCGGAAGAAAGATCATCATCGACACCTATGGGGGAATGGCCCGACACGGTGGGGGAGCGTTCTCGGGAAAAGACCCGACCAAGGTGGACCGATCAGCCGCCTACGCCGCGCGCTACGTCGCCAAGAACGTCGTTGCGGCGGGCCTGGCGGATCGTTTCGAGATCCAGGTGGCTTACGCGATCGGAGTGGCGCATCCGGTATCGATCTCGTGCGAAACATTCGGAACCGAAAAGTTCGATCCCACCAAGATCCTGTCCGCGGTCACCGAGTGCTTCGACCTCAGACCGGCCGCGATCATCAGAGATCTCGACCTGAGAAGGCCGATCTATCGCAACACCGCGGCTTACGGTCACTTCGGTCGCTCGTCGGAGAAGGACTTCACCTGGGAACGAACCGACCGGGCGGATGAGCTCCGTCGGCTCTGCACCTGACACCGAACTCGTCGCTTCGGTAATTCCCCTTGTCCCCGCCTGGCGGGTGGACAGGAAATTCGATTACGCGGTCGGCGACTCGTTGCGCGACGTCGTGCGCGTGGGGACACTCGTGGCGGTTCGGTTCGGTAATCGCAACGTCCGCGCGGTGGTCGTGGAGATCGAGGAGAGACCCGCCGATCCCGCTCTCGAATCGATCGCCCGCGCCGTCGTATCCGCTCCCCTGGCGCCGATCCCGTTGACCGATCTCTATGAGTGGCTCGCGCTTCGGTACGTGGTTCCGCGCGGTCGAGCGTTCGCCAGAGCGGTCCCGCCCCGGGTGCGCGTCAAGGCGACCGTCGGTGATATCCGGATAACCGAAACGACGTCGGCCTTGCCCTCTTATGGTGGCGGAGCCGCCTTACTCGACGCCATTCGCGCCGGTAACGACGGGGTGTGGTGCGTGCGCCCCGTCGGGGCAGACGACCGGGAAGATCTCGTCGGTCACCTGATCTCCGCGTCGATCGAGGCGAGCGGGGGCGCAGCCATCGTGACCGTCCCCGAGGTCGGTTACGGCGCGCCGCTCCTCGATCGCCTCGAGCGCGACCATCCCTCGATCGTGCGAATGGACAGCTTTCGGTCGGACGCGGATCGTTCCACAGCCTGGGTGAGCATGGCAGAGGGAGCTCCGATCGGCGGCGGGGGCCGAGCCTCGGTCTTCGCTCCGGCACCGTCGCTTCGGCTGATCCTGGTCGACGAAGAACACCACCCCGCGTACAAAGAAGAGCGGTCACCGCGCTACGACGCGCGCCGGGTGGCGTTGAAGCGAGCCGACCTCCAGGGGGCGGCCTGTGTCTTCATTACGGCCACTCCTACCGTGGAAACCGGATGGGAACTACTCGGCGGACGGTGGGCCGAGGTGGCTCCCGACAGATCTCAACAGAAGGAGGCTCGTCCGGTGGTGGAGGTCGCTCCAATTCCGCACGATCGCACGCTGGGGCGGGCCATGTACGAGCGCATCAAAGATGCCCTGTCGAAGCAGAAGCGTGTTGCCTTGCTGGCAACGGCACGCGGCTACGCCAGGACCCTGTGGTGCGCGGAGTGCCGGCGATCTCTCAGGTGTCCCGTTTGCGAGGCTGCCGTGTCCTTCGACAGGCATCCGGCATCCGGCCGGTCTCGCGTTCGCTGCCCCCGGTGCGATTTCGTCGGTGGCGTCCCCCAGTTTTGCCCGACGTGCGGGTCGAACAGGTGGCGCCACATCGGCGCGGGAGCCGAGCGGTTGGAGGAGCAAGTCGCCAAGGCCTTCCCCCACTCCAGCGTGGCGCGCGTGGATCCGGACGCGCTCCCGGACGGCAGAGGCGATTTCGCCGATTCGGACATCTACGTGACGACCTGGATCGGCACCAAAGCAGCCATCAGGCCGCCCGTCTCCTTTGTAGGGGTGCTCAACGCCGACGCCTTGATTCGTCGGGCCGATTTCCGATCGGCCGAGCGCGCCTATCACGCGCTGGCCGAGATGGCGGCATGGGCCGGCCCCTCAAACAAGGGCGGACGTCTTCTCGTCCAGAGCGACGAGCCCGCACACCACGCCATCCAGGCGGTGGCGCGGGCCGACTATCACTACTTCTTGGAGAAAGAGATAGAGCAGCGCAGAGAGTTGCGGTATCCCCCCTTCTCGGAACTGATCCATGTAACCGCATTTGGTCCGGGCTCGGCCCGTCTGGCGAAGGACGTGGCCGAGCGCGCTCGTGCAAATTCGGGGCTGGTCCTGGGACCGATGGTCAAAACCCGCACGCAAAACGGAGGGCGTGCGGAACTGTTGATCAAGTGCGAAGACGCCGACAAGATGGGATCGATGTTGCGGCCTCTGGCGGCCGACGTGGCGATGCCCGACCGGTTGCGCGTGGACGTCGACCCGGTCTCCTGGACGACCTAGTGGTGGTTGCGATCTACCGAACGGTCGCCCGCACCGATACCTTCTTGTTCACTTTGTAGCGGCCGATCCTTGCCAGGTCGTTCGTCTTCGGCGCGTCCTGAGTTCAGGGGCCGGAGGACGACGGGTGAACCCGAGGGTGGCTCAAAAACGGGTTGCCGTCCCGAGGGCCGCCCGTCGCCGCAGGCCCAACCTGCTACTCATGTTGTCGGCGACTACATGTTTGGCGGGTCCAAGGTTATTTTCATGAGGTGACGACTCCGTTGCCTGCCAATTATCCGGCCCACCGATCCGTCGATGTCGGGTTGAGAGACGGCTCGACGATTCACATTCGACCGGTGCTTGAAGACGACACATCGAAAGTCGAGGATCTCTTCAGCCGGTTGTCCGATCGTTCCGTGC
>JALZEK010000024.1 GCA_030862065.1 Actinomycetota bacterium | reverse complement strand
GGACGAAGGAATTCCTAAGATAGGCGATCTTGCCGGCCCCCGTCGGGGCACTGCAGTCGATGACCTCGGGCTCCCATACCGGGAGTGCAGGAGGCTCCGTGGCAGGCTGAGGATCGCTCGTGCATGTCAGGTCCGCCCCCATCATCGATACGGCAAGTAGCGAGAACAACATGACTCGTCCCCGGGGCTTCACTCGACCACGACCTTTGCACTCTCGAGAAGGTCGCCGCCGATGTCATGAACCATGCAGCCCCAAACGAAACCGTTCACATTCGATCGCGCGGCGAACTTGATCACGTGAGCCTTCTTGTTCGTAGCGAACCCTCCACCCCTGACCCCCGAACTCTCGAAGTCCGTACCTCCTAGGTACACACCGTCGCCGGCCTTCTTTCCGATCGCCGCCGGGATCTCGAACTCGAGTTGCGCGGGGTCATCGCAGAACGGATAGGTGTCCAGCGTTGGGGGTGAATCGACTCCGTCCTCCTCGCAACTGGGTCTCGGCGACCCGGCGGCGATCTCCAGAGCCTTCGACAGCGGGAACGTCACCGTATGCGCCTGTGAGACGAGTTGGGAGAAGTTGAACTTCACTTTTTCGCCCTTGTTGATCACAAGCTTCAGGGGGTACATTCGTAACAGGGAAACCTTGGGTGTATCGACGCCCGCCCACGCCTTCCAAACCTTGGCGCCTCTGACGAGCGTGTACTCACGCCGCGCGCTGTATTCCTTGTTGAGAGATTTCGCCAGATTGAGGTCCGTCGTGGTCTGGGTTGCGGAGGTCGCGTCGATCGCGGCCTGATCGGAGGCGACTACTTCCTCTGCTACGACCTCGACCTTCATGCGCATCTTTGGATGCGACAACGACAGGACGTAGAACGTCGTGCCCGCGGGGGCGGTCACCCGCACGGTGAAGTCGAGCTCCCTATTTACGAACGTATCGCCGCCGCCTGAAGTCGCAAGGGAAAGGCCACTACTCATGACACCGTCGACCGCATCCCCGGACGCGTCAAACGAGCATGGATCCTGGCCGGGCCAACCGCAAAAGTGCGATGGAGCGATGCTTCGCATGTTGATTCTGCGGGCGGTGGCGCCGTCGTTCGGGTCTGCCACGAAGGACGACCAGGGTTTGCCGATCCCTTTCCAGTTGGCTTTGACCCATGTGCCCGGAAGTTGCCCCGCTGGCAGAAGGGTTGCCGTTTCGGGAAGTTCAGAAGTGAAGTGAAGCAGGTCGTTCTGATGGACCTTGATCGTGGAGGGAAAGAAACGCGTCGACGTTGCCCAAGACGCGTCGGGGACGAGGTACTTACCGACCACTACTTCGTAAGTCGTGGTTTCTCCGGCGGTGGCGTTCGAGATGGCCAGCGTCGCGAGAACGAGCATGGCGGTGGTAAGGCCGACCCCACGTAGTTTCGTCCGCACCACGTCACCCCCAAGTGGCTTGTTTGATCTCGGGAAATCAAATCAAAGGTCACAACTGGTTGTACAGGGACCAGACGGGTGGTTCTTGCATAGTCAAGAATGACTAGTCCCGGGGTGACAAGTCGAGGTGCGTAGTTGGACGCGAGGGGGTCGGTCTAGCGTTGCGCGATAACTTCTGACCATTCCTTATTGAGCAGCGGAGTAGCCACTGCACTGGGCGTCCACGCTCAGCGCCTAACCATCGGCATCGGACGATCACTCCGGTGCCGACGGAACCCTGTTACAAGTCCAGTGCGAGGTGTTCTCGCATCGGACAGTCACTCCAATGCCATAAAGCTTGATTGGTTCATCTGTTAGTGCGCCAAACTGGCATGGCGAGGACTGGAGCCGGAATGCATGATCTAGCGACCCCGTCGATGTTGATGTATCGGACGACCACTCCGAGGGAGGCGATGTCTGCACAGCATGATGTTCAGAGGTCGCCCTCGCGCTGAGTCGGCAATTTGATTGACTCTAAGGAATCTCCGTAACTCACTGACCGGTGTGAATGTGGGCAGTAGAACAGGCGGATTCTGGATGGGTACGAGCGTGCGGAGAAGGCAATGCGATACGGGGCAGCAGCTTTAAAAGGATGCTCGCGTATGGATTGAACCGCCCCGGGTTTCATAGAGACTCGATTCCTTGAGTCGCGGCCTCCACGACACCTTCTTTCAGACTGTAGAACTTAGCCTCTGCTTCCGCCGGCGGGATGCGACCGATCGGCTCCAACAGCCGCCTGTTGTTCCACCAGTCGACCCACTCGAGCGTCGCGATCTCGAGGTCATCAAGTCCTTTCCACGGCCCTTTGTTGCGCACCAACTCGGTCTTGAAGAGACCGATAACCGATTCAGCGAGTGCGTTGTCGTAGCTGTCGCCGCGACTGCCGACGCTGCTCGTCGCACCGACGTCGGCGACGCGCTCGGTGTAGCGGATAGATAGGAATTGCGAGCCGCGGTCTGAGTGATGCACGAGTTTGTTCAAGTCACCGTCCCTGCGGGCCCAGATGGCATGCTCGAGAGCATCGAGGCAAAGGTCTGTGCGGAGCGAACGCGACGCACGCCATCCCACTATGCGGCGTGCGAAACAGTCGATCACGAAAGAGACGTAGCAGGTGCCCGACCATGTGGCGACATAGGTGATGTCACAGACCCACAACCGGTTCGGCTCGGGCGCGCTGAAGTTGCGGTCGACGAGGTCTCGTGGTCGGGCCGTCATCTCGTCGGCTGGTGTCGTGGTGCGGTGCTTCTTGCCCCTGGTGGCGCCCTGGATCTCGAGCTGGCGCATCAGCCTCTCGACGGTGCAGCGGGCGACCCTGGTGCCCTCACGGTTCATCTGGGCCCACACCTTGTCGGCTCCGTAGACGCGGTAGTTCTCATCCCACACACGCAGGATCTCAAGCTTCAAGGCTTCATCGCGCACCCGGCGCTTCGACGGCGGACGGTGCTTCGCCGCGTAATAGGTGCTGGGAGCGATCGGCAGCTGATCGCAGATCGGCTCGACCCCCCAACGCTTCTTGTGCTCTTCGATGAACGCGATCATCTCTTCGGTCGGCGGTCGAGCTCCGCCCCGAAGAAAGCCGCTGCCGACTTGAGGATCTCGTTGGCTCGTCGCAGCTCTTTGACCTCGCGTTCGAGATCATTCATGCGCTGGCGTTCATCGGTGGTGAGCTCGGGTCGACGCCCGGTGTCACACTCGGCCTGGCGGACCCATTGCCGCAGCGTCTCTCGGTTCAGATCTGACTTCTCAGCGATCGAGCAAATCGCCTTCCACTGCGATGGATATTCGTGCTCGTGCTCGAACACGAGCTTCACTGCACGTTCACGGATCTCTGGCGGGTATCTCCGGGTTCCTGGCATGGGGCAATCCTCC
>JALZEK010000068.1 GCA_030862065.1 Actinomycetota bacterium | reverse complement strand
GAGCAACTGATCCTGGCTACGAGGTCGAGGCCGAGAATGAATCTCCACAGCTCGCGGGTCTCGGTCGGGCCCCGAGCGATGGCCTCGACCACCTCTGCGGTCCCGTTGTGGATTCCATCGTCGCCCCACGATGGATTGATCCTGTAGAGCACGTAGCCCGAGGCCTCACCCGCGATCTCGAGCAGAGCTCTGAACATCGGCCCGCCGCCCTCGCGTTGTGCGTCGGTGTCGGAGAGCCGGTGGTGCTCCCACCACGACTTACTGCGCGACAGCATGCCGGGCACCGACGCCCTCACCCGGTCGTAGACCTCGGGGAGCACCTTCAGTGCCTCTTCCTCAGTAATCAGGACGACCCTTCCGATCGGATCGGAGGTGTCGATGAAGCGCGCCAAATCACGCTCCAGATCGATACCCGCGTCGGGAACGGCCATGCCGTAGCCGAACCTCTGGTAGATCGCTCCCTCGGACGCCCAGAGCACGGCAAGGGGTTCGCCCCAATCCCTCATCCTGTTGAGCTGCTCGCGCACGAGGGCGGTGAGAATCCCCTTCCGCCGATGGCTCGGAAGAACTCCCACCATCGATACGCCCGCCACCGGTAACTCGCCTCCCGGGATCGTGAGGTTGAAACGGTAGGCCGCGCTGGTGGCGACGATGTCCGACTCGTCAAACGCGGCGACGGTTCGCTCGGGCTCGATTAGATGCTTGAGTCGCTTGGTGTCCTCCTCGGGCAGCCCCTTGCCGAAGCTCGCCTCACAGATCTCGAGGAAGCGGTCGATCTCGTCGGCGTAGCAGGGCCTGATTTCGAATTCCATCCAGAGCAGTATGAAACTTCGCACGACTGTGGCTCGCGCCACTGGCCCGGGCGGCCGGCTGGGCCACGATCAATCCATGTCGGAGGTTCTCGTTCGCCCGACCTGGCGCGAGCGCCTGGAGGAGCTTGGCGGCCGCAAGCACCAGATTCGTATCGTGGCGCTTCTAATCGTCGCGGCGGCGGCCGTCGGGCTGTTGTTGTGGAATCGCGCCCCGCAGCCGCGGATAGCGCCCCCGGCGCGTTCTCCCGCGAATGCGTTTCCCGGCCGCGGTGGGCCCAGCCCCGGGGTGGCATCGCCCACTCCCGCCAGCATGATCCTCGTTCATGTCGCCGGAGCGGTCCACCGTCCCGGTCTTTACGAGCTGCCCCTGGGGGCGCGGGTCGCCGATGCCATCGACCTGGCGCGGGGGCCGCGGCCGGGCGCCGATCTGGACGGAGTGAACCTCGCCGAGATCCTCGTCGACGGGCAGAAGCTCGAGGTTCCCAAGAAAAGCGAGGTGCGGGCGGCCGCCCCGGGCGCGGCCGTCCCGTCGCCGGGCGCCTCCTCTGCCTCCTCGACGGTGATAAGTCTCAATTCCGCCGACCAGACCACCTTGGAATCCATCCCCGGAGTGGGGCCGGTTACGGCGGCGGCGATCCTGGCGTACCGGGACGAGATGGGCGGGTTCTCCTCCGTGGACGAACTGATCGAGGTATCAGGAATAGGTCCGGCGACGCTTGAATCGATCCGTCCTTACGTAACGCTCTGAATCGGCGCCGCGCTCGGGAGGCTCTGCACGGCACGGGGATGTTTCGATTGCTGTGGGCCGCCGCAGCGGCGACGGCGCTCGGAAGCGCGTTGTCGTCATTTCGGCCCGGGGGCGTCGTCCTCACCCTCGGGGCCCTATCGGGAGCCATTCTCGTAACGAGACGACCGGCCTCCGCGCGCCTGCTCGGCATCCTCCTTCTGGGGACGTGGGCGGGAGCCGCGACCGCTACGCGTCCGCTTCCGGCCGACTCGACGGCCGCGGTTCTCGCCGGAGACATCGCGGCCTGCAGCATCAACGCTCGGGTGATCGAACACGCGGGTGGACTCGGAACTCTGCTTGAGGTAAGGCGAGCAACCTGTGGCGCGCGGCCCCCGCTGAACGAGATCGGCCTCGTGGTCGTGGACCGGCTGGAACACGAACCGGCATCAACCATCGCGGCAAAGGGGTGGTTTCTGCCCTTGGGCGATGACGGTTTTTCCAGAGCGAGGGCGCGCCTGGGAGCACTCGCGACCTTCGACGCTCGCGAGATCCGAATGATCTCGAGGCCCACGGGTTTGGCGGCGGTTGCCTCGAGCTATCGCCGTGCTCTAATGCGAACGACGTCGTCTCTAGATTCTTTGAGCGGAGCTTTGCTTGAAGGTCTGACCATCGGTGAGACCTCGAGAATCGACGAGGCGACCGAGCATCGTTTTCGGCGCACTGGGCTCGCCCATCTCGTCGCGGTGTCGGGCAGCAACGTGGCAATCGTGCTGGGCGCGGTCGCGCTCGCCACCGCCGGCTCGCTCTTTGTCTTTCGGATCTTCGCCTCGGGACTGGTTCTCTTCTTGTTCGTCCTGGTCGTCGGTCCCGAGCCGTCGGTCTTGAGGGCGGTGGCAATGGGCACGCTCGGACTGGTGGGCTTGGTCGTGGGCCGCCCCTCCCACCCGCTCCAGGCTCTCGCGGCGACCCTCATCGTGCTGGTCTGCTTGCGCCCGCACCTGCTGTACTCGGTCGGCCTCCATCTCTCGGCTGCCGCCACCGCCGGATTGGTCCTGTGGGCTCGTCCACTGGGCCGCTCTCTGGCCGGACTCCTGCCGAGTCCTCTCGCCTACGCCCTGGCCGTGCCCGCCGCGGCCCAGAGCGCGGTGGCGCCGATACTGGCGACGACATTCGGGGAGATCTCTCTGGTCGCCCCGCTGGCGAACCTCGCCGCACTGCCCGCCGTTCCGCCCGCCACGGTGCTTGGGTTCTGCGCGGGAGCAGGAGACCTCCTTCACGAGCGGCTCGGAGTTCTCATCGCAACGATCGCCGAACCCTTTGCTCGATGGATCTTGTGGGTCGCCGAAGTGGCGGCGCGTCCCGAGTGGGCATCCGTGCGATGCCCGCGCTGGGCGGGGTTGCTGCTGGCGGTCCCGGTGAGCGCGGCCGCGGCCCTAACGCTGGCCAAAGGCGGGCGAGGGGGGGATTCCGATCGGTGAATTACTCTCGTTTAGCGATGGCGACTCAATTCTCGTGGACCCTTCTATCGGATGCCGGAGACGAGATCAAAGAAATGGATGAACGGTTCGGCTCACAAGAGGACGCCGAGAATTGGATGGGTGATCACTGGCGGGAACTCGCCGACCAAGGCGCGGCTTCGGTGTCCCTGCGGCGCGCCGGCGAAGTCGTTTACGACATGAGCCTGGCCCCCGAATGAAGCACATCTATTTTCTGGTCGGCGAGCCGTTTCTCGTAGACGAGGCCCTCGCCAAGATCCGAAGCGAGACGGGATCCGGCTCCCTTTCCGAGGTGAGACTCGACGCGGATTCGGCCGCGCCCGAGATCCTCAATGCCCTTGAGACCCCGACCCTGTTGGGGGGACCTCGACTGGTGATAGTGGAGGAGGCACAGGGGCTCGGGAAGGAAGCCGTCGCGGAGATCGAGAGGTTCATCGAGTCTCCTTCCTCGGAATCCGTTCTCGTGCTGGTGGCAAACAGGAAGACGGCGCTTGCTCGCCTCGTCGACAAGAAGGGCGCGGTCGTGACCCTAGACCCCCCCAGGGGCCG
>JALZEK010000051.1 GCA_030862065.1 Actinomycetota bacterium | reverse complement strand
CCCTCCTCCATCCGGACGTCCGAGACACCCAGCGAGTCCAGGATGGAGCGCAGCTCGATCACGAACGCGCGCGCCTCATCCGCGGAACGGATGTCGGGCTCCGTAACGATCTCGACAAGCGGTGTTCCGGCGCGGTTGAAGTCCTCGAGGGAGTACTCCGAGTCGGCGATGCGGCCGCCGCCCCCGACATGCTGCGACTTGCCGGTGTCCTCCTCGAGGTGGACGCGCGTTATGCCGACGCGCGTCGTGCCGAAGTCGCCTGTGATCTCGAGGAAGCCCTGCGAGCCGAGCGGGAGATCGTACTGGGAGATCTGATAGTTCTTCGGCATGTCCGGATAGAAGTAGTTCTTGCGGTGAAAGACGGAAAGCGGCGCGATCTCGCAGTTGAGTGCCAGCGCGATTCTGATCGTGTGCTCGACCGACTTCTTGTTCGGAACCGGAAGCGTGCCCGGCAGGCCGAGGCATACCGGACAGGTCCTGCTGTTCGGGTCACCACCGAACGCGACCCGGCACCCACAGAACATCTTCGAATCGGTGGACAACTCGACGTGGATCTCGAGGCCGACCGTGGTCTCGTAGGTATCGACCGCCGTCGCGCTCACAGCTTTGGTCTCCCCTCATCGGACTCGATCCATCCCAGATCCTGCTCGAACGCGTAGGCCGCTCGAAACATCGTCTTCTCGTCGAGGGCGCGGGCGATGATCTGGAGTCCCACCGGGAGTCCGTCGTCCGGCGATAGACCGCAGGGAACACTTATGCCGGCGCTGCCGGCGAGGTTCACCGGGACGGTGAAGATGTCCGACAGATACATGGACAAGGGGTCGTCCGTCTTCTCCCCCAACTTGAACGCGGTCGTGGGCGAAGTCGGGCAAACGATGAGATCGACCGACGAGTAGGCACGTTCGAGATCGTTGATGATGAGCGTTCTGACCTTCTGCGCCTTTCCGTAATAGGCCTCGTAGTAGCCGGCCGAGAGCGCGTACGTGCCCAGCATCACGCGGCGCTTGACCTCGTCGCCGAAGCCCTCGGCGCGGGTCCGCGAGGTCATCGCCACAATGTCGTCGCCGGGCGATCGGGGGCCGTATCTGACCCCGTCGTAGCGCGCGAGGTTCGCCGAGGCCTCCGCGGGAGCGATGAGGTAATAGGCCGAGATCCCGTGCT
Source organism: Actinomycetota bacterium (assembly GCA_030862065.1). GTDB lineage: Bacteria > Actinomycetota > CADDZG01 > CADDZG01 > WHSQ01 > JALZEK01. Next base: position 9,961 of record JALZEK010000051.1, on the reverse strand, counting down.
CGAACGACGGCAGCGAGACCTCCTCGAGGGTCGCCCCGAGCTTCTCGAGTCGCGTGTAAGCCTCGTCGACCCGAGTCTTGACGCCGGGCTGGACGCCGTCGGTTTGGAATTCCTTCACGATCCCGAGGCGCATGCCGTCGATGCCTCCGTCGATTCCCTCAAGCAGGCTCGGAGAGGGCTCGGGGATACAGGTCGAGTCCATCTCGTCGCGACCCGCCACGAGCTGGAGCAGCGCGGCCGCATCCTTCACCGTCCTGGTCAGAGCACTTGCCTGATCGAGAGAGGAGGCGAACGCGATCATCCCGTGGCGCGAGATGCGTCCGTAGGTCGGCTTTACGCCGACGATCCCGCAGAGCGACGCCGGTTGACGGACGGACCCACCGGTGTCGGTTCCCCATGCCCAGGGCGCGGCTCCCGCCGCAACAAGTGCGGCGGACCCGCCGCTCGATCCGCCCGGAACGCGATCGGTGTCCCACGGGTTGCGTGTCGGTCCGAACCCGGAATTCTCGGTGGACGAGCCCATCGCGAACTCGTCCATGTTCGTCTTGCCGAGCATCGGCAGCCCGGCCTGGTCGCAGCGGGCAACGACGGTTGAGTCGTACGGAGGGATGTAGCCCTCGAGGATGCGAGAACCAGAGGTGGAAGGAACGCCCTCGGTGACGAAGACGTCCTTGTGCGCGACCGGAACCCCGTCGTACGGAGACCGCGGCTCCCCCTTGGCCCGACGTTCGTCCGAGTCCCGCGCCTCTCTCAGGAGACGCTCGTCGGTTCTGTACAGATAGGCATTGAGCGCGCCCTCGACCGACTCCGTCCGGTCGAGGAGATCGGACGCGATTTCGGCCGCCGAGATCTCACCAGAATCGAGCCACGCCGCGAGGTCGACCGCGGAGGTCCAGACGGCGCTCACTCTTCCTCCACGATCCGAGGGACCCTGAAGCGGCCGTCCTCGACCTCGGGGGCGTTCTTCAGGGCGTCCTCGGGAAGAAGCGAGGGGTGCACCTCGTCGTCGCGCAACACGTTTTTCAGTTCGACCGCGTGGGCCGTCGGCTCGACACCGTCAAGGTCGAGCGACTGGATCTTCTCGGCGTGCTCGAGTATGTGCGCCAGCTCCGCGCTCATCTTGTCTCGCTCCGCCTCCGAGAGGTCCAGCCGGGCGAGACGAGCAACGTGGTCGACGGCCTTCCGATCGATGCTCACGAACTGCATCCTAGTGGGCCATCTTTGCCCAATCGCCTTGCGGTTGGACGCCGCGATGAAGAACAATGGCCGCCTAAGCCCGGCCAAACGGTCGTGAGCCAAGACATATTGTCGGCTGACGACCACTCGGCCCGGGACGAGGCTTCGATGAAAGGGGTCTTCGTGGGTTTCCCCCGCAGATTGCTGGCAGAACACGAGACACTCGTCTTCGACCTGAAGCCGCACTGGATCGCACTGGGACCGGCGGTGATTTGGACGATTGTGATCGTGGCGGCAGGGATTCTGGCCGGCGTCTTTATCGATGATCCCGAGTGGCTCCGCCTCGCCGTCTGGATCGGCGCCCTGGTGGCCCTCTTTTTGCTGGCCGTCCTGCCGTTTCTGCGATGGAGTTACACCAACTTCGTGCTTACGAGCGACAGACTGATCACCCGGTCCGGGATCATTGCCAAGGAGTCGAAGGAGATCCCACTCGAAAGGATCAACGACGTGACCTTCAGTCAAGGAGTCTTCGAACGGATGGTCAAAGCGGGCGACCTGATGGTCGAATCGGCCGGCGAGAGAGGCCAGACGCGCATTTCGAACGTCCGGAACCCAGAGCAGGTGCAGCTCACGATCTACAAGGAGAGCGAGGCCAACAGCAACCGCATGTTCCAGGGAGGCCGACCAGACGATCGGGAACCGTCGATCCCCGAACAGATCGAGGCGTTGGCGCGGCTAAAAGATCAGGGCGTTCTCTCCGAGGTCGAGTTCGAAACGAAAAAACAGGAATTGCTCAAGCGTCTTTAGCTAGAGCAACTCAACGGGAACTTCGATAAACGCGCCGTAGCGCTCGACGGCCGCGTCCAGGGCTCTTGCCTCGCCGCGGTCGAGGGGACGGGAAAGAGAGGTCAAGATACCGACCGAATTCTTCTGTCGCACCGGTTTCCACCGACCCGCCGCCTTGCCGTTCAGGAGAACGACATGGGGCATCCCGACTTCTCCAAGCGGCACATCCCTGCTTTCCCTGTAGGAGACGATGCGCTCGTCGTAGGCCTGTGCAAGATTGATCACCGGGGAGGCGGATCTGGGTCTCGGAGAGGATTCCTCAAACCAGTAAGTGCGACCGTCCATTACCTCCTTCCGGAGCCGTGAGCCGACCATGTCGAGAGCGTCCCTGCCGTCGGCCGCCGTCAGGCTGGACCACCACAAGAAATCCTTCAGGGTGGCGGGACCGCGTGAAGTGAAATAGCGCTGCGCCAGTTCGGCCAGAGCTTCATCCCTATCCAAAGTTCGAGACTGCGGCGCACGTTCGTCGAGCAAGCCGTAGGTCTGTCGTTTGCCTTTGGGCGCTCCGCTGCAGACGATGCCGTCGAGTTCTGCGTGCATCACCATGTAGGCAAGCCGTTGGCCGTTCGTGTCAACGCGCGCGCGATTGAGTGCGGCGGCGAGTTCTTGACGAGTGAGGTGGTTTCCTCCTTCCAACGCCCCGGCCAGAATCACGTTGGTCTTTGCGAGAAAATCTTCGTCGAGTTCGAGGCTTCGGTAGCGGTGGGCATTAAGTGCGTGCACGCGCGGTGCGGTGAGAGCCAGAATCCATCGGATTTCCGAAGGCAAGACGAAATGCCAGGTCGGCCGGAGAACGTGCGTCCGCAGGATTTCTCCGTCGGCAATAGCCCGGTCCATCGCGTTATTGGTAATACCGTCGGCGCGCTGGGCCACGGACCATTTCCCGAGCGCATAGTCCTGGGATTGAACTGCCCCGAGCCAGTGAACGACATCTTGGGGAGTCGCAAAGGGAGTGCCCCACAGACGCTGGCTGTACATCCGCCAGCTCGCGAGATCGGCGTGCTTCCCGTTCCCGTTCGGCCGAGCGGTGGAACGTGGCATCACTGCATGTAACTACGGCGCCCGCCGTTATCGTCCGGCCGCGGCCCCCGCTCCGAGATCGGGACCCTGACTGAACAGCTCGTGCAACAACGTTCGGGCACGTCGATCGTTTTCGAAAAAGGCATCGGTGTCGGACCGATCGGGCAATTTCTTTTGCCCTCTCAGGACCTTCGCGGCCACCGACATCGCGGGATCGTCGACCGCCCCATAGCCGATGTGCACGTACTCGGGATAGCCCTCCGGCACGTCGGTCCACTTGACCGGCGTCGGCGCGTAGGGCGCGCCCCTGTAGGGCTCCACCTCACAGGGTGGACCATCTTCATGTCTTCGGGCGGGGCGGTCGGTCGCCGTCTTGAACAGCACATCGCGCCATTCCTTGATGGTGAACTTTCCGTCCTTGAGAGGTCCTTTGGACACGTGTCCCGACCGGCCCGAGGCCACGACTCCCTTGACGACGCCCGTGCCTGAATCGCGCAGGATGCGTCGCGCCTCCAGCACGATCCCTCCGGCTCCTCCGGCGGCAAAGGGAGTCGCTCCCGAGGTCCCTCCTCCCTCGCTGTCACGGGACTTCTTCAGTTCCTCGTGATCCGCGGCCCACGACGCGCACGAATCCGACACGACGTGGGGCGGGAATCCGGGCCAGGTGTTCACGTAACCCGAATCGTGACCGCCGACTATCACCGCGGATGGTCCCATGTGCGGAGCCAGCAAAGTGGGATGGCCGAGCACGCCGAATCGAAACAGCGCACCGTTCCCCGATGCCCAGAAGGCGAGGTGGCGGCGTGAGACCTCCTCGACCGCGCGGACGAGCTCGGGATTGGCCGTTAACAGTCCCGCCTCCCCGGTCGGCTCCCACAGCGGGACGACCGGTCCCCACGAGTTGGATTGGGCGTCTATCCAGGACGAGTTGTTGGCGGCCCACCGAATGGCCTTGACCGCGTGGTCGGTGGACTCGGATGGATTCAGGATCGGAATCGAGGTCGGGAACTGCACCGACACGACCCGGCAATCGGGGCAGGCTCCGTAGCCGGCGCCTGTGGCCCGCGACGCGACCATGGTGCCGTGGCCGTCGGGATCGAGGATGCGGCCGCCCGCCTGGGGCTCGCTGTCGTCACAGTTAAGGGGTCCTGCCGGCTCAAACGTGATCCCCCCCACGATCTTGGTGCCGGGGAACCAGTACAGACGGCCTGGCTTGATCTTCGACCACACCCGCTTGCAATCCGCCTTCACCGCGTCCCAATAATCGTCGGCGTCGAACGTCAGTCGAAGAGCCTGAGCGTCCTTGGGGAAGCCGGGGATGTAGGTGGAGGGGTGCTTGAAGGCCCTCGGTGAGTTGTCGCGAAAGACCTTGTGATACGGATTGATGCCCGTGTCGACGAAGGCGACGACGGCGTTGGAGGCCCCGCCCACCCGCGCTCCGGATTTGGCGAGGGCCGGGGCGGCCGTTGCGATCATGGCCAGACCGAGCCCCATCACCACCGGCGCGACGAAGCGTTTTGGTACGGCCGTGATCACGAATACGTCCTTTCGGATGTCGCGAGGAAACTGGAGGGTCACGTTCGGAATTCTGCGGCCGGGGGGAAATTCCTGCCCCTTAGGCTTAGCCTCCAGACAAGGAGGAATGAGTGGACTTCGCCATCCCCAAGGAATACGCCGAGCTCCAGGGCAATCTGACCACCTACGTCGAGCGCGAGCTCAGGCCCCTCGAGGAATCGGAGCTCGACCCCGAACGCGACGACGTCCCCCTCGAGCTGAGGGACCGGATCCGGCGGAGGTCGGCCGAACTGGGCTTCTACGCCGCCGACTTCCCCGAGGACCTCGGCGGGAGCGGTCTGCCCCAGCTCGGAATGGTCCTTTTGCGCGAGGCCGCGGCTCGAACCGGCTGCAGGCTGGCGGCGTTCGCCACCTACGGACCGGAGGGGCCCACGGGAGTCCTTCTCTCCGGCACCGACGAGCAAAAGAAGAACTACCTCGCTCCCCTCATCACCGCGGAGAGGTCGATGTGCTTCGCCCTGACCGAGCCTGATGCCGGATCGGACGCCCAGAACATCAGGACCACCGCGACCAAAGACGGCTCGGACTGGATCATCAACGGCCGCAAGCACTTCATCACGAACGGAAAGCACGCCGACTTCGCGCTGGTGTTCGCCGCAAACGACAAGGACAAGCGGGCCCAAGGTGGGATTACGGCCTTCATCGTGGAGAAGGGGACTCCCGGGTTCGAGGTAGGCCGCGGGCAAGTCGGCATGGTCGAGGGCGAGGGCCAGTTCGAGCTCATCTTCGATGGCTGTCGTGTCCCCGAGGAGCAGATCCTCGGAGGTCCGGAAAGCGTCGGTACGGGTTTCTATGCGGCGATGCAATTTCTGGCGATGGGCCGGCTCTCCATCGGAGCGATGTGCAACGGGATCGCAGACTTCGCCCTCAACCTCGGGCTCGATTACGCGAAGAACCGCACCGCATTCGACAGGCCGATCGGAAAAAACCAGTACGTGCAAGGCCATCTCGTCGAGTCACTGATCGAGCTGAAGGCCTCGAAGCTCATGACTTACGAGTGCGCTTGGAAATACGACAACGGCGACGCCGTTATCCAGGAGTCCTCGATCGTGAAGCTCTACGCGTCGGAGATGGTGAACCGCGTCGTGGACAGGATGATCCAGGTCCATGGGGGAATGGGCTGGATGAGAGAGCTTCCTCTTGAACGCATCTACCGTCTCGTACGCATCTTTCCCCTCGTCGAGGGAACTTCGGAGATCCAGAAGTACATCGTCGCCAAGACAATGGGGTTGTAGGACGATTTAAGGAGGGATCATGGCCGAGCTCCCGAGCGGTACGAAGTTCACCTGGTTGGGTCATTCCACCTTCATCATCGAGGCCGGCGGCAAGCGCCTGCTCGTCGACCCATGGGTGATGAACAACCCGGCATGTCCGGATGATCGCAAGGACGTGGGCGACCTCGACGCGATCCTCATCACGCACGCCCATTTCGATCACATAGGCGATGCCGTGGAGATCGCCAACTCCACCGGCGCGCAGGTGGTCTCGATCCCCGAAACCTCCTCGTGGCTCGACTCGAAAGGGGTCGGAAACCTGATCGATATGAACAAGGGCGGAACGGTCGAGGTCGCCGGCTGCAAGGCCCACATGGTTCACGCGGTGCACTCGTGCGGGATCACGGACGGCGACAAGATCATCTATGGAGGCGAGGCCGCCGGCTACGTCATCGAGTTCGAGGACGGGTTCAAGCTCTACCACTCGGGGGACACGGCGGTATTCGGGGACATGGCTCTCATCGCAAAACTGCTCGAGCCCGACGCCGCGATGCTCCCGATCGGAGATCACTACACGATGGGGCCGCGCTCGGCGGCCGAGGCGATCAGATTGTTGAAAGTGAAGACGGTGGTCCCGATGCACTACGGGACGTTTCCAGTCCTCGTCGGCACACCCGACGACCTTCGAAAAGAGGCGGCCGACGTCGACGGGCTCGAGGTCGTTGACCTCGACCCGGGGGGTTCGATAGGGGGCTAGTAAGCGGTTCGAGAAGGGACTTCATTCCGTCTCCTCCTCCAGCACGTCCGAGGCACCAATAGCGACCGACCACCCCGAGCTCGGATCCTCGACCGCAACTCTCAATACCCATCCGGTCTCGGGTTCGGCCTCGTCCCAATAGAACCACTCCAGCCGCGCCAACGCGGCCCCCAGGTCGGTCGGTTCGGCCGGCCACTCGAGCCCGGCCAAGGTCGCCCCGGCGTAGTGCGTGAGAAACCGCCCGAAGGCGGCGCCGCGCCTCCGGCCGTGCGCTCCGCCGCTCGCCGCGGCCCATGCCATTCGATGCAAGGCCTCTTGCACCGACAGCGGGCCCACTCTCAAACGAGAAAACGACAGCTCCGACGCGGCCGCGACCGCGTCGCCCTTTACCGCGATCGCCCGCGCTGCGCCGTTGGACTCCGTCGTCCACGGCTGAACGAGGTCGAGCAGAGCGTCAACCTTGTCGACCTCGTCGATCTCCGGCGCCGTCCGCCGACCGATTTGGGAGAGAGGCTCTTTTGGAGTCCAGGGCTCGCCCACCTCCACGTAGTTGGACTTGAACATGGCGAGCGCGTACGTCGGCTCCCACTCCTGGAGCTCGAGCGGCAACTCGAGAACCTCTTGGTGCGCCCTCGGGTCTCCCGTGAGCACCTCGCCACGCAGGACCCGTTCCTGCGCCACGTACGCCGCCATCTGAGGGACGTCGATGTGAGGGGCCAGCTCGTCCCACGTGTGGGTCGATGCCGCCACCTCCGTCAGAGGACCCAAGATGAAACGTCCGCCGGGCCGCTCCAGCACGTCACCCGCGTAGGACGGCGGCGCCTCCAGCGCGATCCGGTAGTCGATGTGTTCGGCGATCGGCCACAACTGTTTGCCTCTTTCGACCGCCGCTTCGCACGTCGCCCTGAGGTCGAGCAGGTGCTCCCACTCGCGCGTCGCACACAGGCGGTCCACCGCCGCGAGCAGGCCGTTGAAGTCGGCCGCCTCCACGAGCTCGATCAGAGACGCTTCCATCATCGAAGGGTAAGTCGAAGGGGGCGAGCAGGCCTGCGTGGACACCGGTCAAATCGGCTTGATGCCGCCGGTTGCAGCGAGGGCCAGGAAATCAGGCGAGCCGAGCGGCGATCCTCTTCGCGGCGCGATTCGCGAACCCGTAGATCGAAAGCATCGGATTAACGCCGGAGGCCGTCGGGAAGTTCGACCCGTCCACCACAAACAGGTTTTTCACCTCGTGGGTCTCGTGATCGGCGTCCACGACCGATGCCCTGGGGTCGCGGCCGATGCTGCACGAGCCCATCTGGTGATACGAAAAGAGAGTGACGCGCCCCTGCCGGTAGCCCGCGCCGCGGGTGGTCTCGGCCCACCTCTCGTGCGCGCCGGGTCCCGGTCTGTAGGAATACATCTCGGGGTGCAACGAGAAGATCTCGCGCGCCCCGGCCGCCTCGAGGACCCTGGCGGCGGCGACCACCCCGTCCGCGATCCTCCGCTCATCGTCGCGAGTCAACTTGTATTCGACGCGGACCCCTCCTTCTCTGGTCGTGCGCACACGTCCTGAAGTCTGGTCCCGAGGCAGAACCGCGCAAAATCCGAGGTTGGCGAACCTGTCCATCAGCTCGCGGTGTTGGGCCGCGGAAATCCACGGAAGAACGGTGCTGCCGGCCCCCGGGTGAACCGGCACGGTCTCGAAGATCGGCCCGTAGCCGCCGTCCCAGTCCCTGAACTCGTTCGAGTAACGCGCCTGGGTCGTCCCCTCCCAGATACGCACCTCTTCGTCGAAGATCCCGAAGGGCGCCGCTCCCGGGTGCAGATGGAGATTGTGTCCCACGCGGCCCCCGAGCCCCGACCGAAGCAGCAGCGCCGGAGACTCGATCGCTCCGCATGATGAGACCACCGCGCGCGCGTTAACGAGCAAAACGCGCCCGTCGACCCCGGCGGTCACGCCCGTGGCGCGTCCGTCTTCGATGTTCACCTTTTTCACGTCCGCGCCGACGATGATCCGAGTCCCGTTCGCCGCCGCGTCCTCCAGATAGGTCCGCATCGTCGATTGCTTCGCACCGAGCCGGCATCCAAAGCCGCAGTAACCGCAGTTCTCGTCCTGGCTGCAGCCTCTGACCGCCCTCGGCATCATGTCCACATGCCATCCGAGTTGCTTGAGACCCTCCTCCATCAATGCATCCCGTTTGCCCGCCGCGCTCGAATCCGCGTTTACTCCGAGCCGGGCGCTGACCTCGTCGAGTGATTCCTCAAACTCGCCCGACACGAAGAAGTCCATCCCCGATAACCGGGCCCACTCCTCGAGAACGTGATCGGGCGTCCTGAAAGAAGTGGTGTAGTTGACGACCGTGCCTCCACCCAGCGTGGACCCCGCCACGATCCGGCATCCCAGATCGGCCGTGGCGATCGTCATCCCGTAGAGATACATATTTTTCAGGGCCTCGGGTTCGAGGTGAGTGAAGTCGGACTCGCTGTTGTAAGAACCCTTCTCGAGCACGATCACGTCGAGGCCGGCCTTCGCCAATCCCGCCGCCGCGCATCCCCCGCCCGCTCCGGACCCGACGATCACGACGTCGCAATACATGACCTCGTCGGATTCGATGGTCATCGGCTCCAGACGGCGAGGCTCGTCGGGAGGGGGGCCGAGTGGGCCCGGATACCCGATCCGGTCCCACTTCGCGGAGGGATGCGCGTAGCACGACGACAGCGCGAGAGAAAGGATCACGCCGGCAAGCCGGCGAGTCATCGGGTTTCGTCCGGCGCGCCACTTCTGGATCAGGGCCTCGGCCTCTGCGGGCCGCAGCCACGACACCGGGATCGGTCTCCCGGTCAAGGCCAGCGCGCCGATCCTTGTGTTGAGGAGACGCAATGCGTTCAGAATCTGTTTGCGATCCTGGGCCGCGGCAACTTGATCGAGTGTCTGTTGCATGCGCCCGGGAATCTCAACAACGTAGGCCTCGCCAACGATCCCGCGCGCCAGGGCGGCGAGGACGCTCTCGATTTCTCCGGCCTTGTTCTTTGCTGCCATGGCGACCCTTTTTACCCTCTGATGAAAGGAAAAGCCATCCGGGCCAGGTCGAGTCGAGAGAAGTTGGGAAGCGCCCCCATTTCTCTGCCCCTTTGCGGTCGTACTTGCGCCGGTCGCGTGCAACCGTCAGCCTTCAACCTCTATGAGCACATCATCGACCGTCCTCACCGGCGCGGAGGTGCTCGCGGGCAAGGGTCTCGAGGTCGTCTCCGACGCGACGGTCGTGATCGAAGACGGCAAGATCGCGTCAATAGAGCCTGGGCCGGGCCCGGTGCCGGAAGGAGCCGAGGTCGTGGACCTGTCCGGCCAGACCCTGGCGCCGGGATTCATCGACGCCCACGTCCACATCGG
>JALZEK010000012.1 GCA_030862065.1 Actinomycetota bacterium | reverse complement strand
GTCGAAGCTGGGCTCACGCCGTTGAAGGCTCTGCAGGCAGCCACACTGAACCCTGCGCGCGTTCTGGACCTCGAGAACTCGCTGGGAACGGTCGAAGCCAGAAAGCTGGCCGACCTGGTCCTCCTCGACGCCAACCCGCTCGAGGACATCAGCAACACGCGGCGGATCCGTGCCGTGGTCGCCGATGGTCGGCTCTACCGCCGGGCGGACATCGACCGACTTCTAGCAGAAGTTAAGGGCTTGAATCAACCACTTGAAGATCGGGAGTGAGGGCGGCATAACAAGTCATTGCAGCGGACGCTCACCGCGTGCTCGCTTTGCTCTCTTGCGGATTCGCGCCGCTGAATTCCAGCGTTAGCCAGACGGCAACGTTGTGGGAGAGCCTCATTGAACCACTGCGGGGAGAGACTGACGGTGCGCGAGTTTTGGTATAGCCCGCGCCAGTTTTCGTCGTGGGTCGCCGCTCATGGCAAGTGGTGGCCCAAGTGCGAAGACGCGGCCGTTTGGGGCGATTTCGCTGACCAAGCCCAGATGTGGTCGCTACACCTTCAGCCACCGCAACCAGGCGCAAGATCACCTCGCCGAGACGCTCGTCGCGCGACAGATGGAGGTTCACGGCTACGTCTGCTGGACGAATGCCAGGATCTTTCGTACACGCGAACCGGCCCTCTCGGGCAGCCGTACGGTTTGCAAACACGACTGGTCGGGGCGCTCCTTCGTGAAACTCTTGGCTTCGTGCCCCAGGTTGAGTATGAGAAGAAGCACGCGGCAAACGGCCTCCGGCTGAAAAGCATCGATCTCGTCGGCTTCCACTTTGGGCGTAATCACTGAGTGTTCGCAGAGGTCAAAAGGAGGGCGCTAGGCTGCACCCTGAGCAGAAAGGCGCGTTGTTGTTCCTGCGACAGCTGTGTCCGATGCAACGGGCGGACGTGTTTCTTGCACGCGTGCGGAAAAGATACAACAGTAGAGCTAAACTTACGCGATACGCAGAGTGAGCCGGCTAATCCCGCAGTGGATCGGACCGCTGGCTCGCCTTCGCTCGCTGCGGCCGCTCACCGCGAGCGTTAGGCGGCAGAATAGGGTAAGGGATCTTTGGTTGCAAATCGAACGCGATGCTGTGCTAATTTGTTCGCTTGCCTTGGCTGGCGTGGAATGAGGACCGTGCTACACGGCGCGCTCGTCCTGCTGACCGCAAGCCTAGCGGCAGCGAGTTTTTGCGCACCTGCCGATGAGCCGCCTGCGATCACATGGGGGGCCAGTGTCGAAATCGCGTCAGGCGGGGGGCAGCGCGGCCCGTGGCGGCAAAACGAATCGAAATACGATTACGTCGATGATCCGACGGTCGCGCTCGACGCCCACGGCGCGGCGGCGGTCGCGTGGGTCGACCAGCGGCGCAAGGATGTATTTGTTCAAGTCTACGAGCGCAATGGCAAACCGCGGCACAAGCAGCCTGTAAACATTTCACGCAGCCCGAAAGTGTTTTCTTGGTTGCCGCGGCTTGTGCTTTCGCCTGTGCACCCGAGCGAGGTATATGTCCTGTGGCAAGAGATCGTGTTTTCCGGCGGCGCGCATGGTGGCGAAAGCTTTTTTGCGCGGTCGCGGGATGGCGGCGCGAGCTTCAGCCAACCCATCAACCTTTCCAACTCTATCGGCGGCGATGGTAAGGGACGGATCAACAAAGACATCTGGCACAACGGCAGCCTCGACCTGGCAATCGGCCGCGATGGAACGCTCTACGCCGCGTGGACGGAATACGACGGGCCACTCTGGTTCAGCCGCTCGAACGACCACGGGGAAAGCTTTTCAAAGCCAATGCGAATCGCAGGGGGAGGCAAGGCCGAGCCAGCACGCGCTCCTGGGCTCGCAGTCGGACCTGACAACAGTGTCTACCTGGCGTGGACCGTCGGCGAAGAGAATGGCGCTGACATCCGGCTCGCAAAATCAAGCGACGGCGGCCGGATGTTCGGTGAGCCGACTATCGTGGCGATGACAAACGGATACTCTGACGCGCCGAAGCTCGCGGTAGACCGGAAGGGAACTGTGCATGTTGTCCATGGGGAGAGCTCAAGCGGGCCTTTCGACCGTTACCATGTTCGCTACACGCGGTCGCACGATGGGGCGCGGACATTTGAGCCGGGACGCGAGATTTCTAAGCCGCATCGGCAACGGATCGAGAGCGAGGCTTTTCCGGCCCTGAGCTCAGATGAGCAGGACAACGTGTACGTGCTCTGGGAGATCTATCCAAACCGGCATGAGCCTCCGCGCGGCCTGGCCATCGCTTACTCGCGCGACGGCGGCCAAACATTCAGCGCGCCAGCGATCGTGCCGGGCAGCAGCGACCCTGCCGGGGGCTTGAACGGAAGTCATCAAGGCCTATTGATGCGCAAGCTTGGGGTGAACCGCGACGGGGCCATCGCAGTGGTGAACAGCAGCCTTAAGCACAACGAGAAAAGCCGTGTATGGCTGATGCGGGGGCAATTGCGTCTGCAACGGTAACGGACGGATGCATGCCACTAATACTGCTTTGTTAGATCCACTCCCGCAGGAGGTGCGGGAGGATTAGATTGCTGCCATGCACCTGCCGCTCTGGAGTGAACACGTTTTAGGACAAATGAATCGTAACACGTACTTCGAATGCGTTTTTCCGGTCAATTCCCGCCATATCGAGGCCCCTTCAGCGCCCAGTTGCGAGGGGGTCGTGAACGGTTACTCCCGGCGTGCCTAACCATTGGATGAAGGCGACGAAGGGTGTAACATGTTTTCAGCCGAAGGCCAGTATGGCGCGTGTGCCCTTCGCGCCTTATCCTCAACGTTATGCGGCATTGAAAGGATATCGAGGCCGCTAACGGCGATGGCCATTTGCAGCCGAGAAGCGGACATCTGTTGCCGCTGGTGGTAGGGTCTCAGCGTTCGACCGCTTCCGACTCGAGAACGACGGATGAATCAAGGGCGGGTCGACCGTAATCGGTCGCTCGCTAAAGGTTGCCGATCGAGGAATGGTGCCGTTCCTCACGCGTCTGATCTCGACCGGAGACCGAGATCCGTACCCATCCTGCCGGCCGGTACCGCGAAAAGGAGGACGCAAATGCACGAGCACAAGATCGGAACGCGCGAGGAGTGGAATGAGGCTCGCGCCGAGCTCGCGAAGCTCGAGGCCGAGTTGGCCGAGCGCAGCCAGGACATCACGCGCAAGCGCCGAGAGCTTCCCTGGGTGCCCGTCGAGAAGGCGTACGTGTTCGAGACGACAGAGGGCAAGCGGTCCCTCGCCGAGCTCTTTGACGGGCGCTCCCAGCTATTCGCCTACAACATCATGTTCGGGCCCGACTACGAACTCGGGGCGTGTCCAGGTTGCTCGAACCTCGTCGACCACCTCGACTCCACCGTCGTCCACCTCAACCACCGCGACGTCACCCTGATCTGCTTCTCACGGGCACCAGTCGACCGGCTCATTGCCTATAAGGAACGGATGGGCTGGCAGCTCCCATGGGCATCGACCTACGACACCGAATTCGCCTTCGACTTCGGCCTTGCGCTCACGCCCGAGCAGGCGCACGAGGTTCCCGAGATATCGCAGATGCTCGAGAACCCGCCACAGTGGCTTCAGGACTGGGGAAGGCAGGTGGGCGCGAAGCTCGAGGACGGACTTCGCGAGAACCCGAGCTGGATCGCATTCGCGCGCGAGAACGGAACCGTGTACCACACCTACACGGTGAGCGCGCCCGATCCGTTCGTCGCGCCCTACTTCTCGATGCTGCTCGCCCGCACGCCGAAGCCCGGCACCGACGAGCCGCGCTCCTGGCGTAAGGACGAATACCCGGACTGAACCGGCAGCGTCCCGCGCTCATCACTCTCGAGGCGAGCGCGAAACGTACGACACCTGGACGGAGGAACGTGGGTTGATGGGATGCCACGTTGAGCTGCGGGGTAACTTGATGCCTGTAGCGGAATGACAGTTGTTGGCCGAAAGCGGAGAAGATGGACGGCACGCAGATGCCGCATAACAATTAGATGCAGCGGACGTGTCAAGAGTGTCACGCCTTTTGCTTGTGCAAAGGCCGCGCCACTCTTGTCACGCCGCTGATCTGAGCGTTAGGCGGCTGGTGTTAGAACCACGAATGCGACCTCGCCGCATCGGGAGATCAATGCAACCAATGGAAGATTACAAGCGAACGATTCGGCCGGAGTCGTGGCTCGTTTCGGCGGGTCGAGAGCGACGCCCGGGGGCTCCCCTGAACGTTCCGCCCATCCCGGCGTCGAACTTCATCCTCCGCGACCGCCGCGAGTACGCCCGCGACGACGGTACGCCGACGTGGGAGGCCCTGGAGGAGGTCGTCGGTGGGCTCGATGGCGGCGACGCCGTAGCGTTCGCATCGGGCATGGCCGCCATCGCCGCCGTCTTCGACCAGGTCCTCGCCGGGTCGGTCGTGACGCTGCCTGACGACTGCTACCAGGGCGTCGCCGGCCTTGCCGAGGCGGGGCAGGCGAAGAGGCGCTGGACGGTCATGAGGATCGCCGTTGACGATACGGACGCGTGGGTCCGGGC
>JALZEK010000001.1 GCA_030862065.1 Actinomycetota bacterium | reverse complement strand
CGTCACGTCCGTGTCGTCGTAAGCGGTCCCGTCGCGACCCGCGATCGCCCAACTCGAATTGTGGAGTCCCCCGCTTCTCGATCGGGAATTCAGGAGTGGGCCGCCTTTGTGGGCGTCCATCGAAAGGTGGTCGCTCGGCTGCAACGCGTCGATCCCTCGATCCCCACCGACCTCGGGTGGGAAACGATCAGCGCCGTCGAGTTGAGTCTGCGGGGGCAGGGGCGAACCACCCACGAGGCCGCGTGGGTCGGGGAGCTTGCCGCCCCGGAGGACCTGCCGCTGCGCACTCCGGGCAAGAACGAGGACTGGCGAGTGACGATCGAGGAGTGGGAACGACTTCCCGGAGATCCGCGAGACCTGGCCGATCCAGCTTCGCCTCCGGTTTGGGAGCAGCGTTTGATCTACGCCGACGAGATCACCCTCTAAAGAGATCCTTGGGGGGCTATGCCGCTGTCATGACGCGCTCGATGTTGTTAGGCGAGAAGAACTCCTGGACCGAGACCGTGCCGGCAATGACTCCAAGGAACCGGTCAATCTGTTCGAGAGGGAAGCAGAGCCTGAGTCTTCCGGTCCTTTGGCTCTCAGCGCGAGCGAAAGAGCTCCGCGAGGCTCATAGCCTTTAGAGATCTATCACGAAACCCTCGAAGGATCGCGGGAAGGGCCGAAGCGGTGTTATTCCGAACGTGCATAACGACGATGCTCCCGGGACGCACCCTGCTCAGGACGTGGGAGGCGATGTACCACGGGGACGGGTTTCTGTAGTCGCCGACGTCAACGTCCCACATGATGATTCTGAAGTGCGAGGTCTCCGCGGCCCCCGCCCGCACCGAGCTGCTGTTGGCGCCGTAAGGAGGCCGGAAAAAGGGAACGCTGGAGACGCCTGCGACCCTCCACCAGGCCTTTCGATCCTTCCGTAGCCTCCACGCGACGTCCGACGTCGAACGTCCCGACAACCATGCGTGGTCCCATCCGTGAGAGGCGGGGGTGTGGCCTTGGGCGACGGTGGCACGAGCCAGCCCAGGGTGCGACCGCACCTCTGTTCCGAGACAGAAGAAACTGCCGTGGGCATTGAAACGGGTCAGAGCCCGAAGTATCCGGCTCCAGGCGTCGCCCTGATAGCAATCATCGAAGGTGAGGGCCACTCCTCTATTTCGATTCGGGACTCGGGACCAAACGCGCGCCCCGACGTTGCGGTAGACGAGCCAAGCTTGAGGCCGGGACAACATCACGTTTCCTGCATCGTCCTGGGCCCTGAGTCGAGCAAAGTAGGTTCCGGGCCGGAGCAGCTTCCCCTTCCCAGATCTCGGGGCGTAGCGGAGGGTTGTCCTGTGCGTCTCGACGCGGAAGATCTTGCTGGACGCGACCGGACCGACCCCGTCTCCGATCACAGCCGAAATCCTGAGGTGACGGGATCGATCGCGGGGAAGAAATCTCATGTTCAGCCTCTCGCGCCCCGACGTCCGTCGCGGACCGAAGCCCCTCCACTTCACGCTCGGCGGCTTCGTGTCGACCACAACAGATGTTGATTCGCGATCCTTCAATCCGATCTCGTCGGTAACGACGGCCTTCAGCCGATATCTGTGATCCGGAACTCGACGGCCTGCACCCGACCGGCCCTTCCAGTGGATGCGCCGCACGTGACCGTCCCGAGAACGGCGATGCCACCTTCGGAAAACCTTTCCCTTCGGCCCGATCGCCTTGAGCGAGACCTCGCCGTCCTTGTCCGTGGAGACCTGGATGACGACGTGGTCTTTTCTGCCGTCTCCATTTGGTGAAAACGCACGGTGAGATGTCTTGATCCTTACGGATGGAGAACCGTTGTGGACTCTCACCCGGACGCGATCGGAAGCCGTCTCAAGCCCCTCTCGCGCTGTGGCCCGCACCCATGCTTTGCCGTTGTAGCCACGCGTATCCCATTGAGCCGACGACTTCTGGGGAACGGGGGCGACCACGGCAATCGGACGCCATACCTCCTTGTCTGTCGACCAGGCGAAGTACAAGGCGGCAGCGTCCCCGCGCGTCCGTGCAACTAGTTTTTCGGTAGCCGTAAGAACGGCTCCCTGCCGAGGCCTAAGGAGATCAACAGACAGGCGACCCTCGGACCGAGCCAGTTTCGTGGCGTGGGAAGGGGCGGTCAAGATCAACGCCAACGCGGCTGTTCCGGCAACCCAGAATCGGCGACGCATGCCCGACGCGGTCCCCACCAAAGAGACTCACCCCCACCGACCATTACCAATCCGACAGCCTCATCGGCACGATTCGCCGCGGCCCCCGCTGACTCCTTCATCCGTTCCTTCATCGGGCATAGGGGGTCGAGCAAATTATCTGCAAAGTCTGCCTTGACGAAACGAATAGGTGAGTTCTTCAATCAGCGGGGCAAGCTCGTGACGACAGCGACATAGACGCAGCCGATGACAAAAGTGGCATTCCCGCGGGAGCGCCTCTCTTAGTGTTTCTTTACGGCCGAGCCGATCCTTCCCACTTCTGGGTCTCAGGGGACGGGGGCGGGAGCGGATCAAGCGCTTGACGCCCCTTGTTCTCCAACCTGAAGGTCGTCAGACTGGGTGGACCCTCCCAGAGCGACATGTTCGGGGCTACGTATCCGCCCGACGTGAGCTCTTCCAGGGCGGCAGACATCCTAGAAGAATCCAGCCCGGCTCGGACCTTGATCGCTCGATCGGTGTGTGTCTGTCTCTCCCCTCCCCCGCGCGTTTGTATATCGAATAGGGCCTGGAGGGTCCGCTGGGCGTCTCCACTCAACTCATTCATTCTGAAAATCCCCCTACTGCCTCGCAAATTAAGAGCAAGAGCGTCTCCCTCCCGGATGATTGATCGTCGCTTCATTCTACTCGCTCGTCACCCATCGGCCCGACTAACTCTTGAAGCGACAAACTCATACCGGCAAGGCTTCAGTAACCTCTCTGTCGATGATGCCCGATTGAATGGCGCCGGGCCTGGCCTAAGGCTCTTTCGGAAACCTCGGGATAGAACATCCCCAAACGTCCCGGACACGGCAGTACGTTCTTGAACGCTCGCGGAGAGTCGAGTACCCAGTGCCAACTCCCAGGAGACGCCCACTCGCTCTCGTAGCCTTTGATGCAGTCCACCACCTCGACCATTCCCACCAAACCACCCATTGGAAGCTCCCTCGGAAGAGCCTTGTAAAGACCCGCCTCCCATAGGAATTGGAACCCAGCGGGATCGAGTTCCGCTCCCGCATGGATGAGCAAGGGCCCTCGAAAGTTCGTCCGGCGAGACCGGTTTTCGACGTCCTTGTAACCGGCGACGATCGTCCAGGCCCACGGTTGCTTCACGGTCAAAGCCTTCATCTCGGTCATGGTGCGAGCAGCCTAAAGCGACATCCAGCGACCGAGCCGGAGTTTTCTTGACCAAAGAGCGCAGCAAGGCGCCGGCGTGGAAGCGACTTCACGGGAGGGCTCATAGTTGGGACCCCCCCGTCGCCCCTGAACCCCAGACCGGTCCATGTCCAAAATTCAAAAGACTCGGGGGGCCCCCGCGTCACCAACAAAGGGGTTCGCCGACCTCCACGTCAGGCCAGCAGCGAAGAGCCCGATGTTGGAATATTCTCCCACCTACGACCCAATCGGTGGAGGGAGGGTGAATGCGCACGAAGATGTGGGCCCCCGTTTTCGGCACGGTCCTGACGCTCGTGATCGCGCTGGCCGCGACCGGCGCTCCGACGAACAAGGGGGAGCTCTTAAAGGACGAGCGTCATCGACTGAAGCTCATGAAGACCGAGGCCGAGATCGAGCCGCGCGACATACAACTCAGCAACACCGAAGTCGTGGGGCGCAACAGGATCGGCGGACGGGGCTTTAACGCGGACGTATGGGAGCACGAGGGCTTCGCCTACGTGGGCCACTGGGGCTTCACCGACTGGGCCTCCGGATCTAAGCAGCGCTTCTGCCCCCAGGAACCGAAATCGGGCGTCGCGGTGATCGATGCCACCGATCCGTCGAACCCCACGGTCGTATCGAAACTGCAGAACCCGGCGGGGACCTCTGCCGAAGACGTCGTTGTGTTCACGGCCCGCTCCGGGCCCCTCGAGGGTCACGACATCGCGGCCGCCGGGATCCAGGTGTGCGGCGGATCCCGCTACGACCGCAGCTTCCCGCGAGGGCTCATGTTGTGGGACGTCACCGACCCCACCTCACCGGAGACGCTCGGCTTCGTCAGCACGGGCTGCTGCACTCGCGGGCTTCATGAGTTCGAGGTCGAGCACCGGTCCGATCTCGGACGCACGTTTGCCTACGCGAGCGTTCCCGCGAGCGAATACCCTGATGAACTCTCTCCAAGTGGTGTGCGTGACCGTCAGGGGCGCGGCGACTTCCGGCTCATCGACATAACCGATCCCACCGATCCCTTCGAGGTATCCGACTGGGGCGTCGTCTCCAATCTCGGAGGGCCTCCGGCCGAAGGACTCGGATGCGATCCCGACCCGATCTTCGGGCACGGCGCCGAGCCCTCCGGGGACGGCACTCTCGTATTCGTCGCCTATTGGGACAGCGGGTTCATCGCGCTCGACGTCACCGATCCCGAGAACCCGATTTTCTTGGGCCGGACCGTCTACCCCGATAACGCCGACGGAGACGCACACTCGTCTACCTACGACGACGAACGGGAGTTGCTGTTCGCCGCGGACGAGGATTTCTGCAAGAACTCCGGGCCAGCCACTGAGAAGGGTTATGGGTACCTGCGCGTCTACGACTACTCGAACCTGGCCGCCCCCGAACAGATCGCAAGATACCGGACGCCAAACTCTCGCGGCGTGCGTGCTCCCGGGGCCGGCGACTACACGATTCACAACCCGCTTCTTGTCGGAGAGACGCTGTACGTGTCCTGGTATTCGGACGGGGTGCGAATACTCGACGTAAGCGACGCCACGAATCCAGAGGAGGTCGGCTTCTTCGTGCCGCCTGCCGCGCAGAATCCCGTCAAGCCGTCGCAGCGCTTCGTTCTCTCGCAGACGCCGCAGGTGTGGGGCGTCGACTACGACAAGGAGCGGGATCTGATCTTCGCAAGCGACATGAACTCGGGGCTGTGGATCGTGCGGCAGACGTAAGAGCGTTCGCGCGCCCTACCACCCGGCCGTCGGCGGCTATTCGACTCCTTCATAAGTAGAGTCGATCGAGTCGCCGGCCGTCGGAAGGGTGAAACTGAAACACGTTTGCTGTCCGGGAACGCTCGAGGCCCAAATCCTGCCGCCCTGCGCCTCGATCAAATATCTCGATATGTAGAGCCCCAGACCGGTTCCTTCGACCCTGTGTTCGATCCGATACATCTTGTTGAATATCTCCTCGAGGCGATCGGCCTCGATGCCGGACCCCTCGTTCAGAACGTCGACTCGCAAACTCTGGTCTTCTTCGATCACCTGGACGCCGACCTCGGATCCTTCCGGCGAGAATTTGACCGCGTTCGAAAGAAGGTTGCCCAGGACCTGAAGGTTGCGATCTCGGTCCCCCATCGCCCAGGGGGGGTCTTCCGGAATCGCGAGGTCGAAAGTCCGGGATATGTGGGAAGTGGCCAAATCGTTGACGGTTCGTCGAACGAGCGCGGCAAGGTCGAAAGGTTCCGATTTGCAGGTGAGCTCGCCCGCCTCGATGAGAGCAACCTCGAGATCGCGTCGCAGTAGCTCGTCCATGCGATGAGCTTGACGGACGATGACTCGTAGCCGCTCTCGCTTCTCATTCTCATCGAGTCGATCCCAGTACTCGTGAGCAACCTCGGCGCTTCCCTTGATGATCGTTAAAGGCGAGCGAAGGTCGTGCGACACCCACGCAAAGAGATCCTTCTTGAGCTGGTCAAGCTCTTCCATACGCAAGAATGCGGCGCGTTCGCGCTCGAACAAAAGGATGTTCTTTACGGCATTGGCCACGGCCCCCGTTATGGATCTGAGCAGTGAAAGGGTTTCTGAGTCGAAGACTTCATGGCGACCAGACCCGATGTTGAACGTGGCGAAGACTCCGGTGTCGTCAAGCAGCGGGAAGATCGCATACGACATCACTCCTTGCTCTAGCAACACCCGATCGAAGCTCCACTTCCCCTCTGACGTGTCGAGGACGACCAGGTCTCGCTGGGAGCGGATGACTTCATCCATCGAGTTTCCGGCAAGGGGAACTCTTTCGCCCGGCGGAAATGCGGCCCGAGAGGTTGGCTCCGAGATGCTGACCATCCGTCTGTAGTGGTCCCCCTCGATCACCGCAAGCGTTAGTTGATCGTAGGGGATCACCCGTCGCAGAACGTCTGCGAACCGGGAGATAGCTTCATTTGGATCGAGACGAGACGAAACTGCTTCCAGAGCGGCGCGCAAAAGCTTCTTCTCGGTCACATCCGTAACGGTGCCCTCGAAACCCTCGAAGGACCCGTCGGGACCCATCATTGGTTGAGCGCTCACCGCAATCCACCTGTGCGCACCGTCTCGCCGGTATATCTCGTACTCGAAATCTGTCACGGAGCCATGTCGTTCGATCTCTCGTCGGAAATCGTCCCGGCGCGACGGATCAACGTAGATCTCCCGGATGTCCTGGACGTTCGCCATGAAGTCTCCGGGCGAGTCATACCCGACGATTCGAGCGGCGGCCTCGTTCACCCAGATGATGGTGCCATCCGTGCCGGTCTGGAAGAGCCCGACTCCAGAGTTCTCGACGAGACGCCGGTAGAGACGGAGTGCCTCGTCGGCGATCTGCTCGTGATCGGATTTACCCTGGTTCACGCCCCTCCTCGAAGACAAATCCCATCCGCGCGAGATCCCCCCCTAGACCTTCCACGCAGAACCATGTTCGGAGTCAAGAGCCTCAATCGGTTCAAAAACACCCAAACACGACAACTCTAATCCAATTGCCCCGCCCCGACGATCAGACTGAACTCTTTAGAGCCTTGTCCACCACGGGGCCTGTTCTGTACAGAGGCGTCGCCGCGGAGCCGCTCTCTTCCCAATCCGGCTCCTTCTTGATGGGTCGCGAACCGTTCGTGCACAACAAGAACGAGCGTATGGTTGGATCAGCCTGTGCGTTTTCAACCCGAACCCTTCCGTGACCTCGATCTCGAACCCAAGCGGGTTCGTGCCCTGGTGGACGCGGCTGGCGATCTTCTTCAGGAGTACCTCGAAAGACTCCCCTCCCTTCCGGTCGATCGAGGCCGCGCCGCCGAAGAGGTACGCAAGCGCGTCGCCCTGGACATCCCCGAGGAAGGACTGAGCGACCAGGAACTCATCGACTACCTGAGGACCCTCGTCTTCGACGCTTCCATGTACACCGGCCATCCCGGGTTTCTGGCCTACATCTCGGGGTCGGGCACGACCCCGGGAGCCGTCGCCGATCTGATCGCCGCCGGGATCAACCAAAACGTCGGAGGCTGGCGTCTGGGTCCCGGTGCAACGGAGCTCGAACTCCACCTGACGTCGTGGTTCGCCCAGCTCTTCGGTTTGCCCGAGCCCGCCGGCGGGCTGGTGACCTCGGGTGGGTCCATGGCCAACTTCGTCGCTCTCAAGGTGGCCCGGGATCGGGCCCTCGGCCTCGACACGAGGGAAAAGGGGATCGGTCAGGCCCGGCTCACCGCGTACACGAGCAGGGAAGTTCACTTCGCGACGACCCGGGCGGCCGACATGCTCGGCCTTGGCTCCGATTCGGTACGGCTGATCGAGACCGACGATCAGTTCAGGCTCGACGTCGACGCCGTGGTCCGTCGCATCGAGGAGGACCTCTCCAACAACTTCACCCCCTTCGCCGTCATCGCCACCCTGGGCACCGTCGCGACCGGTGCGATCGATCCCCTCGAGAAGATCGGAGAGATCTGTCGAGCAAACAACCTGTGGATGCACGTGGATGCGGCTTACGGCGGGCCGGCCGTGCTCGCCGACGACCTCCGGCCGCTTGTCGCCGGGGTGGAGCTCGCCGACTCGATCGCCTTCGACCCCCACAAGTGGATGTACACGCCGCACTCTGGAGGAGTCGTGTTGTTACGCGATCTGCAATGGCTGGCGGACTCGTTCGCGGCCCACGCCACTTTCGTCCACGAGGACAAGGAGTTCACCGGCCGAGGCCTGGACCTCGGCATGATGGGGCCTCAGCTGTCGCGCAGTTTTTGGGCCCTCAAGATCTTCGTGTCGCTGCTCGCGCACGGAACCAAGGCCTACGGCCGCCGCATCTCCCATGACGTCAAGCTGGCTCGCTATCTGGCAGACAAGGTAAGCGAGCATGATGATTTCGAGCTGATGGCCCCGGTTGAACTCTCCATATGTTGTTTTCGCTACGTTCCGCCGGATCTCGCCCCGGGCCGGGGCCGCGACGAATATCTGGACGCTTTAAACGAGCGCCTCATGGCCAAGGTCCAAATGGATGGCCGCGTCTTTTACTCGAATGCAGTCATCAACGAACGCTTCGTCCTGAGGTGCTGCATCGTCAACTTTCGCACGGAAGCCGAACACCTCGACCAGGTCGTCGACGTGACCAGGGAGTTGGGACGACAACTCGACTCGGAGATGCGTCCCGCGGCGTTGCGGACCTGACCGACGGCCAAGTATCGACAGGCATGTCCTTACTAGTAACGAATGACTAGTACCAAATAGCCACTGCTTGCCTATCCGCGTTTGGTTCGGGGGGATCGGGCAAGCTTTGAGCGACACCTTCTGCCACCCGCTGCGCGGACCATCCCGCGGCGGCCGCATCGAGTACGTCGTCTACGGGCGCAAGCCCTCCGTTGCCAAGTTCGTCCTTCAGAATGATCCCCTTGCTGTGCAGAAGTCTTCGGCGCAGCCAGGACCCATTCCAGGACTTCTTCGTGGAGTGAATCGGCGAGCCGGCCATGGCCCGAAAGCTCACCTCGGGATGCACTTCGAAGATGCGTCGATCGGTGGCCGCCACGGGGGCCACCTCACGAATCTTAGAAACGAGAGCAAAGCTCTGCGCCGAGATACCTCGGCCGCCGCTCCGCGCTCGGGCAAGTGCGTCCTGATAAGAGGCGGCCTCCAGGATTGATCTCGGCGGGGCCGGGAACACGCTGGCCGCACGTGGTCCCACGAATCTTCTGGCCTCGACATCAGCTTTTCGAGATCCGTTTTGCGACAGTCCGATCGGGATGTCGACGGCGATCACCTGGGCCTCGGAATGAACCGCAACTAGCTCTGAAATACGCGGGTAGACCTCACACGCTCGGACCAGACCGTCGAGGAGCACCACTGCAACCCATCCTCCCCTGTACGCGTCGACGCCCACCACATACGTCACAACAAGAATCTTCGCGCCACCCGATTTGTCTAATTGGTCTCTTATCGGAAGAACCACAATGAGGCGTCGAGCACCGAACATCGGAGATATGAGCCGGTTCTGCAGGAGGCCCTCGGCCCCCATAGAACCCTCTTCATATGAGACGCATTCTCCTGGTTTCGATCGCCCTCCTTGTGGTCGCGGGTCCCTTTGCCCAAGCGCAGCAGCTGCCCTCCTTCGGTCCCTGTGAACGCGCCCACGAGCTGCCCCCCGGAGCACCGGTCAACGTCGAGTTGGCGACCGTCACCGATACCGAGATGGTCGTTACCTGGCTGACGTGCAACGCAGGCAGTCCGGCTCCGGCCGACACGACCGTCACCTACGGTCCGATCGGTGGCCCGGATCGGGTTTTTCACCGCGACGGCAGGGCCAGCCCGTTTCACTACGCGCGCATCTCTGATCTGAAGCCCGGTACCACCTACGAGTATCGGGCCTCGTCGAACGGAATCCCGGCGCCGCCAGACCGGCTAAACCCGGGCATGTTCACGACGCTCACTCCGCCTCCGGGAAAGGAACTCTTCAGGTTTTCGGTCCTCGCCGACATCCACCTGGGAGAGACGGTCTCGGGCCTGGCGACCTCAACGCCGACCGAACTGCCTCCGGGCTATCGCGCCAAAAAGCCCTACCCGAAGGAGATGCTTAGGGCCGCGGTGGCATCGGTGAACAAGGAAAAGGTCTCGTTCACCGCCCTTCCGGCCGACAACTCCTCCCATGGCGAGCTCCCCGATCTGCGGGATGCAAAGTCGATCTTGGAACGGCTCGACGGCAGGTACCTGATCGCCCGGGGGTCGCACGACCGACCCAACCAATTCATGGAGGCGCGGGAGCACTGCCCGCCCGACGGCGACTGCTTTCGTGAGGTCTTTCGCCCGCGGGTCGAGGCGAAGGCCGATCCCCAGCATTTGCCGGAGGCGGTGATGCACAAGAAGTGGATGTTCATCGCGCTCGACTCGGCAAACCTCGAGAGCGGTTTCGGCGAGATTTCGGACGCCCAGCTCGAGTGGTTGAAAACTCGGCTCGAAAAGGCGAAGAAGAAAAAGCGACCGGCGATCATCTTCTTTCACCATCCGGTGGCGGAGTACTCATCAACCCTGGCCGTCCCGCCCCTGGTCTTCGGTGTTAACCAACAGGACGGACAGACTTTCCTCAATCTCATCGGCGACTACGACGTCCGCCTGGTCATCAACTCACATACCCACCGCAACTGGATCGCTTACTCCCCCCACACGGGCCGCATGCCGATCATCGAGGTCGGCCCGACCAAGGAGTATCCGGCCGGCTATACGATCGTGCGCGTCTTCGAGGGCGGGCTCATCCGCGAATGGTTCCCGATCGACTGCGATTTCTGCAACGC
>JALZEK010000147.1 GCA_030862065.1 Actinomycetota bacterium | reverse complement strand
TCGCTCGGCTGAACGCGGATTGGGACGCTGACGTAGCTGCTTACAACCGCATCCACCGCGACATCCTGCACATGGCCGACATGCTGAGCATCGGCATCATCAAGCAGTTCCCAGGCAGGTTCTAGTGGTTGCCCGGGCCCGCCGAGTCTTCATTGAGCTCCCGATGCTCATGCGTGCGGGTCTCGGGCTTGTGGTTCTTGGAGCCATGGTCGATGTCGGTTACCACCTGGGTACCGATGCACACGGCATGGGGCACGGCCGGGTGGCATTCATAGGTCACACCGTGACTCTCATCGGAATGGTCATCTCCATGCTCGGTCTTATCGGGGTGGCGCTCAAGCGCCGTCCCACCGAGGCAAAGCCAACACAGAAAGGACACGATCGATGAATCTTGCTGCGGCACCCCAGATCCTCGAACATCCCTGCTGCGACTTCATCAACGAGTTGCCGTGGGGGTTCTTCCTCATAGTCCACATCGCGCTGTTCGCAGTGGGCACTTTCTTTGCCCTGCGTGCATTCGAGAGTGGATCCGGTGTCCTCGGGTGGGGGTTCGCGCTCTTCGCCCTCGCCGAGATCACCTACATGACCTACCACGTCAACATCACCCAGTTCCTGTTCTCTCACACCATCGCCGAAGTGCTCAATGGGCTGGCGTTCGTCGCGATATTCGTCGGAGCGGTGCAGGCAGGAGCGATCCGAGTGATTACCCGAGAACGAGGAGCGTCCCACGCGCCGGTGACGAGATGAGACGTGCGCTTGCGATACTGACGGTCGCCTTGTTCGCACTGGTGGGATGCTCGTCAAGTTCAGATAACGAGCCGTCAACCGGCGACCAAGCACAGGCCGCGGAAGAGGCCCCCTTCGAGCTCGACGCAGCTCCGCTCGAGACGACCGAGGTGAACGCGGTCAAGAGCTACAAGTTCGACCCCCAGGTGATCGAGGTGAACGCAGGGTCCGAAGTCACCTGGACAAATGAAGACGACTTCCCCCACAACGTCCATCTTCTCGACGGAAGCGATGAAACCCACGACCTCCCCATCGGAGACAGCGTGAGCGTCGCGTTCGACGAGCCCGGCGACTACTACTACGAATGCTCGCTGCATGCCCAGACGATGCGCGGCAAGGTGATCGTCAGCGAGTAGACGACAAGGGCCGGGGGTCCCCCGCTCCCGGCCCTCCCTCCGAGTTACGACCGAAAGAGGTGGTAATGGTGACCAAGCTCCAGCAGCTCTTCGAAGAGCAAGGGCAAAGCCCGTGGCTCGACAACCTGACGCGAGGACACCTCCTCCGTGGCGAGCTGGAGCGTTTGGTTGCCGCCGGCATCCGGGGTGTGACGTCGAACCCGACCATTTTCGCCAAGGCCATCAGCGGATCCAACGACTATGACGATCAGTTCAAGAGCCTGATCGAAACCGGGATGAACGTCACCGATGCCTATTGGGCGATGGTTATCGACGACATCCATGGAGCGCTGGCAGTCTTGCGCCCGATCTACGACGACAGCGACCGGGGCGACGGCTTTGTTTCCGTCGAGCTGGCTCCTGAATTGGCTCGCGAGACGACCGGTTCAATCGCGGCGGCGCGCGCACTACACGAGCGCGTCGCTGCTCCCAACCTGTTCGTGAAGATCCCAGCAACGCCTGAAGGAGTACCTGCGATCCAGCAGATGATCGCCGAGGGCCGCAACATCAACATCACTCTCATCTTCAGTCTCGAGCGCTACGAGGCGGTCATCGAGGCCTATCTGTCTGGATTGGAGGCTCACACTGGCGACCTCGCCTCGGTGCACAGCGTCGCTTCGTTCTTCGTGAGCCGCGTCGACACCGAAGTCGACCGCCGCCTCGAGACGGTCGGCACTCCCGACGCACTCGCCTTACGAGGCAAGGCTGCCATCGCTCAAGCGAAGCGCGCATATCAGATCTTCCGGCGAAGCTTCAGCGGGGCGCGCTGGCAAGAGCTCGCTGCACGTGGAGCCCGGATCCAACGTCCGCTATGGGCATCCACGTCGACAAAGAACCAGTCCTACCCGGACACTCTCTATATCGACGGCCTCATCGGGCCCGACAGCATCAACACGCTGCCGGAGGCAACCATCGCCGCTTTCGAGGACCACGGCACGATTGCCCGCTCGATCGACGAATCGCCACGCGAGGCCGCGCTGGTTCTGGAGCAGATCGAGGCGATCGGGGTCAGCATGACCGAAGTCGGTCGCAATCTCGAAGAGCAGGGCGCCGCCATATTCACCAAGAGCTTCGATAACCTGATCGAAACACTTGAGTCCAAGCGCGTCGATCTGATGCGTCACTCTGGGGCGGCCGGTTCTCATGCTTGACATCCTCGGCGTCATCGGAATCGCGATCTCTGTGGCTGCCTACGTGCCCCAGGTGATCCACCTCGCTCGAGAACACTGCTCCGCCGGGGTCAGCAGCCGCGCCTGGGCGATGTGGCTCCTAAGCGGTCTCCTCGTCGGGCTCGTCGCGATACGACGGGGGGACCTGGTGTTCATCCTTCTTCAGCTCAGCAGCCTCACCTCCGCTGCAGTAATCCTGCTCCTGGCTCGGAGGTACAGGGGGATGGCGTGCGAAACCCATACTCAGCCGGTTCGTCGCGATCAAGCCACGGAGACTGCTCTACCCGAAAGAAGCCGGAGGTCTGGCTACGTCGGATCAGCGATGAGCCCCCGCGTGGTGACCGGGACAGCGCCCTCCGGTCCACAGCAGCACCGGGAGTTCGGTTCGCGGTCCCCTCGCGGTCCCCTCGCAGTCCCCTCTAAAGCCTCGCCCCAAGCTATCTCGCAGAAGCCTGACGTCGCGCAGTGACTCAAGCACGACTAATAGACCGCCTTTTACGCCGTCGATGGAGACACAGAATCGGTCACGGGGAGACGGCCGAGGGCTCTTACGACTCCGACAATCAGCAGGCCGAGTATGAGAAGCGAGACGCCGTAGGCGATGACGTCAACCCAAGCCGGAGGTTCCTTCGTCGAAAGCGTGTCGACACCTAGGGTGAAGCGCTGCTGATAAACCCCGAATTCACCCCCACCGTTTTCTGCAACTGTGAAGTGATCGCCCCACAGCAGGCTCTCTTCGTTTGCCTCCACTCGCACGAAGAGGAACCACAGGCCCTCTTCCGGCAACTTCAGCTGGGCAGTGCCCGCGCCAGAGTCGTATTCGACGGGAACGGTAATACGATGTTCGGCGCGCCAGGCTTCAACTCGCAAGTTTTCGGGAAGCGCCCCGGAATCGAGCGATAGACCAGAGATCTCGACATCGATCGCCTCGCCCGCTTCGGGAACGCGCGGCGACCACGTGATCATCCCTGCACCTCGACGGCCACCTACCTCATGCGCTAGAGCCGGCGAGGCGGCAAGAAGCAGGAACATGGGCAGTGATGCAGCGACGGCTGTACGGCGTACGCGTGGGCTGAAGAGCTTCGTCGATCGCACACCGTCCAGGCGACCCCCGAGACGCGCCCCCACCACCCCGGTTATCGCGCCGGCCACCACGGCAAGTGGGGCTCCTAGGAGAAGGTCATCCGCGGGCCACCGCAGTCCGGGCAGAAGCTCGAGCACTATCCAGTTTGTGATTACGGCGACTGCCGCGACAGACGCACCCATAAGGACACCTCGACGACGACCTGCTCTGAACAAGAGGTCAGCCACGAGCGCCGCGGGGAGCACGACAGGTACGAAGGTAAGAGAGCGTCCCATCGCAAGCAGGTACAGAACCGACGCGACCCGCACGGCTTCGAACCACAGCGAGACGGTCGTTGCGCGCCACCGGCGGCCCGCGGCCGTAGTGAAAACGAGCCCGCTCGCCGCCGCCAGGATGATCGGGTGGTACGCGATCCGGTATTGGGGGGCGTTGAATTCGAACTCTCCGGTGGTCACGAGCAGCGCCGTTAGAAAGGCGGCTAGAAGTATGGGGAAGACGATGCTGTCCCGGCCGACAACGGCGGGAGCCATGAGGGCGGCTAGGCCCAGGGTTGCCGCGGCGATCCCGAAGATCGCAAGCAGATGGGACGGGCTCCAGATCGTGACGTCGATTCCGTAGATCTCGTGCCACGCGTTATCGAATGGGGCGGCAACGAGCGTCGTGAGCATTCCCGCCCCCGCGACCCCAATCCCCGGCCGTAGGTTCCTAAACGGATGGCGCAGAGCGGTGACAAACGAGTCGCCCGCCCGGAATGATCGGCCAGTCCGCTAAGAGCTATGGCGATGGCGCTGATCAGCACCGATGAGTAGATGCCGATATGGGCCGGCGTTAGGAACCGTTCGCGACCGACATCGATGTGCATGGCGATGTCCCAGTACGTCGAGATGGCACCAACCAGCAGCAGCGTGGCGCCGATATTGGCAGCTAATGCCCCCTCGAAGGGCCGAACGAGACCGCGCAAGGGTCCTCTTTCGACGATCGGGTCCCTAGTAGACATACCCATCATCTCCTTGCCAGACTGAATGACGTTCATTATACTGAACATCATTCATTCGTCCAATCGGAGAGGGCTCCTGCTAGCTTGATGAACATGGTTCAGTCCGATTCGAAGGCGACCCCGAAGGTCCTCGACCAGGCGCGGCGCCGAAGGGTCATCAAGCCACCGGACCAGCGCCGGAGAGAGATCCTCGAAGCTGCCACCGAGCTCTTCCGAGATCGGGGCTTCGAATCGACGACGGTTCAGGCCGTTGCTGCGGCGGCAGGGGTCGCCGCCGGGACCGTCTACCTGTACTTCCCGTCGAAGGAGGCCATACTTG
This sequence comes from Actinomycetota bacterium, assembly GCA_030862065.1. Taxonomy (GTDB): domain Bacteria; phylum Actinomycetota; class CADDZG01; order CADDZG01; family WHSQ01; genus JALZEK01. Next base: position 86 of record JALZEK010000147.1, on the reverse strand, counting down.
CCGCCCTCGAGGAGGACTTTGAGGCCGGCTTGATCGATCGCGTGGCCGAGATCTCTGAAGCGGTGCTCGCCGAGGAAGCGCAAAGC
>JALZEK010000144.1 GCA_030862065.1 Actinomycetota bacterium | reverse complement strand
GGGGCGGCCCTCGGGCCGCCCCTCAAACCTCGTTATTCGGAGATGATCTCAACCAACCGGCCGGCGTCGCGCTCGTCGATGTTGCGGGCGACATCAGCCTGACTCACGATCCCAACAAGCTTGTGCCCGTCGATCACCGGAAGGCGTCGAATCTTATGATCCGCCATGGTCCGGAGCAGCTCTTCGATCGAATCGTCCGCTCCGATTGTCACCGGCTTCCCCTGCCCAAGCTCACCAGCGGTCGTGGAGCCGACCTCTCGACCTTCGGCGATCACCTTCACGACGATGTCTCGATCGGTGAGCATGCCCTTCAGACGCTCGTCTTCGCCGCATATAGGCATGGCACCAACGTTCAACTTGGCCAGCTTCTTTGCGGCATCAAGAATCGAATCGTTCTCGCCGATGCATTCGGGCGAGGACGTCATGATGTCTCTAGCGGTCGTGGCCATTGAGGCTGCACCCCCAGACTCGTACGGTTAACAGCGCTACGCCCTATACCTACCCGATCACGCCGGCAGAAAACGGGCCTCGACCCCGCCACAACCGCCTCCCCTTCCTGTGCTACCGTTCCCGAAGTTCGTTCAGCGGGGGACTTAAAGGCAAGGTAGCCGGCCCCGCCGGAAGAAAGGAAGTTGGTGTGCCAGAGGGAACAGTGAAGTGGTTTAGCAACGACAAGGGCTATGGATTCATCTCTCAGCCCGACGGCGAAGACGTGTTCGTACACTTCAGCGCCATCGAAGTGGACGGATACAAGTCCCTCGAAGAGGGACAGGCAGTACAGTTCGAAGTTACACAGGGGCCCAAGGGGAAACAGGCCTCGAACGTCCGCCCCGTCTAAGGCCACGACACCAAAACTGCGGCCCCCTCGAGAGAGAGGGGGCCGCTTCCTTTTGGGCGTGACTGCCTAGTCCCCCAACTGCCCCCGGATCGCCCCGGGCGGGAAGACGGTGCTGTGCACGTTGACGTAGTAGTCCTGCGGGTTCTTGCGGATGTCTTTGATCAAGCCCGAATCGACACCGGTGGTGCATCCCGAGTCAGAGTCGGTCCCGGCGAAGCTCTCGTTCACGAACAGCGGCACGACGATGCCCCCGGGAGATCCGGCGGGGGCCTTGTGGATGTGGGAGGCGGTCACGGTCCCGTCGATGTCCGACCAGGACAGCCGGTAGCACACCGTCCCGGCGCCCTGGTTGAGGCGAATGAGGGCCTCCCCCGTCGCGTCGGGGTCGCCGGGCCCGGGGGCCTCCTCGGCTCCCGACATGGTCGTGAAAAGTTTCGTCCCGGTTGCCGCGGCCGGTACCGCCGAGAGGATCGCCACCGCCCCCAGGGCCACAAGGGCCGCGATCAAGATTGGAGCCCGTCGATTCATGAACAACCACCTCCGTGTCATCCCGTCTGGTAGATATCGCCAGCCCTACGACTATGCCAGATTTAGGATTTTGCGTCGGCCCAGTTCCGGCCCCACGACAGATCCACCGCGAGCGGCACCTTCATCTCGCACACGCCGATCATCTCCGCGGCGACCACCTCGGCCGCGGGGTCCCGTTCAGCGGGCGGCACCTCGAACACCAGCTCGTCGTGGACGGTGAGGATCATCTTCGATTCAAGGCCGCTTTCCTGGAGGGCGGCATCGACGTTGATCATGGCGAGCTTCATGATGTCGGCGGCGGACCCCTGAATGGGTGCATTGAGGGCCTGCCGCTCGCCGATCGCCCGGACTCGAGGGTTACCGCTTCCGAGTTCCGGGAGGTAGCGGCGGCGGCCGAACATCGTCGTGGTGAATCCGTCGGCGTGGGCCTGGGTGACGATCTCGTCGAGGAACTCCTTCACCCCCGAGAACTGCTCGAAATACGCGTCCATGACGACCTCTGCTTCCGACACGGGAACATTGAGTCGCTCCGCGAGACCCGATGCCCCCATCCCGTAAGAGAGGCCGTAGTTGACCATCTTTGCCGTCGACCTGTGTTTCGTCTGAAGCTGCCGGGGTTCGAGATCGAAGATCCGGGCGGCCGTTTCGGTGTGGATGTCCTCGCCCGTCGCGAACACTTCAAGAAGGATCGGGTCCTCGGATAGATGCGCCATCACTCTCAACTCGATCTGTGAGTAGTCCGCGGAGAGCAAAAGGTTGTCCTCTTGCGCGATGAAGGCCCTTCTGATCTTCTTCCCGAGGTCCGTTCTCACCGGGATGTTCTGCAGGTTGGGATTCGTGCTCGAGAGCCTTCCGGTGGCCGCGGCCGTCTGGTCGTAGGTCGTGTGCACGCGTCCATCTTTGGGATCAACGAGTGGCGGTAGGGCGTCCACGTACGTGTTCTTCAGCTTGGCGAGCTCTCGATACTCGAGCAACTTTCCGACAAACGGATGCTGTTCGACGAGTTGCTGAAGCGCACGCGCGTCGGTCGACAGCCCGGTCTTCGTCCGCCTCGTTGTCTTCAAACCGAGCTTGTCGTAAAGGAGGACGCGCAGCTGCTGGGGCGAGCCAAGGTTCAACCTCTCCCCCGCGAGTTCATAGCACTCGGTCTCCAGCTCTCCTATGCGCTTATCGAGATCGCGTGCGATCTCGGCCAGGTAGTCGAGATCGATCTTGACGCCCACCTGCTCAGTCCGAGCCAGCACGGCGACCATGGGGTACTCGATCGTCCTGTACAGCTCGGCCATGCCCAGCCGTTCAAGCTCGGGTTCGACGGCCGACGCGACCTCCGCAACGGCAAGGGCGCGCAAGGAGGTGTCCTCGATCTCAACCTCGTCGACCTCACCGCCGGTGAGGTCCAGGGCCGCCTGGGCGCCGTCGTCGGGTCTCTCCACGGGTTCCGCCGATTTGAGCTCCCGTCCCGCGTATTTCCTCGCGAGCTCCTCCAGCGGATAGCCCGCGGCCCCCGGGTCGAGCAGGTAGGCCCCCACCTGAGTATCGAGTCGGAGTCCTTCGATGGACACACCGATCGCGTCGAGGGACAGGATCGCCGCGCGCCCTCCGTGCGCAACCTTGGACACACCGGGATCTTCTAGCAGAGGACCCAGCGTGGCGGCAAGATCGCCGGGAGCAATCCCGTTCGGACCGCAGTCGATGTGGGCAACCAAACCGTCTCCCCAGCAGAGCGTTATCGAACGCGGCGCGCCCCTTGCTCTGACCGGAACGAGGTCGATTGCGAAATCTCCGGCGGGACGAATCTCGTCCACCAGCGTCGCAAGCTCGGCCGGAGTGGAGACGGTCCTCAACTCAACCTCGAAGGGAGTCCCCTCCCCCTCCGCGGCCTCCGGCAGGTCGGACAGGAGTCGCTCCAGCAGGGTTCGGAACTCGAGCGACGTGAACAGCTTCCTCAATTCCTCAAGGTCCCAGCCCCCTATCTTGAGGTCGGCAACGCCGACATCGTCGAGGGGCACCTCCGCCAGCGTCGAGAGCTTCTTATTGATTGCAACCTGGTCGGTGTGCGCGGCGAGGTTCTGGGCGAGCTTCGGGGTCTGCTCGGAGGCGTGCGCGACGACTTCCTCAGCGCTGCCGTATTTCTGGATCAACTTGGCGGCGGTCTTCGTTCCGACACCGGGGACGCCCGGCAGGTTGTCGGAGGTGTCCCCCTCCAGGGCCTTTAGATCAACGTACTTGGACGGCGGAATCCCGTACCGGGCCTGAACTGCCTTGGCGTCCATTTCGACGATGTCGGTTATCCCGCGCCGGTTGTAAAGGACCTTGATGTCGTCGTCGACGATCTGGAAAAAATCTCTGTCGCCGGTGACGATCTTCACGTCGACCCTCTCCGCCGCGGCGGACTTGGCGAGAAAGGCAATGATGTCGTCGGCCTCATGACCCGGTACCTCGAAGATGGGGATCTTCATGACCTCGAGGACCTCTCGGATCAGCGGCAGCTGCGGAGAGAAGGTCTCCGGGGCCTCGGTCCTGGTCGCCTTATAGTCCGCGAACTCCTCCGTGCGCTGGAGGGGAGCCCCGAGATCGAAGCAGCAAGCGATGAAATCGGGCCTCTGCTCCTGCAGCAGCTTGATGAGCATTGACGTGAACCCGTAAACAGCGTTCGTGTAGGTGCCGTCGGTTGTCTTGAGGTCCTCGGGCAAGGCATAAAAGGCCCTGAACGCAAGCGAATGCCCGTCCAGAAGCAGGAGTTTGGAACGAGGGGATGCCATCTTTGGCGAGCTTACAATCCGACTATGTCAGATAGCGCCCCCGACATTCGCGAACTGCACCCGGCGTCGAAGGAGTACCTCGAGGCGATCTACGAACTGGGCGAAGAGGGGCAGAGGATCGTGCAGGCCCGAATAGGCGAGCGGCTGGGGCTCGCCCCGGCCACGGTCTCCGAGGGCATCAAACGGCTCCTGGCGGAAGGCCTGATCGCTCTGGAGGGAAAGCGAGACATCACCTTGACGGAGAGCGGCAGAACGGTCGCCGAGACTCTCGTCCGCCGCCACCGACTGGCCGAGCGAATGCTCGTCGACATCCTGGGAATCCCCTGGCACCTCTGTCACCACCAGGCCGAGGACTGGGAGAAGGTAATGACGCCCGAGGTCGAAAGTGCCATCCTGGCGAAGATCGAGGGTCCGGCAACCTGCCCCCACGGCAACCCGATCCCCGGAGCCGAGTCGGCGGTGCCGTGGTCGGATCTGAAGCCGGTCGCGGCGATGACGGGCGGCGAGATGGGAACGCTCACGCGCCTCCTAGAAGACGTAGAGCTCGATCACGACGTCTTGAAGTACCTCGAGGATCACTCCCTCGTGCCGGGCAACGACCTCGAGCTCGTCGACATCGCTCCCGACGGAACCCGAACGCTCCGAGTAAACGGCGCGGACGTGGCCCTGGGCCAACGGCTGGCCGACAACCTCTGGATTTTGCCCGCGGAGGCCTAGGGCGCGTCCGCTTCAGTCCCTGCAATGAGACGAATCCCTCTAGGGATTTTATTCCGGCTTGCGGCTCGCCAGCTCCTTGTCGAGCAGGAAGAGGGTTTCCGCCCTGTCGCCGATCATCTTTAGCGAATCGACGATCTGCCCGACGTTCTTCTCCTCCTCGACCTGTTCCGTCGCGAACCAGTCCAGCCAGGCCTGGGAGGCGTAGTCGCGTTCGTTGTCGACC
>JALZEK010000143.1 GCA_030862065.1 Actinomycetota bacterium | reverse complement strand
CTCTCGCGCGGCCGCCTCTCGCGCGGCCTCTCTCCGCTCGGCTCTCTCGATGGCTGCGGTTAGCTCATCGATTTCATCCTGTTGGTCGGCCACCTTCGCCTCGATGTCGACCCTGAGATCCTCCAGACGGCCCTTCGCCGCGGCGGCCTTCTCCTCGGCCTCCTCCAGTTCTCCGAGCTTTTCTTCGAGCAGACTTCTATCGGCGGACAGCCGCTCGAAGAGCCGCGCGTTGGCCTCCTCTGAGGTTTCGATGTAGGCGAGTCGAGCGTCGAGTTCCGCCAGCGTGTCCGAGGAAAGCACTGCGACCATCGATCCGCTCGAACCGCTCTTGTAGAGCTCCTGTGCGAGGTGCTCGGCGTCTTCGAGGCGGCCGCTCATCCGGTCCTCGAGGTCGGTCACAACCACCTCGATGTCGGAGATGTTCGACTGGATGTCCTCGAGTCGCTCTCTCACGGCGTTGTACTCCTCGACGACGAGTTCGAAGTCGCGCTCCAGTTCGAGGAGCCGGTCCTCCGCAGCCTGGAGCTCAGAGCGCGACGGAGCCGCGCTGGACTCCAGCGCTCCTTGCCCTGCGAGGGTCGTTGTAACTAGGGCCAGCGCCCATAGCGCGCGCGTCGCCCGCCGCTTTTCGCGAAAACGCATCCGGAGACCTTATTCGCTTCTTGAGCCGGCTTTCCTGGCGAACCACCATGCCGCAGCGGCGATGCCCGCTACGCCGAGGCTCACCCACACCACGTTTTCGACCCCCGGCTCGAACCGCTTGAGGCCGTCCAGGCGGGCCCTCAGGTCCCACTCGGGGATTTGATCGCGGATCCGCCAATCTGGAAGATTGAGGTTCACGTCGGGAAAGCGCTGTCTGAAATTTAGCTCGGGCATGCGAGCCCGAAGATCCCAGTCGGGGAGGCGGTCGCGCAACGTGACGGGATTTTTGAAGTTCTCTATCGTCCAACCTCTCTCGATAGCGATCTTGCGGAGCTCGCGGTCCGGGTTGACCGCCACGGGATTGCCGACCGCTTCCAGCATGGGTAGATCCGTGACCGAATCCGAGTACGCGAAGCAATTCGAGAGCTCGGCTTCAAGCTCCTCCGCGGCTTCTCGGAGCGCCTTCACCTTGTTTTCGCCGTAGGCGTAGAACTCGAGTTCTCCCGTGTACATGCCCTTTTCTATTCGAGGTCTGCTCGCTATGAATTGATTCACCTGCAGCATGTTCGCCAGGGGTTCCACGATCTCGACAGGCGAAGATGAAACGATGCAGACCACACGGCCGGCAGCTCGGTGATCGTGCATGAGTTCAAGCGCCTCCGCGTAGATGAGCGGTGAGATGACGTCTTCCAGAACCTCGCTTACGACCTGGCGTACTTTTGCCGCTTCCCACCCCTCGGTCATCTTCGCGGCTGCCTTTTGCATCTTGGTCATCTTGTCTTCGTCCGCGCCCATGAGGTTGAACATGAGCTGCGCATAGACGGACTTGATTAGCCAGGACCGACCGATCAACCCCTCTTTGAAGAACGACCGACCCAGCGCGAGTGGGCTGGAGCGGGCCACGATCGTCTTGTCGAGGTCGAAGAACGCAATCTCCATCCTTAAATACTGGCAGTTGTGGCGGGAATCACAACACGCCCCCCGGCGACGAGGAGGGTTGTCCCATGGCGTCTATCACGGTCGCGCTTGTCAGCCGCGATTCAGAAGCCCGTCTCGCTATAGCCCGGGCCTTTGACGCCGCACCTCAGCAGTGGGACGTTTCGCTGCACCTCGATCCTCCCGCGGGGGCGGACGTGATCGTTTGGGGCTCTGATTTGCAAGCGGAGGCGCCGGACGGAGCGATCGTTTTCGACGGAGAGCCGGAATCGACGGTGGCGCGGGTAAAGACGAGGACGGCTCGAGATGTGTCCCGGCTTTATGTCCTCACGGGGGCGGGGCGAGGAGTCGGTGTTACGGCGGTGGCCGCCCACCTGGCCCGGGCGGCTTCGCTTCGGTTCGATACCTGCGCGGTCGATCTGGATGGCTGGCGAGGCCTTAGCGATTGGTTCTCGCTCGACCCCGGCAACAGTCTCACCTGGAAGGACATCGACGACAGTCCGGAATCGGCGAGGCGCGCCGCCCATCCCGTGGAGGGCGGATTCAGATTGCTGGTGGGACCCGCCTCCGGTGACGCAGAGGTGGAGGACGTGCTTGATCGAGTCCTGGGAGAGTTCGATCGGGTTGTCGTCGATTGCCCCTGGGGTGACGGTGTAGGCCGGGCGTGCCGCAATGGCCGCGCCGGAGTGATGATCGTTCCTTATTCCGCCGCCGGCGCCGGCAGAGCTGCGGCCCTCCTCGAGAGCGAGGCAGATTTCCCGTGGGCGATCGCTCTTAACCGGCTCGGCCCGGGGGGCGAGACCACGAAGTTGTCGCTTCAACGCGAAATGGGGAGGAGGGCGGCGGTCGAGTTTCCATGTACGCCGGCTCTGCGCGACGCCGCCGACGAGGGCCGCTTATTGATGGCTCCGTGGTCCCGCTTTACGAGAAGAGTGGAGTCGCTGTTCAAGGCCCTGGAGGGCGTGGGACCGTGAGCGAGCTGCTGGCGCGGGTCTTGGAGCGCGACGAGTTGGCCGACCTCGACCCGGCTCAACGCAGACTCGCCCTTCGTGAACTGGTTCGAGACAACCGAGACACATCCGAGATCCCGGGGGCCGTGGAGGAGCTTGCCGGGTGGATCGACGGGTTTGGGCCTCTGAGCCGATTCTTCGAGGACGACAGCGTGACCGACGTTCTGGTCAATGGACCCGATGAGGTCTGGGTCGAATCAAAGGGGGAGTTGCGACGCACCTCGGCATCGTTCGGCTCCGCAGAGGAGCTGCAATCCTTTGCCCAGCGAATTCTCGGTCGAGCCGGAGCGCGAGCGGACGTTTCGGACCCAATAGCCGACGCGCGGCTCCCGGATGGATCTCGACTTCACGTCGTGCTGCCGCCTGTGGCTCCGGCGGGTCCCCTGATCTCGATTCGCCGCTTCCCTCGGCGCCCCAAGTCGATGACAGATCTCATCGAAGCGGGGATGTTGAATCGGGAATCGGCGCAGTTTCTGATTAATTCGGTTCGGGCGCGCGTCACGATGGCGATCAGCGGGCCTACCGGATGTGGAAAGACGACGCTCCTAAACGCCCTTTTGTCCGAGATCGATGAGCGGGAGCGCGTGGTCCTGATCGAAGAGACCGCCGAGCTGCGCCCGTGCGCGCCTCACTGGGTATCGCTGTTGACCCGGGCAGTCAACGTCGAAGGTGTCGGCAGGGTCACCGCAGCCGATCTCGTTCGAGCATCTCTACGGATGAGGCCGGACCGAATCGTCGTGGGCGAGGTGCGGGGAGCCGAGGCGCTCGACGCGCTTCAGGCGATGTCCGTGGGCCACTCGGGGTCGATGTTGACCGTTCACTCCGGTTCCCCGAAGGAGGTCGAGAGCCGTCTCGTTTCCCTCGCGCTGATGGCTTCATCCGGCGCCTCCGAGGACTCGTTGGCGGCACGCGTGGCTTCGACCTTTCGCCTGATCGTTCATCTCGATAGATGCAAAGGCCGGAGAGAAGTGGTGGAAATCGTCGACATGATGTGAGCGCTCTCGAGGACCGAGCCGACGCGATTCGAGTGCTTTCTGGATTGACGCGCATCGGAATGGGACTGTCCGAGGCTCTCTCGGTCTGGCATGAGCGCGCCCCCGTCGCACTTCGTCCCGGCCTGGTGCGTCTTGGGCGTCGCATGAGGCTCGGCGAGGACGCGACAAGTGCCTTGCGAAGTATCGAGCCGATCTTCGAGGAGGACGCCGTCGCCCTGGCGACGATCGCCAACGTGTCGTCCCGGCAGGGCGGAGATGTGGCGGGCATGCTTGAGGTGATAGCCCGAACCATCGATGCCAGACGCGCCGCCGTGGGCGCGGTCCGTGCGGCCGGTGCGGTGGCGAAGGCTTCGAGCCGGGTCGTCGCCGCCCTTCCCATCGCCTTCCTTCCACTCACACCGGGCTCGGGGACGTCTGTGCTCGAGCCCCCCGGCCTCGTGTTCGTCGGACTGGGGTTGGTCCTCGCACTGGCCGGGGTCAGATGGATAAGAAAACTGTCACCCGTGCCGGACCCTCGTGACGACTCGGTTGCGTTTGTGGCCAGCCTTATCGCCGGCGTCCTTAAGGGGGGCGCCCGCCCCAGTTCCGCGCTGGACGCGGTTGGACGGAGACCTCCCGAGGGGCTCTCCGGGGACCTCCAGACATGCAGGAGGTTGGTCGGGCTCGGACTGACTTGGACTGCCGCGTTGCGGCGCAGTGAGCACTCCGGTCTGAATGCCCTGGGCATGACGCTCGACAGGGCGCAGACGATGGGACTCCCCGTGGCCGACGCACTGGAATCGTTTGCGCTGCTTCGACGCACCGAGAGGAGGCGGCAGTTCGAGGCCGAGACGAGACGTGCCTCTGTCCTCATGATGATTCCACTGGCGGTTTGCATCCTTCCGGCGTTCGTCCTGATCGCATTCGGGCCCTTTCTGGCCGGGCTTGGTGCCGAATAGGAAGCGGCCGGCGCGATGCTCGGGAGATGACGGGGAACAAGTTGCTTGCGATTGTTGTCCTTCTGCTCGCCGGTTCCTGCGGGAGGAGCTCGGACGCGGGAGGGAACGCCGGTCCGAGTCCGACCACGGCGACGGTCTACATCAAGACCGGCGAAGAAACGGTTCTCGTCGACGTCGAGGTCGCGGACTCGCCCGAGGAACGTGCCCGTGGATTGATGTACCGAGAGTCATTGCCCGAGGATGCCGGCATGCTGTTCGTATTCTTCGAGAGGTCGACCTCTGGCTTCTGGATGAAGAACACCAAGATTCCCCTCTCCATCGCGTTCTTCGATCAACAGGGAAAGATCATGTCCATCCTCGACATGGAGCCCTGCACCAGAGACCGGTGCAGGTTTTACACCCCACCGACTCCTTACTGGGGAGCGCTCGAGGTGAATCAGGGGGCGTTCGAGGAATGGGGAGTCGAGGTGGGCGACCTCGTGCGAACCAATCAGTAGTCGATTTTTCGCCAAACGTTACCCGCGCCACACCACCGCACCGATCGATGTCCTGAGATAGACGGACTAACCGGCTTAGGTGGCCGGTTCCGACGTTCGGGAGGTGGCTTTGGATCGTCTGAGATCGGTCATGTACGGGGCAAGTGGACAGACGACGGCCGAGTACTCGCTCATCCTTCTCGTTGCAGGTCTCGTGGTTGGTGTGTTTGCCGCGTTCGTGAAGTCGGGTGCGCTCGCAGACATGTTCAGGACCATCGTTTCCGGATTGATCGATAGGGCCGGCGGCTAGCGGCATCATCAACCCAGGCGAGAACCGCAGCGATGCTTGAAGGTGGCGGAAGAGACCGCGGCCAGGCAACCGTCGAACTTGCTCTTTCGTTGCCCGCGCTTGCAGTTCTGCTCGGATTTGTGGTCGAGATATCCCTCGTCTCCGCGGATCAGGTTCGTCTCTGGCACGCCGCCAGGGAGGCGGCTCGCATAGCGGTGGTCGATCCCGATCACGAGACCATCCTGGCGGCGGCGTCACGTTCGGGTCTGCAGGGGATTGAACTGCATATCTCCCCGGAACCGGATTACCGGGTGCAGGGTCGGCCGGTGACCGTCTCGCTCGCCTACAACCCCTCAGGACGGGTTCCGCTGATCGGCGAACTCTCGAGCCGGATCGAGCTCCGAGCGCGTGCCTCGATGAGAATCGAGGAGCCTTGACCCTGCTCGTCGGTGGGCTGGCGCTGCTGTTGGCGGCCGCCTTCAGCGCCTTCAGCGTAATGACGGCTCGGGTCTCGTCACTGGATGCGCGGGCCCAACTGGCCGCGGATGCGGCGGCCCTGGCGGCCGCGGCGGAATCGGCTCCATACGGAGCAGGCGATCCGGAAACCAAAGCCGCCGCCTACGCTCGAGCGAACGGAGCGGAGCTCGCTTCCTGCGATTGCGTGCCTGGGAGTACTTCCTTCCAGGTATCGGTCCGTGTCGGCGGGGCGACCGCAGCGGCGCGAGCAGTAATCGATCCGGAAGCCTTTGCCCCTGCCGTCGCTCCTGCCACACGCGGGCTCCACCCCAGTCTCGAAGTCGCCGTCCGCAAGCTGATCGCCCGGTCTCAGGGAACAATCCAGGTGGTCTCGGGTTGGCGCTCTCCTCAAGACCAGATCCGTTTGTGGACACAGGCCCTATCGAGATATGGAAGTCCCGAGGTTGCCGACGACTGGGTGGCCCGGCCGGGATCGTCGATGCACGAGAGGGGTTTGGCCGTCGATCTCGGCGGGGATATCGACCTCGCGGTCCGGCTCATTGAGAAGTTCGAACTTCCTCTGTGGCGCCCTATGGCGCATGAGCCCTGGCATTTCGAACTGGTCGGATCGCGCCCATAATTGTCCGCCTATGGGAAAGGCGCGATGAGTCAGGCCTGGAACAGATTCGTTACCACGACGACTCGGGACCTGGAGAAACTCGAAACCGAGTTCCATCGGGCGTACTGGGACTCGCAGGTGAAGGCGACTCCTGAGAACGACCGGCGCCGTGCCGACCTGGAACTGCAACTCAGGCGACTCAAGGGAGATCCCCAGAAACTCGCCGAGGTCGAAGAAGCCTTGCAACAGGAGCTTCATGATCCGAAATTGCAAAGACAACTCGAAGTGTTGCGGCTTTCCTTTACCGGCAACCAGATGCAGGACTCTCATCGATCCATGCTGGTTGAACTCTCGACCGAGGTCGAAAGCGAGTACGCGTCCTACCGTCCCAGAGTCGACGGTCGAGCTGTATCCGAGAACGAGATCGAGGAGATACTCAAAACGTCGTCCGATGCCGAGCTGAGACGTCGCACTTGGATGGCCTCAAAAGAGATCGGTGTCAAGGTCGCCGGGAAGGTTCGAGAACTGGCGAGAGTCCGAAACGAGGTGGCCCGCGATCTGGGGCACGCCGATTACTACCGGTTCGCTTTGGGCCTTCAAGAGATCGACGAGGACTGGCTCTTTTCAACTCTCGATCGTCTCGAGGAGTTGACCCGGGAACCCTTCCTGGCATGGAAGGCGGAACTCGATGCCCATCTCCGTCGCCGCTTCAACACCGACGCCATCTTCCCCTGGCATTATGCGGATCCGTTTTTCCAGTCGGTTCCGCCGGACGGGAGGATCAGTCTTGATCGGTACCTGGATTCTTTATCGGCCGAGGACCTGGCCGTCCGCACGTTTGCGTCGTGGGGAATAGATCTTGGACAGATCACGGATCAGAGTGATCTCTTTCCCCGCGAGAACAAAAGCCAGCATGCGTTCTGTCTCGATGTCGACCGCGCGGGCGACGTGCGAATTCTGGCTAACGTGGTTCCGGGGGAGCGATGGGTCGAAGTGATGCTTCACGAATCGGGCCATGCGGCGTATGACGTTTCGATCAATCCATATCTGCCTTACTTGTTGAGACGGGCCGCGCACACCTTTGTCACGGAGGCCATAGCGATTCTTTCGGGGCGGCTCGTTCGAAATCCGGAATGGTTGAAAGAGGTTGCTCGAATCGACTCGTCGACCGTCGACGAGTTGCGCCCCGACTTGGCCGTTGGAAGAGTGGCCCAGTCCCTCGTTTTCACTCGGTGGGGATTGGTGGTGGTTCACTTCGAGCGAGCTCTATACGACGACCCCGAGGCGGACCTTGATCCCTTGTGGTGGGATCTCGTGGAGCGCTTTCAGTTCGTTTCGCCGCCGCCTGGTAGAAGCGCGCCGGACTGGGCGGCCAAGATCCACGTCGCGGCGGCCCCCGTCTACTACCACAACTATCTGCTGGGGGAGATGCTCGCTTCACAGATAGTCAGTACCTGCGAGGAAGAATGCGGGGGATTCGTGGCCAACCCGGATGCCGGTCGGCTCATGGTGGAGCGAATCTTCGCTCAGGGGGCTTCGCTTCGATGGGACGAACTAATCAACAACGCCACCGGTCGGCCACTGGGGGCCGAGGATTTCGCAGCCGGGCTTGTGACCTCCTCCGTAGGTTGAGCGACGTCGCCCGCTAGAGCGACCCGTTCTTTTCGAACCGACGGTAGATGGAGTTTGCCCCTGGCGAGATGAACACGACGCTGGCGAGGCCCACGGCTCCGATCGACGCGGGGACGGTCACGGACTTCACGTCAGAAGGCGAGATCTGAGAAGCGAGAACTCCAAGCCTGAACATCTCGTCGGGTGGGATATCGAACCTCGCCCATTTCCGGGTGGTGCCGATCCACTTGATCACGGCCCCCGGATCGCCTTCGGTTTCGGCATGCAGCTGCTTGAGGAGGGACAGAAGAAATAGGCCCTGGTTTCCGGTTCTGTCTATGTCGCCGGCTGGAAGTGTCTTGCGGGAGCGATTGAAAGCAAGCGCCTGCTCTGGATTCAGGACCTGTTCGCCCTTCTTCAGGTTGGCTCCCGACCCGTAGTCATCAATCGCGTAGGGAACATCGACCCGCACTCCGCCGAGGTTGTGGACTATGTGGCGGAACCCCTCGAATCCCGTCATGACCCAATAATCAATCTGTATGCCCGTTTCCTGCTCGATCGTCCGGACGAGCAGGTCCGGGCCTCCGACGTAAAGGGACTCGTTCATCTTCATCGATCCGTGACCGGGAACGCTGACATAGGAGTCTCGCGGGAAGTTGAGAATCCCGGCTTTGAGGGTTTTCGGATTGATGCCGATGATGTGCATTGCATCGGCTCTAGTTTCATCGGGATTTCCGGTGCGTGCGTCGTTGCCGATCACAAGAACGAAAACTTTGCCCTCAATAGGATTGAAGGTGGCATGAACCTTTCCCCCAATTAGTCCTGCGGCGCCTCCTGCATAGTTACTCCCGATAACCGGAAATAGTCCGCTTACAGCAGCGAGAATCAAAAATGGGACAAACAATCGGCGAAAGCGGGGGCTGGGTGGAGCCTCTGGTCTAATCACCCTCACCGCGTCCGTCCCTTCTTGGAGTTATCGCCACGCTCACGCTTCTTATCCTTGTCGCCGGCCTTGTCGCCACCTCCGCCGCGGTCCTTTTTTTTCAACTTGACCGGATGTTGATCGACCTGAAATGCGATTACCTTCCATTCACCCGAGTTTCGCTCGAGCCACAATCGGGCCTCGGTTGCAGATTTGAATCTTTTTCCGTTCGCCCGCCCGCGCGCGACGATATTGACCAGGGCCGCGGCCCGGCTTTCCCCGGCTGCATCGACTCCGATCCGGGCACGTCTGCTCACCATCTTTACCTGCCGAGCCGCTCGAGGCACCCCGACTTTTGATTTCCCCAACGCCTTGGCCGCTTCCGACAAGAAGTACTGGCGGGTCATCTTTGGAATCCGGCGGGGAGCGAGGAACATCGTGTTGTGCACCCTCTTGATGAGATTTACTAAGTCGCTTCGAACCTTGGACGAGAGTTTGCGGTCGGCATCCTCGAGGAAACGGCTTCCGACCGAATAAGCGGTGATCCTCCAACCAGGCTGGTCGAGGCGACCTCCGCCTGCATCCCCCCCTCCTCCGAGGTCCACGTTCTCCAAAAGGAGAACGACGGCGACGGCAAGAGCCACCACGATCGGAACCCCGACCACCCACGGGACCCAGGAACGGCCGACTCGTTCCTTCTGTTGTTCTTCGGTTGCCGGTTCGTCCTCCGTGGCGCCCGGATCGGTCCCGACGTCTACCGTTTCCGGTTCCCCTTCGGTCGCGCCGGGATCGGTTCCCACATCTACCGTTTCGGATGCCTGGTCGAGCCCGACCGCCGCGGTCCCCGCGCCCAGGTTTTCCGATTCCTGCCCGTCGCCCCCACTGGGTGTGGTTGGCTCGCCCGTCGGGACCGCGTCCCCATCCCCCTTATCGCCCACTCCGGTGCCGTCGCCATCGGCCGTCGGGAGAGGGAGGTCCTCGGTTACGGCATCGTCCGAATCCGCCGCCGGGGCCTGCTCGTCGTCTGGGGATTTGTCGAGGTCGGGTTGTGAGCGCGCCTGATCGCCTGGGGTATCCACCCCCCCATTCGCGCCCTCGTCCCCATTGAGTTCCTGTTCCCGCTCTTCCATCGCCCGTCCCTTCGAGCCGCAGGCCCAACCGAATTCCCATCCGGCACATCCGGGAGTACCTGCGGACGGGGAAGGGCCCGCGGGTAGGATTCGCTCACTTTTAACACACACCACTGAGGAGGACTCTCTAATGGAGCTCGGCATTGACGTCCGCAACGTGGGATCACACTCTGTCGTCGACGTGAAAGGCGAGATCGATGTCTACACGGCGCCCAAACTTCGCGAAAAGTTGATCGAATTGGTTTCCAACGGGTCCTACGACGTCGTGGTCAATCTCGAAGGGGTGGACTTCTTAGACTCCACGGGCCTCGGCGTCCTTGTAGGTGCCCTCAAGCGAGTGAAGGCTCACGACGGGAGCCTTTCTCTGATCTGTACTCAGGACAAGATCTTGAAGATCTTCAAGATCACCGGTCTGACCAAAGTGTTTTCCATCCACTCTTCTGAACAAGAGGCCACCGGCTCCCAGTAGTCGCCCATGGACAACGTCGTCGAGCTCGAGATCCCATCGGACGCCGCGTACGTCGGGGTCGTACGGCTTGCTCTCTCCTCGTTTGCAAGGGCCTCGGGCGTCGATGAGGAAACGCTTGAGGACCTGAAGATGGCAGCATCCGAGGCGTGCGCAAATGCCGTTCTGTCCAACAGCGAGAGCAATCCGCAGGCTCCGGTGACGGTGCAGTATCGGCAGGAGCCCGACCGAATAGTGATCGAGGTGGGGGACAGAGGAGAGTCCTACGCCCCCCAACCGGCGGACTCGTCGGTGGGCGACGAGCGGCTCGAAATGTCGGTGGCCCTCCTCCG
>JALZEK010000157.1 GCA_030862065.1 Actinomycetota bacterium | reverse complement strand
CTCCCGGGGATAGTGTTGGCGCTCGTCTCTTTGATCGTGATGCCCAT
This sequence comes from Actinomycetota bacterium, assembly GCA_030862065.1. Classification (GTDB taxonomy): domain Bacteria; phylum Actinomycetota; class CADDZG01; order CADDZG01; family WHSQ01; genus JALZEK01. Next base: position 12,483 of record JALZEK010000157.1, on the reverse strand, counting down.
CCTGGCGCGTCACAAGGGCCGCGTCGCACGCAAACTCGACAGCCGGTCGCTTCAGGCGGACTCCCGACAAACTGTCCTGTCTACCTATGTATCCGCCTTCTTGCTTGTGGGACTCGCCTCGAACTCGGCCTTCGGATGGTGGTGGGCGGATCCGGTCGCCGGACTGGCGATCGCGGCTATCGCGGTAAACGAAGGCCGAGAGCTCTGGAAGGCCAAGGACTTCTGCTGCCTCTGATCAAAACGAGTCGCGGGTCGTCACTCAAGATGTCCTCCGAGAATTCCCGGCTGGCAAGGCGACTCACGACTTTCGACGCCGTCGCCATAGGGATTGGATCCATGGTGGGGGCCGGCGTCTTTGTGGTCGTGACTCCGGCCGCCGAGGCGGCGGGGACGGGTCTCATTCTCGGGTTGGCCATCGCGGCGGCCGTCGCCTATTTCAACGCCACCTCCGCCGCTCGACTGGCGGCCGCATATCCGCGATCTGGAGGGACCTATACGTACGGACGAGAACGCCTGGGTCACACATGGGGTTTCGTCGCCGGCTGGGCTTTCGTGACCGGCAAGCTCGCGAGTTGTGCGGCCATCGCGCTCACCTTCGGCCTCTACACGAACCCCTCCCTGGCCAGATGGCTGGGAGCCGGTGCCGTTGCCGCCCTGACCGCCGTGAATTACCTCGGGGTCCGAAAGACGGCGACCGCTACCAAAGTACTCGTGGGAATGGTGGTCGCGGCCGTCGTGACGTCGGTCGTCGCAATCCTCGGGGGCGGTCAGTTCGAAACAGCGAGGCTCACGCCGATTTGGGGAAGTGGGGATGTTTTCGACATACTTCGGGCAGGTGGCTTTTTCTTTTTTGCCTTTGCAGGGTACGCGCGGATCGCGACTCTTGGCGAGGAAGTAATCAACCCACGGACCACCATCCCCCGAGCGGTCCCGATCGCGCTAGGTATCGCCCTACTCCTGTACGCATGCGTCACCCTGGCAACTCTCGGAGGCCTCCCCGCAAACGCGATCTCGCAGTCCGCCGATCCTGTGGCCAGAGCCGTCGATGCCGGAACCCTGGATGGTCTTGCGTGGGTGGTCCGCGCCGGAGCGACGATCGCGTGCCTCGGCGTGCTCTTATCGCTGCTGGCGGGTGTGGGTAGGACGATCTTCGCCATGGCCGAGGAACGGGACCTTCCAGTCGTCTTCGCGTCCGTACATCCCAAGCACAGGATTCCCAATTGGGCGGGCCTGGCGGTGGGCGGCGGAGTGACGGCAGTCGTCTTGCTGGCGGGGGTCCAGGACGCAATCGGATTCAGTTCGGTGACCGTGCTTTCCTACTACGCCATAACCAACGCCGCGGCCCTCACGCTTTCTCCATCGGAACGAACGGGCCCGGCATGGATCTCCGCGGCAGGCCTCATCGGGTGCGCGGGCCTCGCGCTAAGTCTTCCGCTAACTAATGTCGTCGCCGGCCTGGCGGTTATAGGAATAGGACTCGTCTATTACGCGTGGGCCCGCGCCATAGAGCGCAAGCCAACCCCTTAGTCGGTCACTACTCGCAGGGAAACTTCCTGTACTGAGAGGGCCCCATTTTGACCACGTTTTTCTCGGTCACTCGCCCGAAGGCGGGCGCAAAGGCAAGCTCCACCGCCCTCAGGTTCATGTTACTGATGCACTGCAGATCCACGTTGGCCGTTCCCGGCTGGTGGGGATAGAACGGCCACATCAAATCCATACTCGGGATCGGATCCTGGGGGGGACCTTCAAGGTGCTCAAGACCCAAGCAATGTCCGACCTCGTGGCTGTTCACGCTGTACATGTCCTCATAAGTGAAACTTTGTACGAAGAACTTGGCGTTCGTGATGACGCACTCGGGCCGCAAACTCGAACTAAGGGTTAGTCCAATGGCCGTCCCCTGGTGTTCGTTTGTCATGATCACCGCCTCCGGATCCTGCAGGACGTCCGACGGCACCTCGTCTCGCCCGACGACGTAGCTCTTGAGATTCAGTTTGCGAATCCAGCGCACGCCGTATCTATCAACGGTGCGATTCCAGCCCGTGATCGAGTCCTCCACGGCCCTCAAATAGGAATTGAAGGGGGTGAGCTCCCCGGCTCCCTCGCCGCCGAGCACCCCGTTCTCGTTGACGACCTGGCCGTGGGACGGCGGCAGGATCAGGATGTCGAGGCGCTTGTCTTGCCAGGAGGAATGGATGGCCTGGCTGTAGGGACGGCCGGCGCCGGCCGAGGTCGGATATCCGAGCACGGCCATTACAACCAGAGCGACCAGGGTTCTGCGCATGGCTCCTCCTGTCGAGAGGTTCGACGGCGCCGGCCGGCCTCCTGTAGGGGGGGCCAAATGTGACACGAGGAGCGAATCCCTGTATATTCGCTTGTTTCCACGTTGGAAATATTGCGAATATGGAAACTGGATTCAGCGCTCCCCCGCAGGGTTACTCCGAGCTCGAAGGCGCCGCGCCCCGGGCCATCCTCGGCTGGGCGGCGGAGGCCGTAGATCGGCTCGCCGTGGCGACCTCCTTTCAGTCCTCGGGGCTCGTCATCCTGCACCAGCTACGAGACCTCCGTCCCGATATACCGGTGCTGTTCCTGGACACCGGGTGGCACTTCCCCGAGACGCTTCAGTTCCGCGACCGCGTCATCTCCGACTGGGGCCTCAAGCTCGTGGAACTTCGCGGCCGGCACGGGTCTGCGGCCGAGCAGGACCGGCTCTACGGCGAAGAGCTCTACAAAAGGGACCCCGATCAGTGCTGCCATATCAACAAGGTGGAGCCCTTACAGGAGGCGCTCGAGGGGTTCGACGCATGGATTTCCGGCATCAGGCGGGACCAGTCTCCTCTGCGGTCGGGTACGCCCGTGATCGAGGCCCAGCTTCTCCCGTCGGGTCGAGAGATCCTGAAGCTGCATCCCCTCGCGGCTTGGACCAAGAACGACGTCGCCGAGTACATCCGAGAGCACGAGATCCCGACCCACCCCCTGCTCGAGCGCGGATTCGCCTCTATCGGATGCTGGCCCTGCACCCGGGCGGTTAACTCAGACGAGGGCGAACGGGCCGGCCGGTGGGACGGCTTTACGAAGACCGAGTGCGGGATCCATTCCTTTGGCAAGGGCCGGACGACGGAGGCGGATCAATGAGGGCGCGAGGCGAAGGCCAGTGGGCTCTTGGATACCGCACACCGCTCAACAAGCCGGAACAGACAAAGCGCGACGACGACGGCCTCAACGTCCGGAAGAGGATCGAGGAGATCTACTCGAAGAAGGGATTTCGTTCGATCTGGCCGGACGACCTCCGCAACCGCTTCCGGTGGTGGGGCCTCTACACGCAGCGCAAGCAGGGCGTTCCGGGAGGACGCACCGGCGGCGCGGAGCCCCATGAGCTTGAAGACGAATTCTTCATGTTGCGCGTCCGAATCGCCGGTGGGCGGCTCAACTCCGACCAACTGCGCGCGATCGCGCTGGTTTCCGAAAGGTACGGAAGAGATGTCGCCGACATCACGGACCGACAAAACGTTCAGTTGCACTGGATCCGAGTCGAAGACATGCCGCGCATCTGGGAAATACTCGAAAGCACCGGTCTCACGACCTGCGAAGCTTGCGGGGACACGCCTCGCAATATCCTGGGTTGTCCCCTTGCAGGAGTCGATAGTTCGGAGATCATCGACGCGTCGCCGTGGGTGCTGGAAACTCATCGGCGGTTCGTAGGCGATCCCGCCTTCAGCAATCTCCCAAGGAAGTACAAGACCTCCATCTCGGGATGTGCGCAGCAGTGTGCCCAGCACGAGATCAACGACGTCGCATTCGTGGGGGTGGAGAACGACGGTCGCGCCGGTTTCGATCTCTGGGTGGGAGGGGGATTGGGTCCGAACCCCAAGTTCGGACAAAGATTGGGCGTTTTCGTCGAACCCGATCTGGTTCCCGACACCTGGGCCGGAGTGACGTCTGTGTTTAGAGATTACGGGTACCGACGGGCAAGAAATCGAGCGCGCCTCAAGTTCCTGATGGGGGATTGGGGGCCGGAAAAGTTTCGTGAGGTACTGGAACGGGAGTATCTCGATGCCGCGCTTCCCGACGGTCCTCCGCCACGGCCTTCAACGGATCCACAAAGAGATCACATCGGCGTGTTCGAGCAAAAGGATGGACGCGTCTACATTGGGTTCGCTCCGCGCGCCGGCCGGATATTCGGGCATCAGCTCAGGCACGTTGCGGACCTCTCGGATGAGCTTGCAACCGGCCAAATCCGCACGACCACACAGCAAAAGCTCGTAATCACGGACGTGCCCAAGGAGAGGGCCGACGAACTGACCGATGCGCTTGAGGATCACGACCTTCGAGTACGACCGAGCGCCTTCCGGCGGGGGACGATGGCTTGTACCGGTATCGAGTTTTGCAAGCTCGCGATCGTCGAGACCAAGCAGCGGGCGGACTGGCTCTACCGGGAACTCGAAGAACGGCTTCCTGAGTTCGACGAACCGATTCGTATCAACCTAAACGGCTGTCCCAACTCCTGCGCCCGCTTCCAGGTTGCCGACATCGGCTTGATGGGTGCGCTCATCACTCAGCCCGACGGCACGAAGGCCGACTGCTATCTGGTCCACCTCGGGGGTCACCTTGGTGACGGCTATCGCATGGGACGAAAGGTGCGCGGTCTCAAGGTACCGGCCTATGAACTTGCCGATTACGTTGAGAAATTACTCCGCACGTACATGGCGACGCGCGGACCGAACGAGCCGTTTCACGAATGGGCCCACCGGGCGGAGGAGGCATGGGTTAAGTGAGTTCCCCGCGCGCCCAGCCCTTCTACTGCCCCTTCTGTGGGGAGCAGGACTTCGTTCCCGAAGGAGACGAGGCCGGTCGTTTTCTGTGCAACTCGTGTGACCGCTACTTCGTCGTGCGCTTCGAGGGTCTCGCTTTGTCCACTCGAGCGAACCGGGGAAAGGATCAGTCTTGAGGTTCGCTTATCCCATCTCGCTCGACGTGAGCGGACGAAGGTGCGTCGTCGTTGGCGGAACGGACCTTGCCGAGGAGAAGGCGCGGGGGCTCGTGGAGGCGGCGGCACATGTGACCGTCATTGCCGAAGCGCCCACTACGGGAATGGAGGCTCTCAGTGCGCGGGGTGAACTCGAGCTCGTGCGCCGCCGCTACGTGAGGGGGGACCTCAAAGGCGCGTTTCTAGCCATTGCAGCGACCGGAGACCCGGGAAGCCACAGGGAGATCTTCGAGGAGGCCGAGCAGGAGTCGGTCTTGATGAACGCGGTCGACGATGTCGATCACTGCCATTTCGCGGCCCCCTCGATCGTGCGCCGAGGTGCTCTCTCGGTGGCGATATCCACCCAGGGTCGGGCTCCGGCGCTGGCAAAGCATCTTCGCCAAAGGCTGGAGCGCGAGCTGGAAGCCGAGCTGGCAACGCTGACCGCCCTGCTTGGAGAAGTACGCGAGCAAACCATCGAGCTCAGGCCGTCGCTGTCCTTCTCCGAGTGGGCCCGGCGGTGGCAGGCGGCGATACGGCGAGACCTCCTCGGGCTGATCCGTCGTGGACGCGTCGACCAGGCCCGGGCCCAAGCCCTTGAGGAAATTCGAGGCCCAGTCTCCGATCGGCCCGGCAGGGTCGCGATCGTGGGAGCCGGGCCCGGTGCGCCGGACCTCATCACCGTTCGGGGTCGAGACCTGATTGAAAGAAGCGACATCGTCGTTTACGACCGGCTCGTCCATCCCGCGCTCGTCAAGGACAAGGACGCGGTTTACGTCGGCAAGGCACCGGGTGAGCCCCACCGAGACCAAGAAGAGATCAACGAATTGCTGATCTCCCTGGCACTAAAAGGAAGACAGGTCGTCAGGCTGAAGGGAGGTGACCCTCTCGTCTTTGGACGCGGCTCCGAGGAAGCCCAGGCTCTGGTAAGAGCGGGAATCGACTTCGAGATCGTGCCCGCGCCCACGTCCGCGGTGGCGGCTCCTGCATACGCCGGCATCCCCGTTACCGATCGCCGCCTTTCGTCGTCAATGGCCGTTGTAACCGGGCACCGCATCAACGGGTCGACCGATTGGCGAGGTCTCGTGGAAGCCGTGGACACGGTGGTGATCCTCATGGGTGTGTCTCGGGTGTCCGAGATAGCGCGCAAGTTAGTGGATGCGGGTTTGGACTCGCACACTCCTGCAGCGGTTGTCGAGAACGCCACGCTTGACTCGCAGCGAGTATTCACGGCGGGGATCTCCGAATTACCCGACGTCGTGAAGCGAGAGAACATTCAACCGCCCGCGACCATTGTTGTGGGACGCGTGGTCGAACTGAGTGAGGAGTTGGGCTGGTTCGGGTCGTCGAAGGAGCGTTTGGCCTCGGTCACCTAGAACGAGTGGGCCTGCTCTCAGCCCCCTATGTAGGACATTTCGATCTTTTTCCCGGCGTCGGTCTCGAGCGTGCGAAGTTCCGAGTAGCGATCGTCTCGTCGTCGCCAGATGGAAGCCACCGCCGCCCGAATCTCCTCATCCGAAGCGTCTGTCCGCAGGAGTGGTCGGAGATCGTGACCCTCCGAGGCGAACAAGCACGTGTACAAGCGACCTTCGGCAGATAGTCGGAGACGGGTGCAATCTCCGCAGAACGGTTGCGTCACGGACGCGATGATCCCGATCTCGCCCCCGCCATCTCGATAGCGATACCGTTTGGCCACCTCTCCTCCGTAATTCGGCCCTGTGGGCTCGAGCGGCATGATCGAGTCGATGAGGCTCACGATTTCCGCACCGGGAACGACCTCTGCCATCCGCCAGTGGTTTGTCGTCCCGACATCCATGTATTCAATAAAGCGAAGGATATGACCGCTCCCCTTGAACCGTCGCGCCAGTTCAACGATCGAGCCGTCGTTCAGGCCGCGTTTGACAACGCAGTTGATCTTGACGGGGAGACCGACATCTGCCGCGGCTTCGATGCCCTTGAGGACTCGCCCGACCGGGAAATCGACGTCGTTCATCGCCCTAAAAGTGCAGTCGTCGAGCGAGTCGAGGCTGACCGTGACTCGCGAAAGTCCCGCTTCTCTCAGAACTCTCGCTTTGGATGCAAGCAGAGAGCCGTTCGTGGTGAGGGCGATGTCGAGGCCCTCATGGTCGTTCGAGAGCAGCTCGACAAGCCGCTCGACGTTACGACGAACAAGCGGCTCACCGCCCGTAATGCGAACCTTTTGCACCCCCTGCTTAACGAAAATCCCGACCAGCCGGTTGATCTCCTCGTAGGTGAGAAGTTCCTTTCGTTCCAGGAACTGATGGTCGCGACCAAAAACCTCTTTGGGCATGCAGTAGGGACACCGGAAGTTACAGCGGTCGGTTATCGAGATTCGGAGGTCTCGGAGAGGCCGACCCAAGAGGTCAATCAGAGGAACCAGTTGCTGCGGCACCCGATCATCTTGCCAGATGATGCGACGGTCAAAACAATTCCGAAACGCAGCCGAGGCTCGCCTTGATTACACGGCCCGGGTCGGCTCACCCCACCGTGCGAGGCGTGGCTCGCCGTCGAGCCGGCCCCCTCCGATCGGCCGGCAGGGACGCACCGTCGAGCCGGCGCAATCCCCAGCCCATTGCCGTCACCCACAGCAGAGCGATCGTGACCATCGCGCTGAGGGACCCGTAGATCAGGGACCCCTCGACCTCCTTGGCCTCTCGGAGCACCAGTTCCTTGTCGGAGACGAAGTCGCGGGTGAACTGGTCTCTCGCCGGGATCTCGGGTGCGGGGATCGCGCGGTCCTCGGGCATGAAGATCGGCAGCGCCATCAGAGATCGTCCTCGCTGGAGGCGAACCAACGATTTCCACTCTCCATAAACGGGGATCGGCACGCTCAGTCGGTACTCGCCGGGGCCCACTTTCTCCGGCTCGGTGACCACGCTGCCTCCTCCCTGCCACGAGGTGACGTTGAACCACTCCGCGTCCTCGGCAAGGTCGTTCGGCTCAAGCGAAATACGAGCGTCGACCCAGCGTCCCTGAGTCTGAGTCGTCTCGCTCAGAGACATGGTCGCCGATCCATCGAGCTCGGCGTTGGTCGGGAAGGGATAGAACAGCGCCAGCAAAACCCCGGCCGCCATCGCAACCTGAAAGGGACGGGGCACGCCTTGGCGCGGGCTCTCCGCCGGCAGGAGAGCCCTTCCGATGAGGCCACCGAGTGCTCCGCCCGCCACGCCGGCGAGCAGTCCGAGAATGATCGCCTCGGGAAGCAGAGCTGGGGGCCAGGCAATGGTCATCCACAAATGACTCCACCCCCACTCCGCAGCGAGTCCGACCGATCCGATCGCCGCGCCGGCGGCGGCACCGAAGGTGACCTGCCGGGATGTCCCCATCCGTGCCGCGACGATTTCGACCACGAGCGCCTCGATCAGATAAAGGGGGAAATGAAGAGTCGTGTGATCGAGCACCGGTCCCACTAACAGACTGACAATTCCTCGCAGGAGCAGAAAAAACGCGACCGTCTTGAGAGCGCCTCCCCGTCCGAGACGAACGCGGGCCGCGACAAGGACCGTGCCTGCGGTGAGCGCGAGCAGAACCGGGTGATAAAGCAAACGAAACTGTGGCACCGAGTAATCGAACTCGGCCTGGAAAGCGGAAAGGCCAATCAGGACCGCGCCCGCTACGAAGGCCTCATGAAGTCTGAGGAATCTTGGGACGCGACCCGATTCGCCGGAGGCCCTATCTGCTTCCACGAGAAGCATCCATAGTGCGAGGGTCGAAAGAGCAGCTCCTCCCACCATCTGCATGTGTGTGGGACTCCAGAGGGTGACGTCCTGGCCGAACAGTCTGTGCCACACGTCATCGAGAGGGAACCCGATCACGGCGATGCCGCCACACAAAAGAAGCAGCAAGCCTCCAACCGGCGCATACCAGTCCGAGCGGATTCGAACAAGTCCGGAGGCCTTTGCCGCCGAGTCCGGTTGTGTTGAAGCCAGAAGCACCGAGACAAAACCGGCCAGGGCGATTCCACAGAGTCCCGCGATGATGAGGAAGTGCGCCGGGTTTGCAAACGGCCCCGGATCGCGCCCATCGTCGATATGAGTCGCCACGTCCCAGTAGAACCCAAATGCAGCAGTGAGCAGCGCCACCGCAGTGATGGCCGCGGGGACGGCAGCCCATCCCGGGAGACCGGAAACGCGTTCCGCAAAATCGCCGAGCCTGATTAAGACCTTCGTTCGCCCGGTCAGGTGCGCGAACGCAAACGCGACGAGCCCGATGCCGAGAAAAGCGGCCACGAGGGCCGCGGGAATCAGGTCTTCGGTGGGGGCACCCGCCGCGGGTTCGCCGTGTGCGTAAAAGAATCCAGCCGCCGTCATTTCGTCGCCTGCCTTCCCCTCGCCTTGTCGTCAACTGCCTTCGCGTCGCCCTGTCTAGCGGGATCGGACGACCCGATTCCACCTGTTACGCCATGTAACTGTTACCATGTGTAACATGCCCCCGAGCAGCGCGTCAAAACCGGCCAAATCGAACGGCCCACTCGCCCGCGGCGAGGCCTGGAAGGACGCCCGCCGCCAGCGTCTTCTCGATGTTGCGGACCGGGTCATACGCCGTCTGGGCCCCGCGGCGTCGATGGATGAGGTCGCTCGAGAGGCGGGGATCTCCCGGATGGTTCTGTACCGCTACTTCGGCGACAAGGGGGGCCTCTACCAGACCTTGGCGGAGCGGTACGTGCGGGTCCTGATGGGTCATCTGCGCGCCGCGCTGGCCAGCGCCGACGATCCCGCCATGCGCCTCGAGGCCACGATCGACGCATACGTGCGGTTCATCGAGGAGCACAGGGAGTCGTACGACTTCTTGATGCATCGTGCGGTCCGAGAGGGCCCGGAGGCTCAAGCAACCGTGGCCGACTTCATGAGAAGCGTGGCCAGAGAGGTCAGTGAAGTACTCGCCGATCAGATCTCGGGCTTTGGGTTCGACCCGGCGCCGGCCGACGCATGGGCTCACGGCATTGTTGGAATGGTTCACCTCTCGACCGAATGGTGGCTGGAGAATCCGCACGTACCTCGCCAGCGATTCGTGGGGTATCTCGTGGCCCTTCTATCGAGCGGCTTTTTCGGAGGGGCGGGTTTGGGAGCGGCAACTGACCGGATGACGCGCGAGGGGGCCTAGTCGGACTGATCGCTACCTGGCGTCAAACCTCAAGATGTCTATGCCGCGATAGATGTCGATCGCGTAAACGATCTTGTCGGTGATCCAGTAGGCGGCAATCGTCGATCCGGCTGCCGGCATGAAATATCCGACCTCGCTGATTTTGCCCTTCTTGCTCACTTGCAAGAAACGGGTTCCGTGTTCGAAGAACGCGGTCGCAACAAGGCCTCCGTTGCGAAAGGTCGGGTGGTCGTCGAACCACATCGTCGTGCAACCGAAGACTCCGGCCGCCGGTCTCCCGTCGGTGTATGTCCCGTTGCTCACCCTGAACTCGTCGAGGAGCCGAAAGGTTCGGTTCCTCCGCCAGGTCGTTGCGTCCCAGGTCATGAACGCGCCAGACTCGTTGTTGCAGCGTCCGGAGAAGGGCGTTTCCCCCTGAACCAGGAAGAAGTTGTCGCGTCCTCCCCTCGGCCACAGGTTGGAATGAATCAGTCTGTTGTCGGGCGTGGTCCCGGCCGCCAACGACGCGGGGCGGGCGGCGTCCTTTCGTGCATCGAGGAACTGGATCACTCGCGACGAGGTCAGCACTCGTCCTGGGGCCACCTCCGTGACGTCGAAACCGTCGCTGTTGGGCAGATCCGCCCACTCCCCCACGAGGCGAGGCCTGGCCGGACGACGCAGGTCGACCACGCTGCCTCGCGAGCCGTACGCCCACTTGCAACGGAGGACGCACGTATAGGTGTGGTCATTCATGCCGCCGAGTTCCGCGAGTTGTCTCGGGCTCTCCCTGTCGGCGACGTCCCAGACGTGGAGCATGTCCCGCCCGGAGTCCTCAGAGGTCAGAAGAATTTTTCCGTTGGTGTCGACATCCTCGTTAAACGGCTGCACACCGATCGGGGTAGTGCTGATGAGTTGCGGATCCAGCGGTTTGGACACGTCGTAGATGGAGAGCTGTCGCACTCCCGAGACGTAGAGGTACTTGCCAACCTTGCGGGCTCCCGAGGGGAAGCCGGCATCGATCGGAACGGTCTTGACGTACGTGACGTTGTCGCTTGCGATGCCCGTCCGGGCGTGGCCCGATGGGGAGAGAAACGCCGCGGCCAGGGCGACCCCCAGCAGAACCGCGCCCTGCTTCAGAGATTTCATCCCGCCCTTCACGCCCGGAGATTTCTATGCCCGCGCTTCTTTCCCTCTATTGGCGGGAGAAAGGCATCGGTCCCCACAGCGCATCCAGGGCGAGAACTTGAAGGCTCGACGGAGCGTCAAATGCAATACAGGGGAGCGGATACTTTCTATGGTGCTGAAAATACTCTTGCATCTGGCTCTGGGGCGGAATCGCTGGTTGCCGGTGGCGTTTGCTCTGGCGGTCGGGGGGTTATCAGCGTGTCGGGAGCCCAATGGCGATCCGAGGGAAGGGGCGGCCTTTCCGGAACAAACTGCAACGACGCCGGAAACCCACTCCTCTCCCAGAGGTGCGGAGTTATCACCACTCGGCAGAGCCCACGGCAGGATCGCTTTTCTCACAGATCGAGGGACCAATCAGCTGTGGGAGATCTTCACGATGAGATCGAATGGGACCCGCCAGCGACGATTGACCAGGTCAAATCTCTATCTGGATGCGACCTCTCGAATCGAGTGGTCGCCGCACGGAAACGAGATGTCGTTCGATGCCGGCCAGGAAGGAGGAGGAGAGATCGTGGTCGTGCACACGCGCTCCATGCGCCGGCGAACCGTCTTCTCAGACGACCCCAACGGCTCCTACGTCGGGCCCCAGACTCCGGACTGGTCGCCGGACGGACGTCACGTCGTCTTCGCGACTGCTTGGGGGGATCTCTTTGTGGTCGGCTCCGACGGCTCTGAAGCCCAGAGGATTGCGACCTCGAAGGGGCGCGACACCTACAAATGGCCTGCCTGGTCTCCTGACGGAGAAGGGATCGCCTTTACGTGCGAATGCCCGAGAAGTCGTCGTGGCCTCTATGTCATCAAACCGGACGGATCCGACTTGAGGAGAGTGACTCCTGGCTTGGCGCACCAGCCGGACTGGTCCCCACGGGGGGAGTGGCTGGCTTTTTCGGGAGGATCCAGGGGCACACCGCAGATCTACGTTGTCACCGCGGAGGGGGGAAAGAAGCGTCGATTGACCGAGACCCCGGAAAACTTCGACCCCACCTGGTCGCCCGATGGCAGGTACATAGCCTTTGAAAGCAACCGGAATGGAAACGCGGAGATCTATGTGATCACCAAGCGGGGCCAGGGCGAGACCAGACTTACGAGAAACCCCGCGTCCGATTTCGCTCCGGCCTGGGAGCCCAGGCGAGAGAGAAAAAGGTGACCTGATCCGAACCGCGCGGGTTCCATCCCGCCTTCACGCGCTGAGATTTCTAGTCGCGGGCTGCTTTCCCTCTTTCGTCACCACT
>JALZEK010000149.1 GCA_030862065.1 Actinomycetota bacterium | reverse complement strand
CTATAGGACTACCGTGGGGCTCGAGATACACGTCGAGCTTCAGACGTTCTCGAAGATGTTCTGCGGTTGCGAGGTCGCCTTCGGCGGCGAGCCCAACAGCCGGACGTGCCCCGTGTGTCTCGGGCTTCCCGGTTCGCTTCCGGTGGTCAACCATAGGGCTCTGGAGCACACAATCAGCGTCGCTCTCGCGCTCAATTGCAAGATCGCCGGACGCACGCTGTTCGCTCGCAAGAACTACTTCTATCCGGACATGCCGAAGAACTATCAGATCTCCCAGTACGACCTTCCCCTCGGGACCGGTGGTTTCGTCGAGATAAGCGGCGACTTCGGCACGCGGCGGGTGGGCATCACCCGTGTTCACCTGGAGGAGGACACCGGGAAATCGATCCACGTCGGTGGGACGGGACGGATCGCGGACTCAACTTACTCGCTCGAGGACTTCAACCGAGCCGGAACCCCTCTGGTCGAGATAGTTACGGAACCCGACATCAAGTCCGCGGAGGAGGCGCGTGCATTCGCGAGCGAATTACGCTCGCTGGTCGAAACGCTCGGCGTCTCCGACGTGCGCATGGAGGAGGGTTCGCTGCGCGTCGATGCAAACGTCTCGGTCCGCCCGACGGGCGACACGGAGCACGGAACCAAGATCGAGGTCAAGAACATGAACTCGATCAGGTCGGTGGGCCGCGCCCTCGCTTACGAGGAGGAGCGTCAGCGTAAGGCCCTGGACACGGGCGAGCAGTTGTTGCAGGAGACCCGTCACTTCGACGAAAAGACCGGGACGACCTCGTCTTTGCGCACCAAGGAGTACGCGTTCGATTATCGCTATTTTCCCGAGCCGGACCTGGTGCCGATCGCGCCCGACCGGAAGTGGGTCGAGGAAATCCGATCCTCGCTTCCGGAGCTTCCGGCTCAGAGGCGGGCCCGTTTTGTGAGCGATCTCGCCCTCTCCGACAAGGAGGCCCGCATCCTGACGTCGACGCGGGCGGTGGGGGATTGGTTCGAGGAGGCCGTCGCCGCTTACGCAGGCGACCCAAAGAAGGTGGCCAACTGGATAATCGCCGACCTCTACGGGCTTCTGAACGAGGCGGGGATCGAACTCCACCAATCGAAGCTCTCACCTCAGTCTCTGGCCGGCCTGGTGAAGTTGATCGATTCCGGCGCAATCTCCGGCAAGCAGGCCAAAGAGGTTCTCGCCACGATGTTCGAGACGGGCGATGATCCCGAGGCAATAGCGGAGACGAAAGGACTGCGTCAGATCTCGGATGCCGGGGCCATCGAGACGCTCGTGGACGAGGCCATATCCGAGAACCAGGAGGTCGCCGACAAGGTCCGGTCGGGACAGACCAACGCGATCGGGTTTCTCGTGGGGCAGGTCATGAAGAAATCTCGCGGCCAGGCCAACCCCGGCCTCGTCAACCAGCTGCTCCAACAGAAACTGAGTTCTTAGGACGCGTGGCCGCCGGCGATCTGCTCAAGCGAGGGTGGCCGATCTCGGTGGAGGTGTCGGAGACACTTCCCGGGCCCCCCGAAGTCGTGTGGGAGTTGATCACGGACTGGGAGAACCAGGGCGATTGGATGCTCGAGGCTCGCGATTTCGTAGTGACGTCGGCTGAACGCGAGGGCCTGGGCGTCGAGGCCGAAGCCACGATCACGATCGGCGGAATCCGAACACGAGACAGGGTAAGAGTGATCGGCTGGGAGCCTCACCGAAGGCTCGCCATCGAACACAGGGGCTGGGTGTCGGGCATCGGCGAGATGTTTCTCACCCCCCTCGGTGCCGATCGCGCGCACCTCTTCTGGAGAGAGGAACTCCAACCGCCCCTCGGACTGCTCGGAGCTATCGGCCTCACCACCTTCAGGCCGCTGATGGGGCGCCTCTTCCGGCGCGACGTCCGGGTCCTGGCGGGGCTCGTGCGCGCGCGGGCCGCGGCCGTCAAAGCGCCGAAGAAAAAAGGCCCCGCTCGGTCGAGCGGGGCCTTTAGTTAATGCTTGTTTCTCAAGGGGCGCTGCATTTGGGCTTTTCGAATTCAACGATCAGGCCGTTCTTATTCACCGTGAAGTGGGCCACCTCGTGGAAGCGGACCCGCGAACCGTCGTCGCCCTTGCCGGTGACCGAGAACGTAAAGGTCCCGCCCTCGACCTTTTCCGTTGACCTTTCGCCGAACCACTGCGTGAACCGACCCCTGTACGTGGGAAGCGTCGGATCGGTTGGATCGGCGATGAACTTGCCGGCGATGGTGGCGGTTACGTGGAACCCCTTCTTGTTCTCGGTCATGTGAAAGACCGAGTTGTAAGTGATGGTGATCGTCGCCTCGCCCACGCACGGCAGCTCGTCGACGAACGTCTCCGTGGCCCTCTTCTCGTGCTCGGTCACAGTCTCGGTGGCCGTCGCCCCCGGGACCGCCAGGGCAAGCGCCACCGCCCCCGCGGCAAAGCAATAGACCAATCTCCTCATGGGGATTTCCTCCCGCCTAGGTGTGTATGACCTGGGAATCATAGCCAGGCCCCAGGGCCGGGAAAAGGGGGTTTGGCGATTATTTTCGGTCGCTCTCGCCTTCTTTGGGCCTCAGGTCGCGCTCGGCGAGATCCAGGGCCGAAAGTTGGACGCGGCGTTGTTCGACTGGGGTTTCGGTAACCGAAACGTGGAGCGACAAGAACCGGAGCCCGCTCGTCGAAGCGGAGTCGTCAGCCCGTCAGCAGATGGGCGATGCGCGTGACACCCTCCACCAAGTCGTCGTCTCCCAGCGCGTAGCTGAGCCGGGCGTAACCCGGGGCCCCGAAGCCCTCTCCGGGAACGATGGCCACCCGTGCCCTCTCCAAAAGGACGTCGGCCAGCTCGAGGTCTGAGGTCACCTTTGTTCCCGCGACCGTCCGGCCCATGAAGGCTTGAAACGACGGGAAGCAGTAGAAAGCGCCCTCCGGT
Organism: Actinomycetota bacterium; assembly: GCA_030862065.1. Taxonomy (GTDB): domain Bacteria; phylum Actinomycetota; class CADDZG01; order CADDZG01; family WHSQ01; genus JALZEK01. The sequence continues at coordinate 5,691 of JALZEK010000149.1, read as the reverse complement.
TCGTGGCACACGACGCCGTCGATCTCAGACAGCATCTTGTACATGGTCGTGCGTCTTCGGTCGAAGGACTCTCGCATTTCGTAGGCCGCCTCGAGGTCTCCGGAAACGGCCGCCAGAGCAGCGGCCTGGGCGACGTTCGACACGTTCGAGGTCGCGTGAGACTGAAGCGACGAGGCCGCCCTGACGACGTCGGTGGGACCGATCATCCAGCCCACTCGCCAGCCGGTCATGGCGTAGGTCTTCGCCACGCCGTTGATGACGATGCATCGGTCGGCGAGATCGGGCACCTCCACCGGCATCGATGAGAACTCCGCGTCGCCGTACACGAGGTGCTCGTAGATCTCGTCGGTCACGACCCACAGGCCCCGATCGACCGCCCAGCCGGCTATTTCGGTCACCGCCGCCCGGGGATAGACCGCGCCGGTGGGGTTCGAGGGCGACACGAACAACAGCGCCTTGGTCCGTTCGGTCAGGGCCCGATCGAGCTGGTCGATCGTCACCTGGAAACCGGTCTCCTCGGTCGTCGTCAGTTCGACCACCTCCCCGCCGGCGAGCTTGACCATCTCGGGATAGCTGACCCAGTAGGGGGCCGGAACGAGGACCTCGTCGCCGGGATCTACGATCGACATGAACGCGTTGTAGAGGGCGTGTTTTCCGCCGTTGGAGATGAGAACCTGGGCGGGCTCGACCGCGTAGCCGGAATCTCGCTTCGTCTTGGTCGCGACCGCGGCCCTCAACTCCGGCAATCCGGCCGCCGGCGTGTAGTGGTGGTAAGGGGAGTGGCGCGCCGCTTCGGCCGCGGCCCTCACGATGTGCTCGGGAGTGGGGAAGTCCGGTTCGCCGGCCCCGAAACCGATCACGTTCTCTCCGGCCGCCTTGAGCGCCTTCGCCTTGGCGTCGATCGCGAGCGTCGACGATTCGGTGATCTCGGAGACCTTGGCCGACAGCCGCCCGCCGATGATTTCCTCCTCTTAAAACGTATGGACTCTGTGCATGATATGGGAGGGTGGTCGGCTGTCGTCATGAGCGTCGATGAGGTAAAGAAGTGAACGATCTGCAGATCTCGATACCCGCCGACCTGTTGCCGGAGGATGGGCGGTTCGGCTCCGGCCCATCCAAGGTGCGCACCGAGGCCATTGGGGCTCTATATCGCAGCGCGCCCGGCTATATGGGAACGAGCCACCGGCAAAAGGGCGTGCGCTCGGTGGTCGGAAGACTGCGGGAGGGTCTCGCGGACCTCTTCTCGCTGCCCGACGGTTACGAGGTGATGCTCGGCAACGGCGGTGCCACCGTGTTGTGGGACGCGCTCGTCTTCTCTGTCATCCGGGAGCGAATTCAGCACGTCGTGTTCGGTGAGTTCTCCTCCAAGTTCGCGCAGGCCTCGGCCCTGGCGCTTCATCTCGAGGAGCCGGAGATCATCTCCTCCGAACCGGGAAGCCACCCCGACCCCAAACCGTCGGAGCTTGTCGACGCCTACGCGCTCACGCACAACGAGACGTCGACCGGGGTGTCAATGCCGGTCAAAAGGGTCGAGTCGAACGGCCTCGTTCTGGTCGACGCCACCTCTGCCGCGGGAGCTCTTCGGGTCGAACCCTCGGAGTTCGACGTCTACTACTTCTCTCCGCAGAAGGGTTTCGCATCGGACGGGGGGTTGTGGATCGCGCTGTGCTCGCCGGCGGCGATCGAGCGAGTGGCGCAGATCTGCGATTCGGATCGCTACATCCCTTCGTCTCTCGACCTGCTCGTCGCCCTCGAGAACTCGCGTCAGAACCAGACCTACAACACCCCCGCGCTCGCAACACTGTTCCTGACCGTCGAGCAGATCGATTGGATGCTCGACAACGGGGGCCTGGAGTGGGCGGCCGGTCGGTGCGACGCCTCGGCCGACATCCTCTACGGATGGGCGGAGACCAATCGCCTGACGACACCGTTTGTGAAGGATCCCGGGCAGCGTAGTCACGTGGTTGGAACGATCGACTTCTCCGAGGCGGTCGACGCCCAACGGGTTGCGGCTGTGCTGCGAGCGAACGGGATCGTGGATACCGAGCCTTACCGAAAGCTCGGTCGGAACCAGTTGAGGGTCGGCATGTATCCGGCCGTGGAGCCCGAAGACGTGAGGCAACTGACGCGCTGTATCGACTTCGTGGTGGACGCGCTTGGTTGAGGTGAGGCGGGCCGGGCTGGAGGACGTGGGCGACGTCGCCCGTATCCACGTCGAATCGTGGCGCGCCGCGTATAGAGGGCTGATCGCGGACGAGGCTCTTGCCGAACGGACGGTGGAAGTCAGGGTCAAACAGTGGACGAAGACCCTCGGCGCGCCGCCCACGGATCGGCACACCCTTTACGTTGCAGAGAGAGGCGGGTCCACCGTGGGGTTCGCGTGGGCGGGCCCGAGCGACGACCACGATGTCGATCCGGCCGTGACCGTCAACATCTACGCGCTGTATCTCGACCCGGCCAGACGCGGCGAGGGCATCGGCGCGGCCTTGCTCGAACACGTCGTCGATGACTTCGCGAGCCGAGGCTTTACAAGGGCGACGCTCTACGTTCTGGTGGGCAACGATCCGGCCCGTCGCTTTTACGAGCGCGCCGGGTGGGAGCTCGATGCGGGAGTGACCAAGCCCTGTCTGGGTGACGGATACGAGGCACCACAGGTGCGCTACAGCTTTGACCTCGCGTCGCGCTCGGCCCGGGCGGAACACTCGGCGTAGCCCAGACCGACCTGTACGATTTCCGCGCAATGAGAGTTCTGGTGACCGAGCCCCTTTCCGACGCCGGAATCAAGGCCCTGGAGGAGCACGCCGAGGTCGACGTGCGCACGGGTCTCGACGCGAACGAACTCGGGCAGGCCATCGGCGTATACGAGGCCCTGATCATTCGCTCCGCCACGACGGTCGATGCCGGTCTCCTAGAGAAGGCAGACAACCTCAAGGTGATCGGGCGAGCCGGCATCGGCCTCGACAACGTGGACGTGGATGCCGCGACCCGTCAGGGGATCATGGTCGTGAACGCCCCCCAGTCGAACGTACTCTCCGCCGCGGAGCACACGATGGGTCTGCTTCTTGCTCAAGCGCGAAATCTGCCGCAGGCCCACCGCTCGCTGACGTCCGGGGATTGGGACCGAGAGCGCTGGCAGGGCGTGGAGCTTCACGCAAAGACGCTCGGCATCATTGGCCTCGGCCGGGTCGGCACGCTCGTGGCGCAGCGGGCATCCTCGTTCGGCATGCGGCTGATCGCCTACGACCCCTACCTGGCCCCCGGACGCGCCGCCCAGATGGGGGTGGAGATGGTCGATAGCGTTGCCGAGGTCTGCAGCCGGGCCGACTTTCTGACCATCCATCTCCCGAAGACCGCGGAGACGACCGGGATCATCGGGAGAGAGGAACTGAACCGGGCAAAGCCGGGCCTGCGGATCGTGAATACGGCCCGCGGGGGTCTGATCGACGAGATGGCACTCGTCGACGCGCTGAGAGAGGGGCGCGTGGCGGGGGCCGCGGTCGACGTCTTCGCCACCGAGCCGGCGACCTCGCATCCCCTGTTCGAGTTCGAATCGGTCGTGGTGACGCCCCATCTCGGCGCCTCGACGGCCGAGGCGCAGGACAAGGCCGGGATCGCGATCGCCGAACAGGTGGGACTAGCGCTGCGGGGCGAGTTCGTTCCGTATGCCGTCAACCTCGAGATCGGTCCCGACATCCCGGAGGCCGTCCGGCCTTACCTGGGGCTGGCGGAGAGACTCGGCCGAGTCGCGGTGGCGCTCGCCGGCGGTGGCATCGAGGCCCTCAGGTTCGAGTACTCGGGCGGGATCGCGGATCACGACGTCGGGGCTCTGACGCTATCGGGCCTCAAGGGGGCGTTTTCGGACGTGGTTCACGAACCGGTGACTTTCGTAAACGCACCTCTGCTGGCGCGAGAGCGCGGCATCTCGGTGGAGGAGTCGAAGTCCTCGCAGTCTCTGGACTACGTCAATCTTCTCGAGGTGCACGCCGAGTGCAAGGGCGATCCCGTATCGGTTGCAGGCGTACTCGTCGGAAAGCGGGACAACGAGCGCATGGTCCGCGTTTACGGCTACGAGCTCGACACGACCTTTGCCCCGATCATGTGCTTTTTCCGCTACGAGGACCGGCCCGGAGTGGTGGGCAGGGTCGGAAGCCTCCTCGGCCAGGCGGGCGTGAACATCGCGAACATGCAGGTCGCCAGGCACTCTGAGGGGGGCGAGGCGTTGATGGGGCTGACGGTCGACTCGCCGATCCCTCAGGACGTTTTGGACCGGATTGTCGAAGAAGTTCAGATGAGAGATGCGAAGCTCATAGTGATGGAGGATTAGGGCTGCTCGATCGCTAATTAGTGCGATCGATTGCTCGGGGGCCGGCGCAGTGTTGCGCCGGGAGAGGAGGAGATACATGCCCGTCCAGCCGGTCGACAAGGTGTGGATGAACGGGGGGCTCGTCGACTGGGACGATGCACACGTCCACATCCTGACCCACGCTCTGCATTACGGGAGCGGCGTCTTCGAGGGCGTCCGGTGTTACGAAACCGAACGGGGACCAGCGGTTTTCCGCCTGCGTGATCATTACCTCCGCCTCCAGCGCTCAGGCAAGATCTTTTTGATGGACATTCCATTCACGGTCGAAGAACTCATCCGAGCGACCTTCGACACGATCCGCGCTAACGGACTGCGCGAGTGCTACGTAAGACCGATCGCCTATCGAGCGTTCGGTGGGGAAATGGGCGTGAATCCGGAACTGAACCCAGTCGAAGTTGCGATCGCGGTTTGGAGTTGGGGAGCATATTTGGGGGAGGACGCCGTGAAAAAGGGCGTCCGGGTAACCGTGTCTTCGTGGCGACGAGGAGATCCCAACATCATTCCCCCGCAAGCGAAGGCGACCGGGGCCTATCTCAATGCCTCCATGGCCAAACTCGAGGCGACGCGCAGCGGCTTCGACGAGGCGATCATGCTCAATCCCGACGGCTTCGTGTCGGAGGCGACCGGACAGAACCTTTTCATGGTCAAGAACGGAGAGATCCTGACCCCGCCGTTGATAGCCGGACCGCTGCCCGGGATAACGCGCGACAGCGTCATGAAGATCGCGGCCGATCTCGGTATGCCGCTGTACGAGCGTTCGATGACGCGCGCCGACCTGTATACGGCCGAGGAGTCATTTCTCACCGGCAGTGCGACCGAGGTCGTGCCGATACGCGAGATCGATGGACGCAAACTGGAGCCCGGGCCAATAACCCAAACCCTTCAGCAGAGGTATCACGCGATCGTCCGAGGTCAGGACGAGAAGTATTACGACTGGCTCGACTTCGTCGAGTAGAAAGCCTGCACCGCCAACCCAACCAGTAACCTCAGAAAGTCATGATCCCTGCGGTGAGAACCCGGATCGCGCCGGCCCCCAGTGGGTCGATTCACGTCGGCAACGCGCGCACCGCGCTCTACAACTGGCTCTTCGCGCGCCAGAACGACGGCGTCTTCGTGCTCCGCGTGGAGGACACAGACAAGACGCGTGCGACCGAGGACGCGTACCTTGCCGTGCTCGAGGATCTACGGTGGTTGGGCTTGGACTGGGACGAGGGTCCGGAGACGGGGGGCGATCTCGGCCCTTACCGGCAGAGCGAGCGGCTCGAGCGCTATGCCGCGGCGGCGGAGCAGCTCGTCGCCGGCGACCACGCGTACCGCTGTTACTGCAC
>JALZEK010000137.1 GCA_030862065.1 Actinomycetota bacterium | reverse complement strand
GATCAGGGAACTCGGCGCGCTGGACTTCGCCGGCGGAACGGTGGTCCACATAAATGCCGGGATCGCCGCTCTGGCCGCGGTTCTGGTGATCGGAAAACGAAAGGGCTTTGGGAAGGAAGCATTCGTCCCCCACAACCTGACATTGACCTTCCTCGGAACGGGGATTCTCTGGTTCGGTTGGTTCGGGTTCAACGCCGGGAGCGCGCTCGGCGCGAACGGCCTCGCGGCATCTGCTTTCATCGCCACAAACCTGGGGGCGGCGGCCGGCGCGTGCGGTTGGGCCCTTGTCGACGCGGTGAAGGAAAAGAAGTCGACCACCTTGGGTGTGGCTTCAGGCGCGGTCGCAGGGCTGGTCGCGATCACCCCGGCGGCGGGTTTTGTGACCCCGATGTCGGCCATCGCCATCGGACTCATCGCCGGAGTGATTTGCGCCCGGGCCGTGAGCCTCAAGTTCAGACTCGGCTACGACGACTCGCTCGACGTCGTCGGAGTGCACATGGTCGGGGGGATGGTGGGTGCCCTCCTCACCGGGATCTTTGCCGATCTCGCGATCAACCCTGCCGGGGCAGACGGTCTCATCGCCGGAGGCGGTTTGACCCTTCTCGGAAAACAGATCGTTGCGGTCGGAGCGACGCTCGGTTTCTCGTTCGTCGGGAGCTTCGCGATTCTCAAGGCGATCCAGGCCACCATCGGCCTCCGGGTTCCGGAAGAAGAAGAGATCGTGGGCGTGGATCTGACCCAGCACGCCGAGGCCGGCTACGCGCTGACCGAGGGCGGTGGGGCGCCCGTTGCGCCCCCCGCCCCTGCCCCGGCCGGGTCTCACGCGCCCGCACCAATCGGAGTTCCGCAAAGGGGGGAGGCGTAGATGAAAGTCGTCGTTGGAGTTATCAAGCCGTTCAAGCTCGACGACGTCAAGGAGGCGCTCGAGGACATCGGGGTCCAGGGCATGACGGTTTCCGACGCCCGCGGGTTCGGGCGTCAACGCGGCCACACCGAGGTCTACAGGGGGGCCGAGTACCAGGTCGATCTCATCCCGAAGATCCGGATCGAGATCGCCGTAGATGACGATCAGGTCGACGAGGTCGTCAAGGCGATAGTCACCGGAGCCCGCACCGACTCGATCGGCGACGGCAAGGTGTGGGTGATGCCGGCCGAGCAAGTCGTAAGGATCCGCACCGGCGACAGGGGTCCCGACGCCCTCTGAGCCACACCGCCTTGCTGCGATAAGGGCCCCGTCTCCGGTTCGTTTGGGAGACGGGGCCTCCGCCGCTCGGGCGCGGGCGGGGGCACTGGATGGAATCCTGGCCGAGATGTTCGAACCCCTTGCCGCCGACGGGTGGACGGCGGCCGTCGTGGCCGTCGGGGGCTACGGGAGAGCTGAGCTGTCCCCTCACTCCGACGTGGACCTGCTCGTCCTGACGGAGAGATCGCGGCCCCCGGGAGCGCGGCTCAAAGAGATCCTCTATCCACTGTGGGACGCCGGATTTCGGGTGGGTCACGCCGTGGTTACTCCCGCTCAAAGCATCGAGCGCGCGGACAACGATCTCGACGCGGCCACCTCTTTGGTCACGGGCCGCCTCATCTGCGGAAGTCCTGATCTTTTCGAAGAGTTAGCCGACCGCAGGCGGAGGTGGACGCGCAAGAACGCCAAGAAACTCATTCGCAGGATCAAGGAGGCAACGGTCGCTCGTCACAGATCGGTGGAGCGCGCCGGGTGGTCGCTTGCTCCCGATCTGAAGGAGGACGTGGGAGGTCTCCGCGACGTCCACTGTCTGGGGTGGCTAACCGCGATCGCCGAGGAGGAACTCGTCGATGACTCGGTCACCACGTCCTACGAGCTGTTGATGGCGGTCCGCGAGGCTCTCCACGCGGAACTGAAGCGGCCGGGGGACCGGATTCACATGGAGCTTCAGGTCGCCGTTGCCAAGCGGCTCGGAGAGCAACCCGTAGACGACCTCATGGCGCAGGTTCATTCCTCCGCCCGTACCGTGGAGCATCGCTCCGACGTCGCCAGGGAAGCGCTCGTGGAACGGGTACTGGGCGGACCGCGGCGGTCCGGCTCCACCCGCCTCCTCGGAGGAGGGGTCCGCATCGACGAGGGTCTGCTTCTCTACGAAGGCCCGGTTGGAGATGTCGCCGCCGTCATGAGGTTGATCGCGACGCATTCCTCGACCGGGCGACGCCTGGCACGAACCGCGGTGCAAAAGGCGCGCCGAACCTTCGAGGCAACCTCCCCGGGAAAATGGGATCGGACGTTGCGCGAGGCGTTCATGGATCTGCTCAGGGGACCTCACGCCGCGTCTGCCCTGGAACTGCTCGATCACACGGGGGCGTGGGAGGCACTCATGCCGGAGTGGAAAGCGATACGGGGCCGGGCCCAGCACGACCCTTATCACCGTTACACCGTCGACGCCCACTCCTTCCTGACCGTCGCCGAGATGACCAGGGCCTTGGCCCAGGATCCCGTCGCCGCCTCCGCGCTGGCGGAAGCCGGCGCCTCGGACATCCCGTATTTGGCTGCGCTGCTCCACGACGTGGGGAAAGGCTCGGGCGAGGATCACAGCGTCGCCGGAGAACGAATCGCACGGTCGGTGTGCGCGCGCATGGGCGTTGCCGACGCGTCCGCGCAGGACATCGTTTCTCTCGTCAGACATCACCTTCTGCTTGCCGACACCTCGACGCGACGCGACCTCGACGACGGCAGCGTGATCGAGACCACCGCCAAGACAATTGGGAGCGCGCGCCGGCTCAGGTACCTGTACCTGCTCACGGTGGCGGACGGCAACGCAACCGGCCAGGAGGGATGGAGCGAGTGGAAAGCCGCTCTGGTCCGCGAGCTTTACAGAAAGACCCTCATCGCGCTCGAGACCGGAGAGATCCCCGCTCGAAGCGACGTCGTCACGAAGGCCAGACAGATCGAGGCTTACGAGCCGAGTCTGGCCGGGCGCGCCGAGTCGGTGCTTTCAACGCTTCCCCCCTCCTATCTGGAATCGGCGCCGGTGCCGGACATGGTCGACGAGATCCGGCTCCTGCTTCAGGCTCCCCATTCGGGAGAGGTCCGCTTCCGGGTGGACGAGACAGGCGAGGGAGACCGAACGGCGATAACGATCTGCACCCCGGACCGGCCGGGCACCCTGGCGCGGGCCGCGGGGGTCCTGGCCCTGAACCGGGTATCCGTCTTGAGGGCCCAGGCCTACTCAACCTCGGAGGGCTTCGCCCTCGAGAGATTCATCGTCACGGCGGACAACGCCGACTGGGCCGGCCTCGAATCGGATCTTCAGGCCGCTTTCTCAGGACGACTTGCGGTCGAGGCCCATGTCGAACGTAAGGCGCGTGACTACAAGCCGGCCCAGCGAGTGGTGCCCGAAGTACGGGTGGTCCAGGACGCGTCGGGCCACTCGACGGTGATCGAGGTGCGCGCGCCGGATGCATTGGGGCTCCTCTACGCCATCACGGCGGGGATAAGCGACCTCGACCTCGACATTCACGTCGCGAAGATCGACACACTCGGGAGCCGCGTCGTCGACGTCTTCTACGTACGCACCCTCTGGGGGTCGAAACTCGACGCCGAGCAGGCCTCGGAGGTCGAGCGCTCGGTGTCACATCGCGTTAGTCGCCTGTTCGGCTGACGCCCCAAGGGGGCGGGAGAGGCCCCGGATTGCCTGCCCGGAGGCCCACTCCCACTGGCCGAGGGAACCAATCAAAATCCCTCGATTCGCTCAAGGCGGCCTGAGGCCTTGCCGAAGCACTGAAAAAGCCCAAACGAAACGGCAAACCCATCGCGAGGTGGGGGCGCAAAGCAAGGGGCCTCTGGATGGGATCAGAGGCGGCCCGGCTACCGACATTGGGAGGAAACAGTGCAGTTCGTCAAGCGTTTGTCACTCGCCACCGTGGTGGCGCTGGCCTTTGGTGCCTTCTCCTCGGCCCCAACCGCAAGCGGAGCGGGATGTTTCGCCCACAAGGGAGCCGAGCGGAGCTTCGCTCAGAAGATCAACGACGCCCGCGGCGGCGCCGGAGTTAGGCGGCTACAGCTGGACAAGCAACTGTCGAGGGTGGCCCGCAAACACTCCTGGGAGATGAAAAAGCGTCACTCGCTCTTCCACACGGAGGGCAACAAGCTCGGGCGGAGGGTGACCCGCTGGACATTGCTCGGCGAAAACGTCGGCGTCGGCGGCGACGTTGTTTCACTTCACAGGGCGTTCATGGACTCACCGGCCCACAAAGCGAATGTGCTGAGATCTGCTTACAACCACGTTGGAGTAGGCGTGCACCGCAGCGACAACTACCTCTGGGTGACGATCGTATTCGAGGCCACGAGAGACCCGGGCACGCGCCTACGGATGTGTCGCTAAGCGAACACTCGCTTAGAA
>JALZEK010000136.1 GCA_030862065.1 Actinomycetota bacterium | reverse complement strand
CCGCCGGAGAAGCGGCGAAGCCGCCCGGCGGTGAGATTGGCATCGGGCATGGCGAGGCAGCGACACAGAAAGTGGAGCTGCCGGGAATCGAACCGCCGGAGAAGCGGCGAAGCCGCCCGGCGGTGAGATTGGCATCGGGCATGGCGAGGCAGCGACACGCCAAGTGGAGCTGCCGGGAATCGAACCCGGGTCCCCCAACCCCGTTACAGGACTTCTACGAGCGTAGTTCGCGGTTGGTTTTCGGACCCGCCGGCCCGCGAACGGCGCTGGCGGAGACCTAGCCCGGGGTGTGATGTCCCTTCTGACGCCCCCAGACAGACGAAAGAAGGTGAGCCCGCTAGACGACGCCGGACCCTGAGATCGCGGGCCCATCTCAGGCCGACGGCCATCGCTTTAGTGGATGGCGACCGTGCTTTTAAGCAGCGGCATTTATTAGTGTTCCGAGGTCAATTAACGAGGTAACTCGGAGTCCTCGGCTCGCTTCCCCTGTATCGGTCGATCGGAGTCGATACCTGTTCAGCCCCATGATCGAGCGCTTTTCAATGTGCTCACAAAGTGTAACGACGAAACCTCGGAGAAATTCCTCCGTCGGTTGAGGTAGAGCAGTTCGAGCAACGGGCTCCAGCCCCAAAACAGAGGGGCCAGGTCGAGCGCGCCTGGGGTCGGCGACCGCTCGGCTCTTATGCCTTTTCGGTCTCAGAGTCCAGGTCGAGAGCGCAGGAGTTGATGCAGAAGCGCTTCCCTGTGGGCCCGGGCCCATCGTCGAAAACATGGCCCAGATGGGATCCGCAGCGGGCACAAACCACCTCCGTCCGATGCATGAAGAGACTGTTGTCCGGGCGCAACTCCACCGCGTCCGCCACCGCCGGCTCGGTGAAACTAGGCCATCCGGTTCCCGACTCGAACTTTGTGTCCGACTTGAAGAGTTCGGCCCCGCAAGCCGCACAACAATAAGTGCCGTCCTCTTTTGTATGAACGTACTGGCCCGTGAAAGGGCGTTCCGTTCCCTTCTTTCGCAGGATGTCGAACTGCTCGGGCGTCAGATCCCGGCGCCACTCCTCATCGCTCTTGGCTACTTCGTAGGCCACGCGCTACCTCCCAGGGTGAGTTGTGAACCTCCATTTTGCACGTCCGTAAGACCCGTTGATTCGAAGCAGTTCAGCGGCGGCGGCCCAGCTCACGCTGCATCCTGCGGTCGGCCTCCCGCTCGGCGATGTCGGCTCGGCGGTCGTACCTCTTTTTTCCTCGGGCGACGGCGATCTCAGCCTTTACGAGGCCGTGTTTGAAGTACATCCGGAGAGGGACCAGCGTCCGGCCCTCTCTCGTCGTCGCGACCTGGAACCTTTGTATTTCCGAGCGGTGTAAGAGTAACTTTCTGGGTCTCAACGGCTCGTGATTGGCCCGGTTGCCGTGTGAATAGGGACTGATGTGACACTGCAGCAACCAGGCCTCGCCGTCTTTGACCGTGGCGTACGCATCGGAGAGATTCACTTTTCCCGCTCGGCACGATTTGACCTCCGTACCGACGAGAGCGACGCCGGCCTCGAAAGTGTCCTCGATCTGATAGTCGTGTCTCGCTCGGCGGTTCTGCGCGATCGGTTTGATGCCGGTCGAATCGACCGCCGAGGGCACCGACGCTACCCGCCGATCGAACTTGAATTCACCAGGTTCTCGACCAACGCAAGGGCGCGGCGGCGCTGGGCCCTGTAGCCGGAATCCACGACGACGTCGGGCTCGATACCTTGGCCCTCGATCGGCCGTCCGCTGGGAGAGACATAGGTCCCGATGGTGATTTTCAAAGCCGACGAATCGTCGAGCTGCAATACCTCCTGGACCGCTCCCTTGCCAAATGTGGTGGTTCCGACGATCTCGGCCCGGTCGCGATCCTGTAGGGCACCCGCCACTATCTCCGAGGCACTCGCGGTGCGCTCATTCACGACTACGACGAGCGGAATGTCTTGGAACGCGTCTCCGGTAGCGTCGTAGACGCGCTCCGCGGAGGACCGCTCGCGGTACGTCACTATCTCGCCGTTCTCGATGAAAACGCTGGCGACAAGGACGGCTTCGCTGAATAGACCCCCGCCGTTATCTCGAAGATCGAGAACGATCCCGCTGACCCCACGCTCCCGCAGGCGATCCACCTCTTCTCTGAGATCCTCGCCGGCTCCGTTGGCAAATCCGAACAGCTCGATGTAGCCGATATCGTCCTGTGTGACCCGACCGGTCAGGTTCGGCAGGTCGATCTCGGCCCTGGTGATACTGAATTTGAGCCGCTTCCCACTTCTTAGAACGGTCAGCGATACCTGAGTCCCCTCCGGACCTTTGATGCGGGCAATCGCCTCGTCGGGCGTCATCTCGGAAACGGGATGCGAGTCGATCGAGAAGATGACGTCCCCCGGCTTGAGACCGGCTTCCTTGGCGGGGGTGGACGGCAGAACCGATAGGACCGCAAGCCTCTTTTCGTCCTGGTCGAGATAAATGCCGATCCCCGAAAAGGAACCCCTCGCCAACTCGCGAAAGGACTGAAAACCCTCCCTGTCGTAGAACAGCGCGTAGTCGTCCTTTTTCTTGAGGACCTCGAGCATTCCCCGGATGGCACCCTCCGTCAGTTCCTCCTCGGTCGGTGGGTCAAGGGATTCGGAACGGATCGTGTCGTACGCATCCTCGATCGGGTCGAGGCTCGTTTCGGACGAGCCGAACAGCGCGAGCCCACCGGGGCCTTCCCGTCCGAGGGCCAATCCTGCGGCGAAGGCCGCCAGAGTGACAACCAATGCGACCAGGACTCCCACGAGGATTTTCAGGCCTCTATCCATCACCACAGGTTAGTTGGAGGGTACGACTACAAGAGAAGCGAGGCAGGGCTAGAGATATGGCATGGGGTTGACGGGAGCCCCGTTGATCCGGACCTCGAAGTGGAGGTGCGGACCCGTGCACCACCCGGTGCAGCCGACCGCGGCGATCGTCTGGCCACGCGTCACCGACTGACCACTCGAGACCGAGAACGACGACAGGTGGTTGTAAGTGGTGGCGAGACCTCCGCCGTGATCCAGGACCACGACGTTGCCGTATCCGCTCATCCCCCCGACGTAGGTCACCCGCCCGTCCTCGGCCGCCCAAACCGGCGACCCATAGCCGGCACCGATATCGATGCCTGTGTGGAGCCTGGTGTAGCCGAATATCGGATGCGTCCGGTAGCCGTATGGGGAGACAAGGGGGCCGTTGGCCGGCCAGAGCAGGTCTCCGCCGGCATTCGGGTCGGGTGCGGGTGCTCCCGGCGAGACCGACGCGGAGAGAAGACTTTCAATCCGCTGGGAATCAGCCTCGAGCTGAGCAATGAGTTCCTCGAGTTCCGACTCTCTCTCTTCGGCACCGGAAAGAAGAGTCCGCTTCGCCGAAAGAACGTCTTCCTTCTCAGCGAGCGCTCCGGCACGTTCCTCGCGAACGGTCGAGATCTCCGCCCTGTCCTCTTCAAGAGCGAGTTTCGTGGCGGCGATTTCTTCCTTCTTCTGTTCAACCTCGTCGCGAGCCAGCCGTGTATCCGCCTGCAGGGACTCGATCTCCTCGACCAGAGCCGCGTCGGCGTCAAGAGTCGTCTGGTAGTACTCGTACCGATCGACGAGATCGGAGAAGGTTTCCGCGGAGAGCAAACTGTCGATCGTGGCGGTCGGCCCCGCCTTATAGGCGGCGACCGCACGCTTTTCGAAGAGTTCGGTTCTGCGTTTCAGCCGGCGCGCGATCCGATCCAGTTGCTCGGTCAGGCCGGTCAGTTCTTGCTGTGCCTCGGTGAGCTCGTCTTTGACGTCCGAGATCTCGGCATCGAGGTCGGCGAGTTCGGCGTCGAGGGAGTCGACTCGCGTCTCGATCGCATCCCGCACCTCATCCAGCTCGTTGATGTCGTGTTCGAGGGTCCCCTGGAGTTCGCGGCTCTCCTCGAGCCTCTCCTCGGCCTTCTCCTGCTTGTCCTCGATGACGTCGAGACGGTCCTCGGGACCCGCGGCTGCCGGCACCGCGAACGCGGCCAGCAGCCCCAGCAGTGCGAGCAAGGTTGAGGTCCGCCTGAGCGGGGAATTGAGGCGCATCGGGCTCATCCTATGTATCAATTTCAACAAGAGCAACAGTGACAACAGAAGCGAGCAACTGCGTCACCAGGAGTAGTCGGCCGGGAGAGCCGCTGCTTTAGAGCCAGGCCTCTTACCCCCCCTTTCACCGGACCGACCGGTGGCCTTAGACCTCCAGGAACCTCCTGAGCGCCATGCCCGATCCGATGAGGCCGACGATCGCTCCTCCGGCGGCGAGCCCAACGAGGATCTGAATGATCTCGCCGTTGGTGAAGAAGAAGACCTGTTTCAAGAAGGGGAACGGTTCTCCGATCCTGGGAAACAAGAAGAGGTCTGCGCCGAGCACGATGCCGCCGGCGATGATCGCTCCAACCAGAGCGGCAAAAATGCCCTCAAGCATGAACGGGATCCGAATGAACCACTTGGTCGCGCCCACGAGTTTCATGATGCCGATCTCCTCGCGCCGGGCAAAGATCCCCAGCCTGATCGTGTTGGCAATCAGTGCCACCGCGGCCGCCATGAGGATCACCGCGAGAACGAGCGTGATGGTTCTGAGAAGAGAGTTGACGCGCAGCAGCGTCTTGATCACCTCGCCGCCGAAGCGGACGTCATCAACGCCGGGACGGCCACTCATTAGTGCGGCGACCGCCTCGGTATCGTCTGCGTCGTGGAGTTTGATCCTCAGGGAGGCCGGAAGCGATTCCTCGTCGAGGGTTTCGTAAAGCTCTGGTTGATCCGGATAGAGCCTCTTGAACTCCTCCAACGCCTCGGCCTGCGAGACATACTGGTGGTCTTCGACCTGAGGCATCTCGCTGACGTCGGCAATCAGCGCGTCGCGCTCACCGGGCGTGATGTCTTTCGTTAGATAGGCCGAAACCTCGACTTTGGCCTCCCAGCTGAACGTCATATTTCGAACGGCGAGGTGAAGGATCGCGACACCACCCAGCAAAAGGAGCGAAATCGCCACGGTCGAGATCGCAGCAACTGTCATCAACAGATTGCGTCGCAGATTGGTTGCAGTTTCGGAGAAGAAGTAACCGAACTTCATCAGGTGCCGACTCCGTAGATGCCCCTGGACTGATCGCGCACGACATTTCCGTCTTCGAGTTCGATCACCCGGCGTCGCATCGAGTCGACGATTGCGTGGTCATGAGTTGCCATGACGACCGTGGTACCGGTCCGATTGATTCGGTCCAGCAAACGCATGATCCCCACCGACGTCGCCGGGTCTAGGTTCCCGGTTGGCTCGTCGGCGATCAGGATCAGGGGGCGGTTTACGAACGCTCTCGCGATGGAGACGCGTTGCTGCTCTCCGCCCGAGAGTTCATCCGGAAAACGATCGAGCTTTTCGCCGAGCCCAACAAGCTCGAGGATCTGCGGCACCTGTCTCCGAACGACGGTCCGAGGACGGCCGATCACATCGAGCGCAAAAGAGACGTTTTCGAAGACGGTCTTGTTGGGCAGCAACTTGAAGTCCTGAAAGACACAGCCCACGTTTCGGCGCAGGTAAGGAATCCGCCACTTCGGAAGACTGGAGAGATCCTTGCCGGCCACGTAGACCTGGCCCTCGGTGGGATCCTCCTCTTTCGTCAGCAATTTGAGAAAGGTGGACTTTCCAGACCCCGAGGGCCCGACAATAAAGACGAACTCGCCCTTCTCGATATCGATCGACACATCGACCAGGGCAGATACTCCACCCTTGTAGACCTTGTCCACGTCGAGCGTTTTGATCATGTATGAACGGACCTCACTTTTTGGGATCGCGGTTCGAGCCGCTTGATTTCGAGTTGACTAGCCCGACGCCGCCTCCAGCCGGTCGAAGTAGCGGTAGGGGTGCTCTTCGTCGTGGAGTCTTTCGTAATCGGACCAAGCAACATCGTAATAGGAGTTGCCCCGGGAGATGATCTCATCGCAGACCTCTCTGGTAATACCTACCACGCGGAGACGCTTGACCAGGGAATTCAGCGAAAACAGCCTCACTTCGTAGGGGTTTATCTGAAGGTTGGGCGGAGTGGCCTCCGGCGAGATGGCGAAGCGCCGGTCGGGGGCCGCCACCGTGCGGCAGGCCGGCTCCAGCAAGCGGAAGACCACCTCCTCGATCCGCTGCAACAGCGAAGAATCCTTGACACCTGCCTCCATGAGCGCCCTCACGCCGAAGTTCACGTGCCGCGATTCATCCCGGGCGACCGCGGTGAAGCCGGCATAGAAGCCGGGCAGGATCCCCATCTCGCGGATGATCCCCAGGAGATACTTTTGGCCCGTCAGGGCGAGCATCCCCTCCACGACGAGGTGGTAGACGGCCACGGCCTCGACCCAGGCGCCGTAGTCGGAGGGATCCTTCCGGACCGCCTCGGTGGCCCGGAACAGGTCCTTGTCGAAGACCTCTCTGAATCCGCCGACTACTCGATCGCGCAGAACCGCGAGGACTGCGGGCAGCCCTCCCGCGACGCCGACCACCTCGTCAAAAAACTTCGAGAAGAAGACGGTGTGGCGCGCCTCGTCCACCAGCTGGGTCGACAAGAAGATACGAGAAGGCTCATCGGGGGCCGCGTGGACCAGAGGTGAGAGCGTGTCCGTCACGGCCTGTTCGCCGACAAAGAACAAGGTAAAGCTTCTCTGCAGTTCCGTTCGAAAACCCTCGAACACGCCCTGCATGTCTCGCCACTGCACGATATCTTCCGAGAAATCGAGGTCTTGAGTCGACCAGTTCTGACGTTCCCACTTGTGATAGAGGTCGATTGGGGTCGGACGAGACGCGAGCAGCCAATCCATCTGCTCATAGACATCATCGATGTCCACGTGGCGCATGTCTTTCAGATTGGCGCTCTCTACACGCTCAACTACCTCGAATGAAGCCTGTTTCATACCGACGACATCCTACTTACTTGGCCCCGGACTGGGTCGCATCTCTACTACTATCCCTGTCGGATTGCGACTTTCTGCGCAACTCGGACTCGATGAACTTACCGATGTTTCCATCCAGCACGCTCTGCACGTTGCCGACTTCGGTATTCGTCCGGTGATCTTTCACAACTTGGTAGGGGTGGAGGACGTAAGACCTGATTTGGGAGCCGAATCCGATTTCTCGCTTCTCTCCCGAAAGGGCTCGCAGCTCCGCCTCCCGTTCCTCCAACGCGCGGACCGCAAGCCGAGACTTCAAGATGCGCATGGCGACGGCACGGTTCTGCATCTGTGACCTCTCGTTCTGACAAGAAACGACGATACCGGTCGGGATATGCGTTATCCGGACGGCAGAATCGGTCACGTTGACGTGCTGACCGCCGGCTCCCGACGATCGATAGGTATCGACTCGAAGATCGTCGGGGTTGATCTCGACGTCTACGTCCTCCGCGAGCTCGGGAGTGACATCCACGGAGGCGAACGAGGTGTGCCTTCGCTTCGCGGCATCAAAGGGCGAAATCCGGACCACTCTGTGGACCCCCCGCTCGGTCGCGAGCAATCCATAGGCGAAACGGCCCTCGATCGTGACGGTGGCGCTCTTGAGACCGGCCTCTTCACCCGGTGTCGCCTCTACCAATTCGGCCTTGAACGACCGCCTTTCGGACCACCGCAAATACATCCGCAACAACATCTCCGCCCAGTCCTGGGCATCGGTACCCCCCTCTCCCGCGTGGATCTCCAGGATGGCCGGGTAATCGTCGAACTCTCCGCTCAGAAGGGCGACCACCTCGAGGCTCGATAGTTCGTCCTCGAGCGAAAGGATCTCGCCCTCGGCTTCCCGCGCCGTTGCCTCGTCGTTCTCGGCCGAAGCGAGGTCCCAGAGCACGCGCGCGTCCGAGGCGCGCCGCGCCATCCGTTCATAGGTGGTGATGTTCTCGGAGACCTTTGAGATGGAAGACATGACCTTCTGGGCCGAAGCGGGATCGTCCCAGAAACCGGGCTTGGCGGATAAAGCCCTCAGCTCTTCGAGCCGCGCCCTCTTGTCGTCGACGTCAAAGGTAGTCCTTAACTTGATTCAGTTTTTCTTCGATCGCCTTCAAGCGATCGGTTAGGTCTTCCATAACGTCGAGAGACTAGCGCCTAACTCGGGAACCGGTGGAAGAGGTCAGTCGGGATCGAGCTCTATTCGAGTCACCGTGTCGTTGCCCTGATTGGCAACCCACACGTCGCCATGTCCATACGCGATGCCCTGAGGAAATTTCCCAACGGGTATCGGAGCGCCCACGACTCTGTTGGAAGAGGGGTTAATGCGCAGCACCGCGGATCGGTCCGGAACCGTTACCCACACGAAACCTGCTCCCACGGCAACGTCCGCCGGTTTGCCATCAATCGGAATGGTCTTCGTGTTCAGGGTTTCCACGTCGATCCGGGTGATCGTTTCGTCGAAGTTGGCGACCCAAACAGCCCCCTCGCCGAGCGCGATGGCCGTCGGACTCACCCCGACGTCGACCCGATCCTCCACCCGCAGGGTTTGGGGATCCAATCGCAGCACTTCGTCCGATACGACATCGGCGACCCATGCGGAACCGAGACCGACCTCCACCGTCGAGGGAAACTCAAGTTCCTTCTCGCCGAGTTCTTCTTCAACTCGGCCGGTCATCGGGTCCAGTCGGACGACAACGTCGCCCACGAGGGCGGCGACCCAGACAGATCCGTACCCCGTCGCGATCGAACTCGGTGACCTTCCGATCTTTATCGCATCGACGACGTCGTTGGCATTTGGGTCGATGCGCGAGATGCTGGTCGCGGCTTCGCCGAACCCGACCCAAACCGAGCCCTCGCCCGCCGCCAAGCCATTCGGAATCGAATCGACCTGAATCGGATCACCTACGACCTCGGCGTCGTCCGGATCGATCCGTGAAACGGTCGCCGAGCCGCCGTTCGTCACCCACACCGCTCCTTCACCGATCGCGACGGACTGGGGCGCGTCCTCGACCTTTATCGGGTCGAGGAAGTAAAGGGATTCTGGGTCGAATCCGGATTCGTCGCGGGTCACGATGATCAGGATCACCACGGCCAGAACGAGCGCAACCGTTGGAAGCAATTTGCGCGTCGTCGTGCTGGTTCCCATCGAGGCGATGAGCGTATCCCGCAGCGAGGAGAGGAAGGGGGCCGGGCCTGCGGGCGGGCGCGCCCGGCCCCCTTAGATGCGGCGCAGGTAGTTGACTAGCGCCGCCGTGACCTAACTAGTACGCCGCCCGACGCGATGAGACCCACGCCCGTCATGACAAACAGGGCCAGGTCGGCACCCGTAAACGGCAAGATTTCGCCTTCCCCGGCTCCGGAGGCCGATCGCTCCAGAAGATCGGAAGCCACTTCGGGTTTCTTCGTCCTGGGCCGCGTTAGAAAGTTGGCGAGAACGTCGTCGCGCGGGACGTAGTTGTCGAGCACGCGGTCGCGCGGCGGGGGCAGGTCCTCGTCGTCCACATCGGGAGGAACCTTGGGAGGCCGCTCGCTGTCGGTCGGCTTGCCGCACCAACCCTCGTTGTCATCCTCAAAGTCATCGTCGTTGCCGCATCCGTTGTTCCGATCCTGGTCGGCGAGATCGACACCTCCGGATCCGTTCGGCTTGTCGGGACCTCCGTTCGATCGATCTGGTCCGCGCCCGTCGTCGTCGGGATCCGAACTGCTGTGGCCCTGATTACCCGAATTTCCGTGCTCGACGGATCTGTCCTTGCCCGACGGATGGGCGTTGTCTCCAGAGTCGGAGAGATTGTTCGGGGTGCCGCCGTCGTTGTGGTCGTTGTCCTCGGTGTAACCGCCACCACCGGAGGGCTGGCCCGACTTCTGGGGGCCGCCTTCATGTCCCGACTTGTGGTGAGCCGTCGCCGGGGCAAAAAGGCCCCCCACAACCAGGACCACCGAGAAAAGCAGGCAGATCGGTGCCACTCGTCTCGCCATCGCCATCCCTCCTGTTCGCCGCTGATGCCCGAGCCTTGGACCACTCTGCGTGGTCACACAACAGCATTTCGTGGGCGAAGAGAGAAATCCTGCAAGATCGCGAAAAAAAAATCCCTTCACGTAGCAGGTCAGCTACAAAGAGTTATATATCCGGCCCTCTGGGCGCCGCTGCGCTGTCGGCGAGCGTGCCGGGGCGGGGTCGCCGGTGCGGGAGAGCTCTTCAAGCCCCTTGGCCGTCCGGCGCAGGGGGCTAGCTAGCCCACCGCCCCCGGTCGGCCGTGGCACAACTTGTACTTCTTGCCGCTTCCACAGGGGCAGGGGGCGTTCCGGGGAACCTTCTCGGACACGGCCTGCTGAACGGCAACCCCGGCTCCCTCGGCGCTTGGCTCCTCGGCCGCCCCCAGGCCGTCGCCTCCGGCTTCGGGTGCCGCCGATACGTTCGCCATCGGGATCTGCCTGCGCTCCTGGCGAACTCTGGTCGGCTCGGAGCGTCGGCGCTCGTCATCTCTGATCGCCTCGACGTGGAACATGTAGCGGGCAAAGTCCTCTTTCACCGTGTCCTGCATGCGCTGGAACATGTCGTAGCCCTCTCGCTGGTACTCGACGAGAGGGTCTTTCTGCGCGTAGCCCCGAAGACCGATCCCCTCTTGCAGGTAATCCATCTCGTACAGGTGCTCCCGCCAGCGGTTGTCGATCACGGAAAGGAGGACGAGTCGCTCGAGAGCTCGTACCTGGTCGGCGCCGAATTGCTGCTCTCGCCGCGTGTAAACCTCGAGAGCGTCCTTCAAGAAGGCCTCGAGCACGTCGTTGAAGTCGGCGGCGTCGCGGTCGAAGGAATCCTCCTTGAGCGTGGTCGGGAAGATCTCTCTGATCTGGGCAAAGAGCTGATCCCAGTCCCACTCCTCGGATGGGAGGTCGGGATTGGTGTTTGCCGCGACGGCCGACTCGACGACATCGGTGATGAGCTCGATCGCCTCGTCGTGGATGTCCTCGCCCTCGAGAATCTTTCGGCGTTCCGCGTAAACGATCTGGCGCTGTTTGTCCATGACCTCGTCGTATTTGAGGACGTTCTTTCTGATCTCGAAGTTCATGGACTCGACCTGCGTCTGGGCGCGCTCAATGGCACGGGACACGATCTTGGCCTCGATGGGCACATCGTCCGGAATCTTCAGCCGATCCATCATTCCGGCGATGCGATCCGAGGCGAACAACCGCATGAGGTCGTCTTCGAGTGAAAGGTAGAAGCGGGTCTCACCGGGATCTCCCTGACGCCCCGACCTACCGCGCAACTGATTGTCGATGCGGCGCGACTCGTGTCGTTCCGTGCCCAGGACGTAAAGGCCACCGCGCTCGACTACCTCCTCGTGTTCTTTCGTGCATTCCTTCTGAAATCGCTCGAAGAGCGGCTGGAAGTGGGCCTCGTACTCGGCCATCTCCTCGGGCGTGTAGAGCCCCATGAGGTAGGCGTCGTTATCCCAGCCGGCAGCCACCATCTCCTGGCGAGCCATTCCCTCCGGGTTTCCACCGAGGATGATGTCGACACCTCGGCCGGCCATGTTGGTCGCCACGGTGACCGCGTTCAGCCGACCGGCTTGAGCGATGATCCCGGCCTCTTTTTCGTGATGCTTCGCGTTGAGAACGGTGTGAGGAATTCCTCGTTTATCGAGCAGCCTCGAGAGATGTTCCGACTTCTCGATCGAGACCGTACCGATCAATACCGGTTGGCCCCGTTCGAAGCGTTGGGCGAGATCGTCCGCCACCGAATCCCACTTCGCGTCCGCGGTCTTGTAGATCAGATCCTGTTGATCGTCGCGAACCATCGGCATATTGGTGGGGACCACGGCAACCTGCAACCTGTAGATGTGGTCGAACTCGGCCGACTCAGTCTGGGCAGTTCCCGTCATGCCGGCGAGCTTTTGGTACATGCGGAAGAAGTTCTGAAGCGTGATCGTGGCGAGGGTTTGGTTCTCCTCTTTAATCCGAACGCCCTCTTTGGCCTCGATCGCCTGGTGTAGCCCCTCCGAGTAGCGCCTACCGGGAAGGATGCGGCCGGTGAACTCGTCGACGATCTTCACCTCGCCGTGCTGGACGACGTATTCGACGTCGCGTTTGTAAAGCTCCTTCGCCTTGAGCGAGGTCTCAAGCTGGTGCACGAGGTCGACGTTGACGTGGTCGTAGAGGTTGTCTACACCGATGATCTCCTCGGTCTTGGCGACGCCGTCCTCGCTGATCGCGATCGTTCGCTTCTTCTCGTCAACTTCGTAGTGGCCATCTCGCTGGAGTCTCGGGGCGATGCGCGCGAATTGCTGATAGAGCTTCGTGGCCCCCTGGGCCGCCCCCGAGATGATCAGCGGGGTCCGGGCCTCGTCGACCAGGATCGAGTCCACCTCGTCGACGATCGCGTAGTAGTGCTCGCGCTGAACCAGGCGTTCGATTTCCGTCACCATGTTGTCTCGCAGGTAGTCGAAACCGAATTCGTTATTGGTTCCGTAGGTAACGTCGGCTGCGTAGGCAGGCTGGCGTTCGCTCGGCTCCATGTCCCCCTGGATGAGGCCCACGTTCAGACCGAGGAAACGGTAGATCTGGCCCATCCACTCGGAGTCGCGCTTCGCGAGGTAGTCGTTGACGGTTACGACGTGGACCCCGCGGCCCAATAGAGCGTTCAAATAGACCGCGAGCGTGGCGGTCAGCGTCTTTCCCTCTCCGGTCTTCATTTCGGCGATCCAGCCGTTGTGAAGTGCCGCGCCTCCCATTAACTGAACGTCGAAGTGGCGCTGCCCGATTGCCCGAATGGCCCCTTCCCGCACGACGGCAAAGGCCTCCGGCAGCAGCTCATTGAGAAAATCGACTCTGGCCTCGTCGCTTTCCTGCTTGTCGAGCTGGACCCTGAACTCGTCGGTCTTGGCACGTAACGCCCCGTCGTCGAGCGCCTTGATCTCGTCCTCGTAGGCGTTGACCAGGGGAACGACCGCCTCGAGGGCCTTGATCTTTTTACCCTCACCGATCGCCAGGACCTTCTTTAAGACACCCATAGACCGCCCATTATGCCGTCGGCGGGGCTCAAGCCGGGTCGGCTCGGCCTCCGCTCGGTTCCGAGATCAAGATCGCGATCGATGTGGTCTGACGAGCCGCGGCACGACAAGGGCCGGGTAGGGCGCGGGCCGGACCCAACGAAAGGGTTCGCTACTTGATGTCGAGGAGTTTTTCCCGCACCGCGTAAACGACTGCCTCCATCCGGGAGTGAAGATGGAGCTTCTCCAGGATGTTTCTGACGTGGTTTTTGACCGTGTTCTCGGAGATATAGAGCTCGTCGCCGATGTCCTTGTTGTTGAGGCCCTTGGCGACGAGTCTCAGGACCTGCAGCTCGCGCTCGGTGAGGCGAGGACCGGGCATCTGGGTGCGCTCGTCTCGCCGCTTGACCATGGTGGCGAACTCGGTCAGAAGCTTGGAAGCCATCGTCGGGGAAATCAGCGACTGCCCTTGATGGACCTGCCGGACGGCATTTGCTACCTCGTCGATCGAGATTTCCTTCAGGAGATAGCCGGACGCTCCCGCCTTGATCGCCTCGTAGAGGTCGGCCTCCTCGTCAGAGATAGTGAGCATCAGGATCTTGGTCGAGGGCAGGGTGTCCTTGATCGCTCTGGTGGCCTCGATCCCGGAGCGCTTGGGCATCCGCACGTCCATCAGCACGACGTCGGGAGTCGATTCCTCCGCCGTGTTGACGGCCTCGGAGCCGTCGCTGGCCTCGCCGACCACGTCGATGTCGGCCTCGCCCTCGAGCACCATCTGGAGGCCGCGCCGGAAAAGGGCATGGTCATCGACAATCAGGACCCGGATAGGGTCCTGCTCTACCAGTCGGTTGGGAGTGGCCGCCATTTACCTTCTTCCCTTTCGGGCCCCTTGGTCTGAAATGATTCTAGTCGGCTAACCAGTCATAAATCACTAAGCAAAAATGCCTATGTTTTCCCTGGCCCAAGCTAGCTAGTTATTTCCTCTGCGATCATGCCGCCGGCCGGGTCGAGCAGTCGGATTTCTCCCATCTGGGGCACTGCAGCAACTGGAAAAATCGTGAGCTTTCGCGGCCCTCAGGCGGAGCATGCGACCAAAAGCTCCACCTGCCGGGCCCCGGACGCTCTCAGCGCACGAGCGCAGGCTCGAGCGGTTGCACCCGTCGTGATCACGTCGTCGACGAGCACGACTCGGCGGGGAGACCAGGCCGCGGCAAAGGCCCCCGTCAGATTGGCCTTTCTCTGAGCGGCGGTGAGCCCCGCCTGATCCGGCCTCCGGGAGACGGATCGAATCAGTCCTCGGGCCTCCATACCGAGTCCTGCCGCGGCCTCGAACGCGATCACGGCGGCGTGGTCGAAGCCCCTCGTACGGATGTCGTCTTGCCGTCCTGGGACCCAGGTCACAAGCGAGCCCGCCAGCCCCCTGCTTCGAGCCGCCTCGATCATGGCTCTGGCGAGGGGGGCGGCGGCATCCCGGCGCGCCCTCGCTTTGAGCGCCAGGACCAAAGATCGGGCCGGTCCGTCGTAGTCGAAGGCGGCCACAGCCCGATCTATTCCGGGAGGCGTGGGGCGGACGAGGGGAGCGGCGCAGAGGCGCGAGCACCCCTCGCACAGGGGCGCCCTCCCCCGGCCGCAGTGCGCACAGTCGGCAGGACCGACGAGGTCGGCGATTCCGTCCCGCAGCACGCCTCCAAGCCGCCGGGGAAGTCGAGTGCGGAGAACTCGTGGCATCAAAGGGAACCTAGCGGGGGCCTCGGACACGTAGTGGTGCAGCCGGTGCAGTGGTGCTTGCAGCGGTTGTCGCTTATCGGCGTATCGACTGATTAGATAGCTCGGAGTAGGCGGTCCCCATTCGGCACCCGCGCTATCGCTGGTTACGAAAGCATCCGTTGAAACGGATGCTTTCTCCACAGGGTGCCTCAGGGGATCCGCCTCTCCTCGCCGTCGAACATCATCGCGGGCCGGTTCAGTGGTGCAGTAGGCGCAGTGACCCCGATATCGGACCCGGAGCTAGGTCCCTTCCTCCCAGTCCTCGAGATAGGCCCTCTGCTCGGACGTGAGCTCATCGATCCGCTTGCCCATCGACTCGAGCTTGAGGCGGGCCACCTCCCGGTCGATCTCCTCGGGCACCGGATAGACCTTGTTGTCGAGCGAGTCACGATTCCGGGCCAGCCACTCCGAGCAGAGGGCCTGGTTAGAAAAAGACATGTCCATGACCGAGGCAGGATGGCCTTCCGCCGCGGCGAGATTCACGAGCCGCCCCTCGGAGAGGACGTAAATCTTTCTGTCCCCCTCCATTGCGAACTCCTCGACCTCGGGACGAACGCGTTTCCGAGCAAACGCCATCGTTTGAAGCGCCTCGAGATCGAGCTCGATGTTGAAGTGGCCCGCGTTGGCGAGGATCGCACCATCCTTCATGAGTTCGAAATGTTCTCCTCGCAGAACGTGCTTGTTGCCGGTGACGGTCACGAATACGTCTCCCTGGCTGGCCGCCTCGTGGCCGGTCATGACCCGATAACCGTCCATTGCCGCCTCGATCGCCCTTATGGGATCGACCTCCGTGATCACGACGTCGGCGCCAAAACCTCGCGCTCGCGCCGCCACGCCTCGACCGCACATCCCGTACCCACAAATCACCACCGTGCTGCCGGCGAGCAATACGTTCGTCGCCCGGATGATCCCGTCGATGGCCGACTGGCCGGTTCCATAGCGATTGTCAAAAAGATGCTTGGTACGAGCGTTGTTGACGCTGATCACGGGGTAAGCGAGAACGCCGCGGCCCTCCATTGCACGCAGACGGATCACTCCGGTGGTTGTTTCCTCGGTACCGCCGATGATCTCGGAGAGCTGGTCGCGACGTTTTTGATGCAACGTCGTGATCAGGTCTCCTCCGTCGTCCATGGTGATCATCGGTCGTCGATCGAGGGCGGCGTTGATGTGGGCGTAGTAGCGGTCGTCGTCGACGCCACGAATCGCAAATACCGATATCGAGAAGTCCTCAACCAGGGAGGCCGCGGTCTCGTCCTGAGTAGATAGCGGGTTCGACGCGCAAAGCGATAACTCGGCGCCGCCGGCGTTAAGTGTGCGCATCAGGTTGGCCGTTTCCGTCGTAACGTGAAGGCAGGCCGCAATCCGGATGCCTTCGAGCGGTCGTTCCTTTTCGAAGCGCTCGCGGATTTTCCACAGCACGGGCATTTGACGATCCGCCCACTCGATCTTGAGCCGACCTTCGGCTGCCAGCTTGGAATCGAGGATGTCGGCATCAACGGCCACAGCTGCTCCTATCTCTCTGCGAGTTGGGCCTTCAGGTTCTGTATCACCTCTACGGGGCCGGGATCCACGTCGTAGGCCAGACCCAAGTAGATCGCGGCGAGTTGCGTCGGCAGTATCAACGACATTAGGCGCGCCAGAGGTGAGATTCCCTCACTGCTTAGCTCGATCGTTTCGGCGAACTTGTTCTCGATCAACGTACGTGTGATGCCGAACCTCAACGCCACCCGGGGATGGTCCTCCTCGTCGCGCAGCAAGACGGCAACAAACCGGGACGACGAGAGATGTTCCAATTGGTTCCAACCGACGATCTCGTTGTGGTTGAGCTCCGGAAGTTGATGCCAGAACGCCGGTGTCTTCCCGTACTCGTTCAGGTCGCATTTGAAGCGGTACGCGGCCACCGCCCCGACTCCCGCTCCGCCGTAGACGATGGGTACGTTGCCGTGAAGACGGAAAGCGAGGTCCTTCGCCGGGTTCTCCTGCCTGGTTCTAGATCGGTGGCAGCGTCGTTCGATCTCTGCGAGAACGGAGATCGTTTCGTCGACGTCATCTTGAATGTCGGGTATCAAGCCCATCTCGACCAGGCTCGCAAGTAGCGGAAGGGTTAGATAGCCCAAAGAGGCCCGGGGCTGGAGCCCGGCCGGGATGCCGATATGGGCAAGGCCGAACCGATCGGCCATGTCCCGCATCGGCCCTCCCGAGGAAACTGTCACGGCGCGCGCCCCCCGATCGTGCGCCTCCTGCAACGCGGCCACCGTTTCCTCCGTGCTTCCGGAATAGGACACCGCGAATACAAGACAGTTCCTCCCGACCCACTCCGGAAGAGGTCCGTAGGTTTTGATAGTCCGAAATGGCAGCGGCAGCCGAGGTTCGACGACGGCTTGCGTGACGTCACCGGATACGCCCGACCCCCCCATTCCCAGGACTACGATCGACTCAATCCCCTCGGGCCGGGGCAGACCGTGGGCCCCCCTTCCTATCTCCCATCCGGCGGCGCACTGATCGGAGAACTTCTCTACGGCGGCGAGAACGTCCTCGCTATCGAGTTTTTCGATCTGCTCGAGATCGTCGAGATCCGTCAAGGTTTTTCCGCCTCATCGATGAGCATCACCGGGATCCCGTCACGAACGGGGTAGCGATAGCCGCATTCGCCTTTACACACGATCACTTCGTCACTCTCGAGATATTCGATCTGTCCATGGCAGTTTGGACAGACGAGGATGTCCAGTAACTCTTCGTCGACCGTCATTAGTCCTCCCTGATCAATTTGAGCACTTCGTCTCTCTTTGCTTCCATCAGTTCTTTCGTCCTGGCCTCCAGATTCAAGCGGAGCAGGGGCTCCGTGTTAGAGGGCCGGCAGTTGAACCACCAATCCTCGAATTCGACCGTGAGTCCGTCCGTCCTATCTTGCTTGCCACTCTGATACCAGCCCGCCAACTTTTCCATCGTGGCCTGTTGGTTTTCCACCTCCGAATTGATCTCGCCGGAATCGTGGTAACGCCGGAAAGGAGCGAGCAACTCGGACAACGGAGAGTCTCCATCGCACAAAGCCTCGAGAACCAGAAGGGCCGCGATCATGCCTGAGTCGGCTCTGAAGTTGTCCCGAAAGTAGTAGTGCCCGGAATGTTCCCCGCCAAAGATGGCTCCCGTCTCCGCCATCACGCTCTTGATGTACGAGTGCCCCACTCTCGTCCGGATGGGACGGCCTCCGTTCTCCTTGATCACCTCCGGCACCGTCCATGAACAGATGAGGTTGTAGAGGACGGCTTCGCCCGGGTTCTTCTTCAGCAGACGCTCGGCAACGAGGGCGGTGGTCAATGATCCAGAGATCGGTTCGGCTCGCTGGTCGACCACGAAAACTCGATCGGCGTCTCCGTCAAACGCCAGACCAACATCGCACTTCTCCTCAACGACGATCCTCTGAAGGTCGGCCAGGTTCTCGGGCTCAATGGGATTGGCCGGGTGGTTGGGAAAGCTTCCGTCGAGCTCGAAGTAAAGCGGCACCAAATCAAAGGGGAGCTCACTAAAGACCGCCGGAACGGTTCGGCCCGCCATGCCGTTACCCGCGTCGACGGCCACCTTCAACGGCCGCAGCACCGAGGAGTCGACGAAGCTCCGGCAATGCTCGGCGTAGTCGCGCAGTACATCTCGCTTCTCGATCGATCCGGGCGGCCGCGGCGGGGGCAAGTCGCCCTCGGCGATCTCTCGAATCTCCAACAGTCCCGATTCGGTTCCGATGGGGCTCGCTTGCTCTCGGCAGAGCTTGAGCCCGTTGTATCGAGGCGGGTTATGGGAGGCCGTGAACATCGCCCCCGGTGCGTCGAGGACGCCCGAGGCGAAATAGAGCCCATCGGTGGAGATGAGCCCCACGTCCACGAGATCACACCCCCCGCCGGCAGCCCCCTCAGAAAACGCCTCCGCCAGAGAGGGAGAAGAGGTCCGCATGTCCCGGCCGAGGACGATTCGGGGAGCATCGACAAAGGAAACAAATGCCCGGCCGATCCTTCTGGCCACCTCCTCGTCGAGCTCGGAGGGATAGACACCTCTGACGTCGTAGGCCTTGAAGATTCTGTCGTAGTCAAGCGTCACGGAGCGGAATGCTATCGGCCCACTCCGAAATTAGGTATTGACGAATCTCGGGTTCTACTGGGAGCATCCATACGCTATGAATACAGTTCTTCTGCCAGAGGCTGAGTGGCGGGAAAGGGCTGCCTGTCTGGAGTATCCGGCAGTGCTGTTCTTTGGCCTCGACGATTCGGAAACGCCGGCCGAGCGTCGCTCTCGCGAGGAGCGAGCAAAAAAGGTTTGCCTGGGGTGTGGGGTACGCAAGGAGTGCCTCGAGTATGCCTTGGCGACGCGCGAGCCATACGGCATCTGGGGCGGCCTCACCGAGGTCGAGCGCCGGAGCCGGCTCCACCGAGTCAACTGACCTTTCCGGCCTCCGCCGGCACCCAGGTCCCTGCGCGCGGCCGGATGGTTGCCGGCCAAGAATGTTTCTCACCTGGTGACCTCTCGGCCGTAAAAGCAGGGGCTGAGGGTGACCGAAGTAGGGTCGCCCGATGCCCGACTTGCGTCCCGGCCCCCTCGCGCTGTCGAAAAGGCTGATCACCAGAGTCAGGGCTCGGGGGCCGAGGGAGGTCTGGGGCCTGGGAGCGGCGCGGATCCGGGAATTCGTGGGGTCCAACGAGCAGCTGACCTTCTACGTGCGCCCGGCCGAGGGGGGGCCGGAGGAACGTCCCCAGAAGTGGGAGGGGCTGGAGCTGGAAACCGCAGGCCCCGAACACGGCCGGGTCTACGCCGAGCGGATCGGAACCGATTCTCCGACGACGTTCCGAGGCCGACTGGCCGAGCACACCCGCTGCTATCTGGTTGTACACGAGGCCACGATCGTTCACGCCTCCTGGGTGACGACGGCGGGAGCATGGGTTCGCGAAGTCCGTCGCTTCTTCCGACCTCCGCCCGGAGATGCGTATGTCTATGAATCGTTCACCCGAGCCGAAGCAAGAGGAAAGGGCGTGTATCCCTTTGCCCTCGTCTACATCTGTGAACGGCTCGCAACGGAGGGAAGTCGCCGGGTTTGGGTCGGAGTCGAGGAGTCCAACGAGGCCTCGAAGAGGTCGGTCTCGAAGGCGGGGTTCGAGCCCGGGTTTCGTGTCTCCTACGGCCGCCGGATGGGGATCCTCAAATTCGATCCCCCCGTGGTTCTGGGAGACGAAAAATGTCCGGATTGCCTCGTAAGGACAATCCGGATATAGGGGTCAGCCGGGCTGGCTTTTTATAGCGGGGCGAGCAATAATCGCTCAGAGAGCCTGCCCGAAAGGAGGTTTGCGGGCGCTCGCTCAAGCCATGATCCGAAACCAGCGCCCTGCGAGAGCAATCTCGCAAGGGGCAGCGTACCGGCACGACCCCCTCAACTGGCACCTGTTGCCGGACGGCGGCATTGAGGCTGACGAGCGCCCGCATCCAACCCGTTCTGACCCCGCCCCGGCGCATTCGGGGCGCGCAAACGGCCGCCTTTCGGCGGCCGTTTGACCTTGTCGAATGGATTAAGGATCTAGCGCTTTTTCGACACCGTGGCGAGGGTCAGGACGTCGTCGAGAGCAAGCGAGTCTCCGTTGCGCTCCCACCACTTCTTCTCGCAATAGCGACACGAGTAGAACTTGACGCTGTTGTCGACCTTGACCTCGATCGAGATCTCGGTGAAATCATCGCTTGAGCACTCTGGGCACTGCATTGACGCCTCCCTTGATGGTCCCGATTCCCTGCCCGAGAAATCGGCCGATGAGAGGCCCGGCTGCATAGCCCATCTGGGTGGTTTTCATGGCCGAAAAGGACTAGTCAGGGCCGGAGGCCCCTCACGGAGGCGGCCCCCTCGCAGTAGTTTCGACCTGGCTCCTACAGATCGCCAAGCAGCGGGAAGAGGCTCGGGGGTGAGGCCGGTGGCCGCCAAGGATGTCGAAAAAACTATCGAGGCCCTGCTCGAAGAGCGACGGTCGTTTGAGCCTCCCGACGATTTCGCCTCACAGGCGAACGCGTCTGACCCGTCGATCTACGACGAGGCGTCCCGCGACCCCGAGGGGTGGTGGTCCTCTCAGGCCGAGCGACTTCACTGGTTCAAGAAGTGGGACCGGGTCCTGGAGCGCACTCCGCCCCATCACAAGTGGTTCACGGGCGGAAAGATCAACGCTTCCTACAACTGCCTCGACCGCCATCTGAAAGAAAATGCCGAAAGGGTCGCCTACCACTGGGTCGGCGAACCGGGAGAGACCCGGCGAGTTACGTACGGCCAGCTCCACCAGGAAGTGTGCAGACTCGCCAACGTGTTGACCGACCTGGGAGTGACCAAGGGCGATCGCGTCGCCATCTATCTTCCGATGATCCCCGAACTCCCGACGGCGATGCTCGCGTGTGCGCGGATCGGCGCCCCACATTCGGTCGTGTTCGGTGGGTTCTCGGCCGAGTCCCTGCGCGACCGAATAAACGATGCCGAAGCGAAGGTTCTCATCACAGCCGATGGGGGCTTCCGAAGGGGCCAGATCATCCCGCTGAAGCAAAGCGCGGACGAGGCCCTCGAAGAGTGCGAATCAATCCAGAAAGTCCTCGTGGTACGCCGGACGATGGAAGACGTCCCGATGACCGAGGGTCGCGATCTCCTCTATCAGGACGTCGTAGCGGAGGCCGAAGCCGATTTCGAGCCTGAACACCTCGATTCCGAGGACATGCTCTACATCCTCTATACCTCGGGGACCACGGGCAAACCCAAGGGCATCGTCCACACGACCGGGGGTTATCTCACGGGGGTCGCTTCGACCCACAACCTCATCTTCGACATCAAACCAGACGTCGACGTCTACTGGTGCGCGGCCGACATCGGCTGGGTCACCGGCCACTCGTACATCGTTTATGGCCCGCTAGCGAACGGATGTACGTCGATTCTTTACGAAGGCGCGCCGGATTGGCCCGACAAGGATCGGTGGTGGACGATCGTTGAGGAGTACGGAGCCACCATTCTTTACACGGCTCCGACCGCCATTCGAACGTTCATGAAGTGGGGACCGGATTTCCCTCAGAAGCACGATCTCTCGACGCTCAGGCTGCTGGGCACCGTCGGCGAACCCATCAATCCCGAGGCCTGGATCTGGTACCAGGAGTTCATAGGCGGAGGCAGGACCCCGATCGTCGACACGTGGTGGCAAACGGAAACCGGTCAGATAGCGATCACGCCTCTACCCGGGATCACCAGGCTCAAGCCGGGATCGGCGACGCGCCCGTTTCCCGGAGTAGAAGCCGATGTCGTCGACGAGAGCGGGAACTCGGTCGGCCGAGGAGGTGGCGGCTATCTCGTGTTGAGAAGGCCCCTTCCGGCGATGTTCCGCACGATTTTCGGAGACGACGAGCGCTACGTCGAGACGTACTTCTCTAAATACGGGAACGAGACCTACTTCGCCGGCGACGGTGCCAAGCTCGACGACGACGGCTATTTCTGGCTTCTGGGCCGGGTCGACGACGTGATGAACGTGGCCGGTCACCGCATCTCGACCTACGAGGTTGAATCGGCTCTCGTTGACCACACCTCCGTGGCGGAGGCCGCTGTCGTCGGCCGACGCGACCCCAAAGAGGGCGAGACCATCGTCGCCTACGTGACCCCGAAGGCGAGCGTCGAGGGGGATCAGGCCCTGATGACGGAACTGCGCGATCACGTTGCCGGGGTGATCGGCAAGATCGCCAGACCGAGCTCGATCGTATTTACAGAGGACCTTCCGAAGACGCGCTCGGGCAAGATCATGAGGCGGCTCTTGAGAGACGTAGCCGAGGGGCGGCAGCTCGGAGACGTCACGACGCTGCAAAACGCCCCCATACTCGAGGAGATTCGGGACAAGGCCGAGTCGCAGAAGGGAGCGGAGGAATGAGTTCTCACGGCGACCTCGTCGAGGTCTACCGGGGCGGCGGGGGCGACCCCAGGGCCTTGATGTTGAAGGCGGCCTTAGCCGGAAGCGGGATCGAGTCCGTGATCCGGGCGGGATGGGCCGGGGCCCAGCACCCCGTCAACGTCGGCGGCATGGGCGAGTTCGCCCTTCTGGTCAGGCAGCAGGACGCGGCCAGGGCCCGAGAGGTCCTTTCCGACCAGGAGTGATCTGGAAAAAATAGTTATTTGTGACTATCCAGGTGGCCCGGCAAGGGGTCGATAGCCCCATTGAGCCGAGAAGACCCGGCCCAACCGACAAAGGCAAACCCGTCGCGAGGCGGGGACGCAAAGCCAGGGGCCTCTCCCAGCGGGGAGGCAGCCCAGCCGCCGAAAGGGGACTTGCAGCGTGAAGCTGTTGCTGGTCGACGATAGCGAGGCCGCCCGCAAGGGCCTCCGGACCGCGATCGAACTCAAGACGACCTTCGAGGTCGTGGGTGAGGCCCAGAACGGGGCCGAGGCGGTCGCCCTGGCCGATGAACTCGAAGTGGACGTCGTGCTTATGGACGTGAGAATGCCGGTGATGGACGGCATCGAGGCCACCGCCGAGATCAAAAGGCGCCATCCCGAGGTTTACATCCTCGCCCTCAGTTCGACCGCGGAGCCGTCGGCCGTCGCGGGCATCTTGAGAGCGGGTGCCGCCGGCTACATCCTGAAGGGAGCCTTGCCGGAGGATTTCATGTCGCCTCTCGAGGCCACGAGCACGGGGCACAAAGTCCGCCCCATGGTTCCACTCCTCACCTAAGCGCCCGAGCCCTCTCTCGCTCGGCCGCTCGCGACCGGACCGAAGCGCGCCATCGCCAAAGCGCTCGCTCCCCCCGCCACCAATACATAGGCGACGGCCAGCCAGGAGAACGGATCGCCGCCGGTCGTCGGAAGCCCTTCTTCAGTGGTGTCCACAGTGGTGGTCGTCGCGTCGACGGTATCTGTGGTCGTAGTCGCGGTCGTCGTCCCGGGGGCTTGCGGGTCCACCAACGGCTCGAAGGGATCTCGCAGGCCGGCCTGATGCGCGAAGGCCGAAGGCGCAAGCGAGATCAAGGTCACAGCCACACAGAGCAGGGCCACAGCGGCGCGACGCATGTCCACAGGTTACCGAATGTTGGAAGGAACCGGTGCGATGGCGGCCTCCGCCTATGATCTCGCCATGCCGTTCGTGGAAAGCGAGGACGTCAGGATCCACTACCAGGATCGCGGCGAGGGGACGCCCGTCTTGGGCGTCATGGGATTCGCGCTGGACCAGAGGTACTGGGCCGCGCAGATCCCGGCGGTGACCAAATCCCATCGGTTCATCACTCTCGACAACCGCGGCGTCGGGAAATCGAGAGGACCGGCGCCCACCTCAGTCGACGAGATGGCCGAGGACGCGCTGAGTGTTCTGGATCATCTCGGGATCGAACAGGCGGTCATCTTCGGAGCGTCGTTGGGCGGAGCGATCGCTCAGCGCCTGATCCTCGATCATCCCGAGCGAGCCATCGGACTCATTCTGGCCGTCACGTACGCGCGCCCGA
Source organism: Actinomycetota bacterium (assembly GCA_030862065.1). GTDB lineage: Bacteria > Actinomycetota > CADDZG01 > CADDZG01 > WHSQ01 > JALZEK01. Next base: position 4,421 of record JALZEK010000136.1, on the reverse strand, counting down.
TGGAGTTCATGCGTCGCCAGCACGATTTGACGCGCAGGCTTCTCGAGGGCGTCGGCATAAACGGACTCGTCGAGGGGTCGCTACTTCGCATGTTCACCCCGGAGTTCTTCGAGGTCGGTCGTGAGGTCATCGACCGAATGGCCGCGGCGTTTATGGCGGACGAGGACAAGATGCCACCGGTAGACGTCCTGACCGCCCAACTGGATGCCCTCGACAAGCACGACGCGCTCGCCGACCTGCACACGATTCAAGTCCCCACGCTCGTCATCGGGGCAAAGATGGACGTGATGGTCCCCTACCTCGGGTCGAAGGAAATAGCCCAGGCGATACCCGGGGCCGAGTTCGTCACGTTCGAGACGGGCCACGGATGCATGGTTGAGGAGATGGACGCCTTCAACGCCACGCTGGAGAAATTCCTGGCCCAATTCTGAGCCCGGCCACCCCGCCGAGTGGTGTCTCAGTTGCCGCATAGCGCGGCTCACGCACCACTCACACCCACTCGACCAACGAAGCTCCACTGTGCGCAATCGACGCGGCGCCTAAGGGTGCACAGCCGTCGCGTGGGCGCGCAGAAATGGCAGAATCTTCTCGGCCACGCCCGCGGGGTTCTCGAGGTGCGCGTAGTGCCCAGTTTTCGGCAGGATGACTACTTCCGCGCTCGGGAAGCTCTCGCGCTGCCGCTGCGCTTGTTCTACCGGTATGAAGCGGTTTCGCTGTCCCCAGATGACGAGCGCGGGACGATCAAGGTCGCGCAGTACCGGTATCAACGACTGACCGAACGTCGTCGGTGTCGCGCGAAACATGCGATGGACGGCGCGACGTTGTCCGCGGTCGTAGTCCTCACGCCACCGCAGCACGATGTCACGAGGCAATCCGCTATAGAAACCGATGATTTGGCGGAACGCTATGCGCCCGCTTCGCTCCGCTAGAGCCCCCAGAACCGGCGCGCGGAACATCTCGCCGACGGCGTGCCATCTCCGCATGCCGACCCAGATGCCGGTGTTGATCAGCACCGCGGTGGTGAACGTGTCGGGATTGGCAGCCGCCCAGATGATGCCGAACCCACCGATGTCGTTCATGACGAGATGAGCGCGACGGATGCCAAGTTGGTTGATCGCAGCCCCCATGAAAATGGAGTAGAGGGTCGGCGAGTAGTCGAGGTGGGCCGGTCTCTCGCAGGCGCCATACCCGGGGAGGTCGATGGCTACTGCGCGGGCGAACTCTCCGATCCGCGGAAGAAGGTCATCCCAATGATTGGCCGACCCAGGAGCGCCATGAAGGCAGACGACCGCCTCGTCACGCTCCTCCGGACCCGCTTCGAGGAGCCGGGTCCGAAGACCCAAGACGCTGATGTGCTGGGACCTGACCTCAGTTGACAGAAGCTCCTGTGACATGTGAATAGATGATATATCACCTACAATCCGTGATACGTCACGAAAGTTTGCTTAGCCTGACTAGATGGATCTCCTCTATGAGTTCGTGCTGTCCGTGAAGGCGATGGAACGGGTCTTCGATCGCTTGACTAATGACGCCATGCGGCCCCTGGGGATCAGCGCCGTGCAGGCCGACGCGATCTATGTCCTCGGGCTGGCAGGGCCTCTGTCTCTCAAGGAGCTGGGCGAGTTGCTCATCGCGGAGGCGGGGCATCCGAGCCGGCTGGTCGATCGGCTGGTCGACTTAAGCCTGGTTGCCCGGGCGCACACGGCACAAGACCGCAGACGTGTGGACCTGTCTTTGACCCCCAAGGGTCAGGCGCTCCACGAACAGATCGTCGTGGTTCGCGAATCGATCTTCCGGTTGGGGCGTGATCTCATCGGTGATCTTGACCTGGAGCCGGCATTGATCATCTTGCGCCGCTTCGTTAAAGGAACCGAGTTTGGGGAGCTGATCCAACGTCGGCAGACGCTGACGGAGCCGCGGTGAGAAAACCCGCCCGGTGGATATGCCCTCGCAAGTGTGTCTGACATTCGCCGCCTGGATGTATGACGGGCTCGCATCCGGGGCCGCGCGGCTCGGCGATCGGGGGCGATCAAGGCCACGACGCCAGGCACGAGTGTCATACATTGCCCCGGGAATTGTCAGACATGCTCCCGGGGACGTATGCGGTCATCCTCGTCGCTCGGTTGAGCGTGGGTCACGGTGGACGACGACTGCCGTAGTCGCCGAAGGGGTCGTCTCGCTCTCGTACGGCCTCCCGCCATCCGACTTCCTCGGCGCGCTTCACGAAGTCGAGTCCTTCTTGCGTATGGCGCGCGATCCCGTCGAACAGAAAACCCAGCAGCCGGCTTGTCTCCGGTCGATACATATGGCTCGCCAGATCGTTAAGCATCCACTTGAGCATCTGAAGCTGGTTCAGTGGCACAGTGGCCATTCGTCCGGCTAGTTCGGTCGCCCGCGCGTGTAGCCGCTCGTCGGGTATGCACTCGAGCACGAGTCCGATTCGTGCCGCCTCGGGGCCGGGAATCTCGTCACCGGTGAAGAGGTATCTCCTCGCCCGCTCGAGGCCGAGGCGCGCAACCCACAACCATGGAGCCTCCGGGACGCCCCACACTCGTGCCGGCGGGTAACCGAAGCGCGCCGACTCGCCAGCCACTATCAGGTCCGTGTTGAGGATCATGTCCGTGCCGCCGGCGACGCACCATCCTTGCACGGCGGCGATGGTGGGCTTCGAGATCTCGTGCAGCTTGGCGAAAGCCCGGCCAAAGGTGCCTATCACCTTGACGTCTTGAACCGAGTCCCACACGCGCTCACTTCCTTCGGAGTGCCCCTGCCCGGCCGTCGCCCAATCGAGACCGAAGCCGGCGCAGAAGGACGAGCCCTCCGCACGAAGCAATACGACTCTCACCGAGTCGTCTGTGTCGGCTTCGTCCAGCGAGGACGCGAGCTCGTCCCGAAGTTCCGGAGTGATGGTGTTGTATTCGTCGCCCCGGCAGAGAACGAGATGGCGAACGGCCGCTCCGTGGGTCGGATCGTCTTCTGCTCGTAACGCCGTCCCCGGCATGCGGACCCCGCTGGATTCTCTCGGGCAGGAACGCGCAGTTTAGGGTCGTCCGTCCTAGCCCGCTACGAGCTTGTCATCTATTCCACGAAATTTCCCTGTGACGCAAGAAACCTGGAAGAGAAGAGGCGCCCCTCAGCTTCATCGTCAATACAGCTGACCTTCCCGTCCGAGATAAGACAACTTGGATCGTGCTCATCCTGTCCGCCAACGTCGTGGCGTCGGTTGCCTACTTTGGATGGATTCGTAGGCGTCTCGGGAAGGCCCAATCTCCTACCCAGGATTCCGGGTGAGTCAACCCGGTCAGTACCCAAAAAAAAGGTACTGACTTACTTGACTCACCCGAGGTGATGTACTAGACTCACCTCATGCCAAAGAGCAAGAAGCCCCAGGCCCGAGAGCCTCAGACGCTGATCGAGGCCGTCCGATACTTCGCCGACATCGACGTGGCGACCCAGTTCGTGGCCCGGCTCCGGTGGCCTGGCGGCCCCATGTGCCCCCGTTGTGGCGGCAAGGACTACTCCTACCTGACCTCTCGCCGCCTGTGGAAGTGTCGCGACTGCAAGAAGCAGTACAGCGTCAAGCTCGGCTCGATCTTCGAGGATTCCGCAATCAAGCTCGACAAGTGGCTCGTGTCCATATGGCTCATCGCGAACGCCAAGAACGGCATCAGCAGTCACGAACTGGCCCGCGCTACCGGACTCACTCAAAAGACGGCCTGGTTCGTCCTTCACCGCATCAGGCTTGCCATGCAGACGGGCACGTTCGACAAGCTCTCCGGTGAAGTCGAGGCCGATGAGACCTACATCGGCGGCCGCGGTTTCAACATGCACAAGTCCAAGAAGGACAAGTTCGGCGGCAAGCGCGGGATCGCCGTCAACAAGACTGCCGTCATCGGTATGCGCCAGCGTGACGGCCAGGTCATCGCGAACGTCGTTCCGAATACCAAGCGTCCCACTCTCCAGGGCGAGGTGCGCAAGCACGTCGAACCAGGGACGAGCCTCTACACCGACAAGCTGCTCTCCTACACGGGCCTAGAGGGCGACTACGACCATCAGGTCATTGACCACGCGGAGGCGTACGTCAGAGGTCGCGTTCACACGAACGGCATGGAGAACTTCTGGGCACTCCTAAAGCGTGGCCTCAAGGGCACCTACGTCCAGGCCGATGCTGACCACCTCCACCGCTACGTTGATGAGCAGGTCTACCGCTATAACCAGCGCGAGTACTCCGACGCTGAGAGGTTCCTGGGAGTCCTTGCATCTGTCGCTGGCCGACGCTTAACTTGGGCGGACTTGACGGGAAAGGCGTAGGCCGATGAGCAGGTTACGGCTGAGGCTCGAGGGGGACGAGATCACCCTCCGCACTTTCGTGCGGATAATGCGCGGTTCCCTAGACGTGCTTAGCCGCGTGGACGTTGCGG
>JALZEK010000132.1 GCA_030862065.1 Actinomycetota bacterium | reverse complement strand
CTCCGGGGCCGCCTTCCGTCCGCCTTCCAACCACGCAAACGGTGGGAGAGGAACCGTCAGCGCGTGAGCTTGATCGTCTGCTTGATCGTCTTGATGGCGGGCGAGGTCTGGCTGTGGAACGTCCCCTTGAACGTGTATCTGCCCGGCTTGGCGGGCGTCTTGATAATCGGTACGTCGCCGGTTGCAGTCCGGTCGAAGATCGTCCCGTCGAACAGCAGCGGCGGGCAAGTGAAGTCGTTGGCAGGGATGTCTCCCTCGAGCTTCCACCCCTTCGTGGCACTTCCGCGTACCTCCAACGGGATGGTCGTAACCGGCCGTAGATCCACGACCCACACGGCCTTGACCCCCTTGTCGGCCTGCTCATCGGTGCGATCCTGCTCGAAGATGGAGCGGTCGGGGAAGGTCGCCGGAATGCTCGCGGGCGCACTTCCATTGCAACGTGGCCCCACGTCGATCTCCAGGTCTGCGGATCCGAGCTGGTCACCGTTGTCGATTTGAGCGTCGGTCGGGAGCTTGAACCCGGCGGGCACCTGCAACACGACGTGGCCCAGCTCGTCTTCCCCGGTGTCCTGCTCCACGATGATGGCCAATTCTGGGTTCGAGTTGACCTTGGCGGGCTTCAAGGAAAAACGCATCTTGGGGCTGAAGTCATCCGCAACTGCGGAGCCCATCAGAAAGAGGGGAATCGCAAGAGTGGCCACTCCCAGCCTTGCTGCGAATTTCATCGTGACCTCCTACAACCGGGGCTCACTATGAGCGCTGTGCTGAAAGATTCGACCTGACCGAGCTATTTCCTCCCGACGACCGGGAAGGGACCGGAGACTGGACTTATGCTGCGCCCCCGTGTCCGCGTTTGAGGCGGCTGTCCTGGGGGCGGTTCAGGGCCTGACCGAGTTCATTCCCATCTCGTCGTCGGGCCACCTCGTCGTGGTCCCCGAGGCGTTGGGATGGTCAAAGCCGGGGCTCGCCTTCGACGTTCTGCTTCACACGGCCTCGCTTCTCGCCCTTGTCGTCTACTTCGCCAAAGACCTCATGGGAATCATCTCGGGCACCCTTAGGGGAAGCGGAACGGCCCGGCGAACCGCCCTCCTCCTGGCGGTCGGGACCGTCCCCGCGGCCGGGGCCGGGATCCTCCTCGGCGAGTTCTTCGAGGAGTCCTTCGAGGACGCGAGCGCGGCGGCGGTCCAGCTCGTCATCACGGCGGTGATCCTGGTGGCGGCCGAGCTCGTCTTCTCGCACCACTCCGCTCGGAGGGCATCCCAGGAGCGCCCGCTTCGTCGCATCGAAAATCTGAACGCCGCAGATGCGACGATCATCGGCGGGGCGCAGGCGATCTCAATCCTGCCAGGCATTTCTCGCTCGGGAGCAACCATCGGGGCCGGGCTGGCGCTGGCCATGGACCGCAGTGACTCGGCTCGATTCGCGTTCCTTCTTGCGATCCCCGCCCTGCTCGGCGCATCGCTGGTGGAGATACCGGAGCTGTCGGGCACGACGCTCTCGATGCAGGCCGCCGCCGCCGGCTTCGTCACGTCGCTGATCACGTCCTACGCCGCGATCTGGGGACTGATCCGATACCTAAAGACGAGAACCCTTTATCCCTTCGCCGTGTACTGCGTGGTGGCTGGGATCTTCTTTTACGCGGTGGTCTGACCCGACCGTCGCGGCCGGCCCGCTCTGATCGCCTCGGCCCCCATCAAGGAGGCAGGTCAGCGACCCGCGACCGTCATCTCCGCCACCAGCGTCGTCGCCCCTCCGAAGGACCCCCCGAAGGGAAGCCATCGCCGGTCGTCGCCGACGGCAACGATGTTCTTCAAGATGTCGAGCATGGGTGCCGCGATGGTGATCTCTTTGACGGGCCTTTCGGGCTCTCCCTCGGAGAGCAGCACTCCGGTTGCGCCCACGGAAAAATCTCCCGACACGGGGTTCGCTCCGGAGTGGACGCCGTGAAATTCCTTCACTAAAAGTGCCCTTCCCGCATCCTGCATGATCTGTTGCGCGCTTTGTCCGGTCGGTTCGAGAGCGAGGTTCGAGGCGGAGGGATGGGGGACCGATTTGAAACCTGCTCTCGAGGCGTTGCCGGTCGACTCTTTGCCCTCGCGGCGCGCCGTGGTCGTGTCGTAGAGAAACGACCGCAGGATTCCGTCTCTGATTACCTCGGTGCGCCCGGTCGGCACACCCTCGCCGTCCCACGGCGCCGCGGACGGCGCGCCCTCAAGGCGGCCGTCGTCGATCAGGGCGATCTTGGTGCTCGCAACCTCTTGTTCCAATCTGCCCGCGAACAACGAGCGACCCTTTTGGACGGCTTCTCCCGTAAGGGCCTGCGCCAGTACCCCGAGGAACTGACCGGCCACGTAAGGGTCGAAGACGATCGGGAACCTTGCGGACGCTATCTTGTCGGCCCCCAGTGCCTCGACCGCACGCTCGGCGGCCCGGTCGGCAACCCGCTCGGGATCGAGCCCGCTCAGACCCCGGGCCAGATCGAACTCGAAACCCATCTCGGACTCTCCATCCCGCTCCGCTATCGCCACGGAGTAGCACCATGCATCGGTCCGGACATAGGAGCCCGAAATCCCGGTTGAAGTCGCGAGCACTACCTCGGTTGAGGAGTCGGAGTACCCCGCCTCCTCCACACCGCGGATGCTTGGGTCGCGCTCTCTTGTGGCCCTCTCCAGCTCGAGGGCGAACTCAACTTTTTGCTCCGGAGTGATCTGGGCGGAGGCCGGATCGACCATGCCCGCGACGTCGCGCGGGGCCCCCGTCCATTCACCCGGTAGACCCGCTCCCTCGTCCCGTCCGGAGCTTTCGGCGTTGGCGCGGGCCGCGTCCAAGGCCACTTTTAATCCATTGCCGTCCACCTCTGTCGTATAAGCGAACCCCACGCGGCGGTCGTTCACGACTCGGATGCCGGCACCTCGAGGCTCCGCGGACGACAAGGACTCCACTTCCCCGTCGTAGGCCTTGACTTGAAACTCACGTTCGTGCACAACGTAGATCTCGATCTGTTCCTCCCCTTTGGCCGTCGAGACCAACTCCCTCGTTACCTCGAGCACGTCCGTCATGATGCTTCCGTTCCGCCGACGGTCATGCGCCCGAGTAGGACCGTTCCCATTCCGTTCGTCACCGGGGCGTGCTGCCCATCTTTGCCGCAGACGCCTTCTTTACGATCGAAATCGTTTGCCACGGCATCGATCACTTCGAGAACCCTTGGCCCGTTCCCGATCAGGTTCGCTCCCTTGATTGGGTACGCGATCTCCCCGTTCTCGATCATGTAGGCCTCGGACATGCCGAACACAAAATTGCCGCTTACAGGCTTGACTTCCCCTCCCGCGAACGTCGCCGCGTAGACGCCCCTTTCTACGGAAGCCATTACTTCAATCGGATCGGCCTCGCCCGGAAGCAGATACGTATTGCTCATTCGAACGATAGGAAGATGACCGTAGGACGCGCGGCGGCCGTTGCCGGTGGAGGGGGCACCGATCTTCTTTGCCGACCGAAGATCGCTTAGGTGTCCGACCAGAACTCCCTCGTCAAAAAGCACCGTTCGTTGAGATGGAGTTCCCTCGTCGTCCACGCCGAAAGATCCCCACGCCCCCGGATCCGATCCATCATCGATGATGGTCACTGCTCGAGAGCCAAACCGCTCCCCGTTTCGGCCGGCGTAAACACTTGCGTTCTTCACGAGTGTGTCGGCTTCGAGTCCGTGTCCGCAGGCTTCGTGGATAAGAACGCCTCCCGTTCCCGGCGCCAGAACAACCGGGAACTCGCCGGCGGGCGAGGGCCGCGCGTCGAGCATTCGCAGAGCCTTCCGCGCCGCCTTGCGGCCGAGATCCTCGGGAGGCCTTGCCCGGAGCAGCTCGAAGCCCCCGGAGTGACCGGGCGCCTCGAAACCAGTTGCGATCTCGCCGTCGCGCGCCGCGACGACCTGGACCGCGAAGCGGACCCGCGTTCGGTCGTCGGTTGCCAGCCGCCCCTCGGTCGACGCGATCAGGACTCGTTGATGGACCTCGCCGTACGAGCCCATCACCTGTCGGACCTCTCCGCCCTCGGCTCGAGCCGCGTCGTTTGCCCGCTTGAGGGCCTCGACCTTCTCGGAGGGCTCTATGGAGTCCGGCGCCAACTCCACTGGGTTCCTGGTGCCGGGCTCGACCCGCTTGAGGGCTCGAACCGGCGTCGGTCCCTCCGATAGTCCGGCCCTGGCCGACCGCGCCGCCTCGATTAGCGCCTCGGATGTAAGCAGGTTCGTGTAGGCGTACGAGGACCTCTCGCCGGCTATGACCCTTATCCCCGCCCCGGTGTCCCGACCCGACGACACGTCTTCAATGCGAGAGTCGTCGATTCTTAACGAGGTCGATGTGCGGTCTTCGACGTAAATCTCGGCGAGATCTCCCCCGCGGGCTGCGGCCTCGACGAGGACCTCTTGCACGAGTGATTCGTCCAGCATGGTCGGCAGAATACGGCTCGCCCTTCGTGCCCGGGATCCACCTGCGACCGGCTCGCTTGTGCCTTAGTGCCAACGCGATGTACGCTCACCTGGCTTTCACAGGGCAATTTCCGCACGTTTATGGACAAAAGGGAGCGCGCACCTGGCCGGCCAGAGCAATCCTTCCTACAACCGGGAGCAAGCTGAGAAGCTGCGGCAAATCCACGAACGGCTGGTAGAGGCTCGACGCGAGCTCGATGCCCTGATCGGTGATGCCTACCTCCGCCCCCGCGCTTCGATCGTCCCGGTGCACTTTTTGGACCTGGCCTCAGCGGTCGAAAAGCTGAGGTGGGCCGAAAAGGAGTGGCGCGAGCTGGACAAACAGCTCAGCGAGGCCGAGGAGGCGGACGCCTCAGAGCTTGTGGGGGCCGAGGAGGTCCCCGAAGCGGTACCGGCGGAAGCTCCCCACTCCTAGTGGGTTCGCCGGGGTACCGGCGACTCAGCCGATCGCATTCCTGGTCGCGATGCGCCCCAGCGGAAGGCTTCGAAGACCCTGGGGGAGTCGCGGAAGCACGAATCGAGCGGCGCGTCCTCCGAATGCCAGCAGAGTTCGGTCGGCGAGGCCCAGCCGCAACCCATAGCCGGCCCGGATGGCCGGCGGAAGCAAAGCCGCGGTGATCACGGCCGCTCTGTTCGCCAGGGACCGAGGCAATACCTTGATCGGTCGGATGATCGGATCCGCCAGCTCCCGTGCCTGATCGCTGACGCGGACTTCTCCATTATCGATTCGCAAATTCATGTCGGACCGCATGTCCGCAAGAGTCGGAGGAATGAGGTTGTTCGGAATGTTGAACATACCGGCGAAGACCTTGGTTTCATCGTAGAGCCGTTCGATCTCGTTCTCGGACAGCGGCCTAACGCATCCCTCGTAAACCCTGATCGAGGAATCGACAAGGGTCTCGTGCACCCATAGCAGCAAACGAGGGTCCTGGGCCGAATAAGGTCGGCCCTCCGGCGTCACCCCGTGAATCCTGGCGTGCACGGCTTTGATCACGTTCGCCGTTCGTCGCGAGGTCTCGACGTCTCCGAAGATGACCGACGCCGTTGCGTCAAGTGTTCGGCGAAGTCGTCTCACGGGATCCGCCCTGAAATCGGAATGTTGGGCCACCCCCGCTGCCACCGATGGATGAGCGAGTTGCATCAATAGAGCGGCCCTTCCTCCCAACAGCAGGATCGACTCGCGATTGACTTTCCACATCATCGAATCGGGGCCGAACGTCCACTCGGTCACGTCTTCATCATCCCACCAGAAAATCTCGCCCAGTGGAAGTCAGCTAAGGATACGTTCGTCGACCACAGCCAGATCGCGCAACTCTCGAATGCGAGCGGGCAAAGCCAGAGTCAAATATATCCTCCCGACCCCTGTGGTGACTGCGGTGACTGCGGTGCAGGACGCGACCGGTCGCGAGCTGCACCCTTGTCACCACTGCGACCACAGACCCCGGCAACTACCTATTGGGGCGCGACGAGCGTGTGCGAACTCACCCGCGACCCGATCACTGCTGGATTTGTCGACTGTTGCTAGCGCGGCGGCATGCGAAGGGCACCGTCGAGGCGAATGGTCTCGCCGTTCAGCATCGGGTTCTCGACGATGTGACGAACAAGCATCCCAAACTCCTCGGATCGGCCGAGCCTGTGGGGATGAGGGATTGCCTCGGCGAGTTTCGCCCGAGCCTCTGCGGGCAAGCCGGCCAGCATCGGTGTGTCGAAGGTACCGGGAGCAATGGCAACGCAGCGAATAAGCCTGCTCGACAGGTCGCGCGCAACCGGGAGCGTAAGGCCGACGATTCCTCCCTTCGACGCCGCGTACGCGGCTTGGCCAATCTGTCCGTCGAAGGCGGCGATGCTGGCGGTGTTGACGATCACGCCGCGTTCCTCGTCTTGGGGCTCCTGCTTTGCCATCTCGGCGGCCGCCAAACGGATGACGTTGAAGGTCCCGACGAGGTTCACTCGGACCACGAGCTCGAAGCGATCCAGATCGGTTGGATCCCCCTCCCGGGTAAGCACGCGACCCGGGAATCCCACGCCAGCGCAATTCACGGTGATGTGAAGGCCGCCGAATGTTTCGACGGCAGCTTCTATCGCAGCGCGAACCTCTTCTTCCACCGTGACGTCGGCGCCGACGAAAGCCGCGTCATCACCAATCTCCTTGGCCGAGGTGGCCCCGTCGGAGGTTGGTAAGTCGACGATTACCGCAGAGGCCCCGGTCTTTGTCAGCTCGCGGACGGCCGCGAGGCCGAGCCCTGAAGCACCGCCGGTGACAAGGGCGACCTTGCCCTCTGGGTTCATACGGCCTCCTGTTCGGGGATCACCTCTCCGCTTGCAAGAACGAGGCCATCCTCACATCGTGTCTCAACTCGGCCGTCGGAGAATTGCTCGTGATAGAGGGCCGCGTACGCACCGCCCGACTCGAGCAGCTCGCGGTGGGAACCTCGTTCGACGATTCGACCCTTATCCATGTAAACGATCGTGTCGGCGGCGAGGATCGTCGAGAGGCGGTGGGCGATGGCTATCGTGGTCCTGTCCCTCATCAAGGGGGTCAACGCGCTCTGCACAAGCCTTTCGGAGTGGGTGTCAAGCGCGCTGGTTGCCTCGTCGAGCACCAGAATTCTTGGATTCTTTAGCAACACCCGGGCAATGGCGAGACGCTGCTTCTCTCCCCCCGACATCTTGTAACCCCGCTCTCCGACGATCGTGCCGAGGCCATCGGGCAGTTCCTCAATTCGCTCCCAGATATGAGCGGCTCGAGCCGCGGCCTCGACCTCGGCATCGGTCGCCTCGGGATTGCCGTAACGAAGGTTGTCGCGTACCGACGAATTGAACAGGTACGTCTCTTGGGTGACCATGCCTATGATCTCGCCGAGCGACTCGAGCCGGATATCTCTGACATCGATCCCATCGATCTTCACCGATCCGCGGTGGACGTCATAGAGCCGCGGTAACAAATACGTCATCGTCGTCTTGCCGGCCCCCGACGGTCCGACCAGAGCCACCAGGTTCCCGGGGGGGACGGAGAGGTCGATGCCGCCGATCGTCCACAACCTTTCGTCCTGTCCCTCCGTCCGGAGGGGACGCTCGTAACGGAACCAGATGTCTTCGAATCGAACCTCGCCTCTTACTTCGGACGGAGAGATCTCCAGCGCTCCGTCATGATCGGTGATGTCCCGCTCGAGATCGAGATACTCGAAGATGCGATCGAACAGCGCCAGCGCCGACTGAATCTCGACCTGCACGTTCAGCAATTGGCCGAGCGGGAAGAAAAGCCGGCTCTGCAGTGTCGTGAAGGCAACGATGGTCCCGATGATTCCGCGGCCCACATCGTCGCTGAAGTACATCAATCCCGCGACGAGATAAACAAAGGCGGGCGTGATCGAAAAGAAGATCTGGATGAGGGCGAAGAAGCCCCGGCCCACCATCGTGCGCCGTATCTCCAGTTGCGAAAGGCGCCTGTTCTCGTTACGAAACCTCTCGATCTCGTAGGCCTGCCGCCCAAAGGATTTGGAGAGGAGAATGCCCGACACCGAAAGGGTTTCCTGCATGTGAGCGGTCAGATCGGCCAGCGATTCCTGCGTGCGCCCGGAGACTTCTCTTCGGACTTGACCCACCTTCTTACTCAGAATCAAGAAGAACGGCAGTATTCCGAGCGACAGCAAGGTCAGCTGCCAGCTGAGAAGAACCATCACGATGATCGTCGAAACGACCGTTGTGATGTTCGACAGGATGCTCGAAGCCGTGTCTGTCAGGACGGCTTGCACGCCGCCGACATCATTGGAGAGCCTCGATTGGATCTCTCCGGTACGAGTCGACGTGAAGAACCGTAAGGGCATGTGCTGCAGATGCGCGTACAGAGAGTTGCGCAGATCCTGCATGACGCTCTGACCGACGACGTTGTTGATGTAGGTCTGCCACAGCCCGAGCAACCCGGTCACGATCGGCGCCGCGATCATGACCCCGACCACGAGGAAGAGCATTCGATAGCGCTCTGATTCGTCCCATGCACCGAGCAAGCCATCGAAGACGACCTTGATGAGCAATGGGTTGATCAGCCCCAACCCGGCGATGATCAAGATGAGAAATCCCACGAAGGCGACCCGAGGCCGATAGGGCCTGAAGGTCCCGATGATCCGCCGGAAGGTCCCGGGTTTGGCCTTCCTCTCCGGCTGCGTGGGCGGAATAAGTCTGTGTGGCGGCGGCAGAACTACCTCCTCGAGACGAACGACCGCGACAATCGGCAGGTTTGTATCTCTCCAAGCCTAACGACGCCGGGGCCCGCGGCCTTCCCGGATCACGACAAAGGCGGACAACTCGCCCATAGGCGCATGGCGACCGAGGACAAGGGACGCGGCGGGCAACGTCGACAAGACTCCGGCGGAACGGGAGTGGCGAATCACCTAACGAATTTTGATCGCCGCCACCACTCCATCTCGAGTCGGGTTGATGAACGACCGGAATCTCTCGTCTGAGACAATCAACCTGTTCGTCTCGTCGATCGCCTCCGTCCAACCCTCTCTCACGTCCTTTTCGTCGGACTCGCCGGTCACGCGGCCCGACCAAAGCATGTTGTCGCACATGTAAAGACCTCCAAGGCGAACTCTTTCACTGCCCTCTCGCCAAGCCCGCGGGTAGTCGCCCTTGTTGACGTCGCAGTAGACGACATCGAAGCTTCCGTCCACCTCAGACAGGGCGTCAAAGGCATCGGCCACGTGATACCGAATCGGGCGGTGAAGGTCGGCTCGCCGCAAGAAGTCGAGCGCCTTCTCTTCGTTGACGGGATCGGTATCGGTCAGATGAACCTCCCCATCCGGGCCCGTCGCGCGCGAAAACCAGTACGCGGAGTAGCCGTAACCAGATCCCAACTCGAAGATGCGAGCAGCGCCGATCGACCTGGCCATGACCTCGAGGAATTGACCGCACAACCGACCGATGATCGGAAAGCCTTCCCTTTCCGCCAGCCTTTCCATCTCAAGCAGGACGGGCTCGTCATCGACAGCTGCGAGGTCACCCAGGTACCGCATTACGGCGCTGTGAACTATCTCCACGGTGCGCAGGTTATCCCGCCGAGTCCGTCACCAGTTGCCTCAACCGATCGAACAGATTCGGGTTCGCGGCGATCACCCCGGTGTCGTCGCCGTACGGGGG
>JALZEK010000110.1 GCA_030862065.1 Actinomycetota bacterium | reverse complement strand
GCCCCGTCCCGTTCGTGAGGAACACGCCTCCCATCACGTCAAGTTGCCAGAGTTCCATCGAGCGAACTCTCTCCCAGCACTTGTAGTCGTCGCGTCGCCGACGTCTCTTTTTGGGTTGGATCAAGCGGTGTCGCACGAGACAGCGATAGACCGCCGAGCGCGACGGCGGGGCCTCGAGCTCACGCCGGAGCTTGGAAAGGATCGTTCGTGGGCCCCACCCGGGATGTGATCGGCGCAGCTCGACGATGCGGGCTTCGATCTCGGGTGTCATCTGGTGCGGACAGCGCTCGGGCTTGGAGCTCTTGTCGGCGAGAGCAGCGAGGCCTTCGTTGGCATAGCGCACCAGCCAACGGTGGACGGTCCTGCGGTCGACCCCGTAGCGGGTCGCAGTGTCTTTGACGGTGGCACCGTCGAGGACCTCCCGGACTGCGTCGTAGCGCTGCTCAACCATCGACAGATCCACCAGTGGCACGGCGTCCTCCTTGGCTCGGCTGAGCACAAGTCATGACGCCCCGGGGCGCTAGAGACGTGGAATTGATGTGACACAGGTGCCGGAGCCAGTGTCGCCCAGGAGCCGAAGCCGGGTCGGAAAGTGGGACACAGGTGGCGAAGCCAATGTGAGACAGAGGTGCCGAACTTTCACATGATTGGTTATGGCCAAAACATGGCCAAATCGAAGTCGCTGAACAGACGTTCGCATCTTGGAGAAAAGGAAAAACCCCCTGTGGTCAGGGGGTTTGTCCAGAGCGGGCGACCGGATTCGAACCGGCGACCCTCACCTTGGCAAGGTGATGCTCTACCAACTGAGCCACGCCCGCGAGGGTGCATCCATCTTATCGTCACGACTGATCGGCGGATAAAGCATAGCTAGCGGCCTGTACTGCCGAAACCTCCAGGCCCCCGCTCGGACGCGGGAAGTTCGTCGACGATTTCCAGATCGACCTCTTCAACGCGCTCCACGACCAGCTGGGCCACCTTGTCGCCTCGCCTTATATCGATCGGGGATCGAGGATCGAGGTTTACGACGACCACCTTGATTTCGCCTCTGTACCCGGAGTCGATCAGCCCCGGCGCGTTGGCGAGCGATAGTCCTTCTTTAAGGGCTCTCCCCGACCGAGGCAAGACGAACCCGGCGTAGCCCTGCGGTATGGCGACGGCGATGCCCGTCGGAACGGCGGCTCGGTCGCCCGGCTCCAGCAACAGATCCTCCGCGGCAACCAAGTCGAGGCCGGCGTCGCCTGCCGTCGCATACCGGGGCGGCTCAAGCGTTTCGTCGAGTAGCTTCACCGGGATCTTCAGGGTTGCAGTTCCCCTCCTCGCTCCTTTGGGGGCACTTTCTTAAGCAGAATGCCCATCTCCCGCTCGAAGTCGTCGAGCTCCTGGAAGTCCTTGTACACGGAAGCAAAGCGCAGGTAGGCGATCTCGTCGAGATCGCGCAACCGTTCCAGCACCTCGCGACCAACCTCCGCGCTAGGCACCGGCTGCTTACCCAGCGAGCGCATCCCGTCCTCAACATCCTCGGCGATGGCCAACATCTCGGCCTCGGTAACGGGGCGGTTCTTGCAGGCGCGCCGGATACCTTCTATGACCTTGTCGCGATCGAACGACTCCTCGACGCCGTTTCGCTTTACGACGAAAAGCGGAACTTCCTCGGCCCGCTCAAACGTCGTGTAGCGACGATTGCAGTTGATGCACTCTCGGCGGCGGCGGATCGCTCGGCCTTCTTCCGCAAGACGCGAGTCGACGACCTTATCCTCATCGGAATCGCAGTAGGGGCAGCGCACGTCGTGATCCTAGGCGGGCCTCAGCCCGTCTCGACGTTGCGACGCAACCGCTTGAGTTCAGCCCGCAGCTTGCGGACATCTTTTTGGTAGCGATCAACGTCCTTGCGGGGCGCCGGCGAAAGCGAGCCGCCCGGATCGGCTCCGCACAGAGGACAGGTCGCCGAACGCGTCAGTTGCGCTCCGCACTCCTTGCATCTCTTAGGGGTCGCCATGGTTCGGCTCCTTTACGAGCACCCACTGGTCGATCCGCAGGCCGGGCACGCGAAGCACGACCCTGCCGGCTGCATCTGGACTCCGCACGTTCCGCAGAAGGGAAGCGACCCTGTATGCGCGCTCGCCACCGGGCCGAGCACCAGCACCGGCTCACTAGTGCCCCCGTTGGGCGAACCGTTGCCCTGCTTGCCGCCACCGTTCTCGGCTTCAACTCCCGGCTCGAGCTTGTTCTCGATCTCCGACTGCCGCTCACCGGCGGTCCTGATGCCGAGGGTGTGTCGCTCCTCCGGCTTCAGGTACTCGAGCGCCAGCAGACGGAACACGTAATCCAGGATCGAGGTGGCAATCCGGAAGTCGGGATCATCGGTCATGCCGGAGGGCTCGAACCTGGTGTTGGTGAACTGTTTCACGTAAGCCGAGAGCGGAACCCCGTACTGCAGACCCATCGAGATCGAGATGGCGAAAGCATCCATGATCCCGGCAAGGGTTGAGCCCTGCTTCGCGACCCTCAGGAAGATCTCGCCGACGCTTCCGTCGGGGAACTCACCGGCGGTGATGTAGCCCTCGGTGTCCGCCACCCGGAACTTGAAGGTCTTTGAGATACGGCGCTTGGGGAGCCGCTGGCGCACAGGGCCCGCCTGGGTCGTCTCGACGATGGCTGGTGCCTCCTTCTTCTCTTTCTTGTCGAGCGCTAAGGGCTGAGCAACCTTGCAGTTGTCGCGATAAAGAGCGAGTGCCTTGAGCCCTAGTTGCCAGCCCTCGATGTAAACCTGCTCCACGTCCTCGACCGTGACGTCCTCCGGCAGGTTGACGGTCTTGGAGATCGCTCCACTCAAGAAGGGCTGAACCGCCGACATCATCTTGACGTGCCCCATGTAATGGATTGAGCGCTCGCCCATCGCGGTGTCGAAGACGTCGAGATGCTCTTCGCGCAGATGCGGAGCGCCCACGACATGCGAGTTCTCTTCGATATAGGCGACGATGTCCATTACTTGATCGTCGCTGTAGCCGAGTTTGCGAAGTGCCCGCGGGACCGTCTGATTGACGATGGACATCGTCCCGCCCCCGACGAGCTTCTTCATCTTCTTAAGCGCCAGGTCGGGTTCGATTCCGGTGGTGTCACAGTCAAGGAGCAAAGCAATGGTCCCAGTGGGAGCCAGCACACTGGCCTGCGCGTTTCTGTAGCCATGCACGTGCCCGAGAGACGTTGCATCATCCCACACACGCTTGGCTGTTTGAGCCATATCGGCCGGTACTCCCACGTCCTGAATTTGATACGCGGCATCCTTGTGCTTATCCATAACTCGCAGCATTGGTTGTTTGTTCTCTTCATATCCGTCGAAGGCACCGATCCGCTTCGCGATCTTGGCCGAGGTCGCGTAGCAGTGACCGGTCATGATCGAAGTTATAGCGGCAGCCCACGCGCGCCCCTCATCTGAGTCGTAAGCCAGTCCCTGTGACATCAGCAGAGCGCCGAGGTTTGCGTAACCCTGTCCGAGCTGGCGAAACTTGTGCGAGTTGTCAGTGATTGGCTGCGTGGGATAAGAAGCGAAACCAACCGAGATTTCCTGGGCGAGGAAAACGACCTCGACTGCATGCATGTAACCCTCGACGTCGAACTTGTCGTTCTCGTCGATGAACTTCATCAAGTTGAGCGAGGCCAAGTTACAGGATGAATTTTCCAGATGAACATACTCTGAGCAGTTACTAACAATCACACCGTTATTTATGTACGAGTGATTGATCGGCTCTGTCAGGTTGTATGTGAGTTCGAAGCCGTCGAATTCACGAGTAGATAACTTACTGAAGCCTTTGTTTCGATACCTCTTGTACTCGGCGACCAGCTTCTCTAGGGTCCATAGCTTTCGGCTCAAGTCGAATCCTACGAACCCAAAGAAAAGCCCTAGCGCCTGACCACTAATACGTAGGTCATAAGAAGGTCCCCTGCTCTGGTACTTGACAACACTTCCGTCCTTCCGACGGCTGTAGTGAAATCCGCTCCGACGTTCGGGCGTCTCGTAGATATTGCTCTCGATACCCAATCGGGCAAGAAGAAGTTGGACTCCCCGAAGAAGCTCTCTCGACTTACTGCCCAACCCTGCATATTTGGCTTTCTCAAGCTCTACGGCGCAGCCATCCGCATCAAACAAGCCGCGAAGAAACGCCTGCACAATTTCTTCGGGAGCCTCGAAGATGCTCCACGGCACCTCCTTGCCCGGAGCTCGCCCTTTCTTCACACCCAGTGCCTGGAAGAACCGACTAATTGGCCCGAAGCTCATTCTCAGTTGAACCGTTCCATTTTCCTGCCTGCTGAGCTTCGGTGTGACTCCTCCGTTCAGCGACGTAACGAATGCCAGATGCCTGGGAAGAATCCCTTCTTGGTCTTCTTCTGATCCATAGACCGTTACGACGGTGCCGTCGTTCGATATGCATCCGTCGCCCACGAGCCAACCGACGTAATGCGCTAGTTCCTCATCCCACTTCTCCGGAAGTTGGATTTCACGTTTCTTGGTCCACTTAACCGCGTACGATTTCCAATCGGTCGAAACTGGAAGGTCATAGCCGGCCATCGTTGCAGGGGTTGGATGATCGAGGGTCTTCACTCGATCCTCTTCAGTCAGCTCATCGGCTCGGACCCAGCCTCTGTTCTCCGTCCAAATCCGGTGGTTCGGAGTGCACCGGAGCTCACGATCATCGCTGAAACGCAGTTTTACGATCTCGTTTACGCCGGTGACCATGAACTGAGTTGGCTTCGATAGCTGGATCGAATCCCTGGGCTTGTCCTCATTCGTGATGTCGTGAGTGTAGACCTCGAACGTTTCGCCCTCGAGAACGCGCTGCATCAGTGCATCGAACCGAATCTGTCCCTTGTCTGTGTGAACTCGGGTGTCCCCGGTAAAGCAAGGGTTAGATGCAGTGATCGGACCCGTGTTCGGGCACGTGTGCCAGTCGTTGATCGTCGTGTCGTATTGAACGCCCGGATCCGCGCACTCCCATGCAGCCTGTGAGATCTCCCGCAACAAGTCGCGCGCCTTGAGTGTCTCAAGCGGCTCGCCGGTCGTAACTGCTTTCAAGTCCCAGTCGCGGTCGTCGATCACTGCCTGCATGAACTCGTCAGTCACGCGAACCGAGTTGTTTGCATTTTGATACTGGATCGAATGGGAGTCCTTGCCGTCGAGATCCATGTCGAAGCCGGCCTCGCGGAGAGCGCGTGCCTTTTGCTCCTCGAGAGCCTTGCACCAGATGAAGTCTTTGATGTCGGGATGATCGACGTTCAACACGACCATCTTTGCCGCGCGACGTGTTGCGCCACCGGACTTGATCGTTCCGGCCGATGCATCCGCACCGCGCATGAACGAAACTGGGCCCGAAGCGGTTCCACCTGACCGCAGCCGCTCCTTCGACGAGCGCAAGCGCGAAAGGTTCACGCCGGAACCAGACCCGTGCTTGAAGATCAAGCCTTCCTCGACGTACCAGTTGAGGATGGACTTCATTTCATCTTCGACAGAAAGAATGAAGCAGTTGTGGACTCTCAGGTTGTGGGAGAGGTACTCGCCGCTCTCGGTCTGGATGTCGTAGACTTCCATGGCACCGAGCTGCTCCATCCGGGCTATCTCAAGCTGCTTGGTCTCTCGGGCGACATTTCCAACAATCAAGAGGCTCTGCTCAAGTTTTCGCGTCTTGACGGGATCGATGAACCCGATTTCGTCGGCGAAGGTCCGGCGATCGCACAGGTTTTGCACCCTTACAGACCAACAGCCCTTGCGGTCCTCCCGGGAGTCCGGCTTGAAACTGACTCTGGCAAAAATGCCGAAGCGAACTAGTAGCTGTTGCAGCCCCCGCACCAGCTTCTCCGAGATCATGTCCACTGCCAGAACGGCGGATCGCTCCCGCGGGGATACATACCCCTCAGCCTGGAACACGCTCTTGAGATAAGAAGCGACGACCGGCAGCGGTGCCGTAAACAGATGCTCAGGGACCTCCATGTCCACACCACGGGTCATGAGTCCCCATTTGTCGATGAAGCCCATGAGGGGTCTCCCGTAGAGCCGGGTGCGGCGGCAGTCCAGTTTTGAATCCGTCGTCTCAACGCGTCGTTCGTGACGATGTACGTCGGGAAAGATCTGATCGATCGCGCCTGTGACCCACTCAAGCTCCGCGTCGTTAACAGTCATCGCCTCGATGGTCAGCGACTTGTTGGTCCCGGTGTACTGACCAACGAATCCATCCGACTGCAGCCATCCGGCCAGCGCGGCCTCGGCGATCTCATCCGGATCAATCTCGCCCTCGCCGTACGCGTCCCGGCGATGCCACTCAAGGGAATCATCCGGCTGCAGCTCCCCCGCCGGCACGAACCGACCCGATCTCTCGCCCGTCCGCTTCCAGACGAGATGGTCCGCTGTCACGTCGAGCGTGTAGCCGGACTTGAGATGGATTCGAATCACGTCTTTCACGCCGTTCGACTTCACGGCGACGACCCGGGTTATCCCCGAGGCGTCGTAGACCTTCGTTCCAACCGCGCGTTCCTCGACCAGCTTGCCGATCGGAACGAGGCCTCCAGGAGTGCTGACCAAAGAGTGATAGGGCTGGCACGCGCTGACTTGCTCCTCGCCCTTCGGCCGCCACCCGACGTTGAACCACACCGGCGAATTGAACGCTGCCTTTTGATTAACGAGAAGGTGCGCCAGTTCGTCCCTGAAGACCTGAGCTTCGTCCGAGTCGGCGAAGTAACCACGCTCCAAGCCCTCTTCGGTGTAACGGTTGACGACCCGATCGATCATCTGTTTGACCGAGCGCTCCCTTTGAGGGGTTCCCTGAGAGCCCCGGAAGTACTTCTGCGCGGCGATGTTCGTCGCGTTCTGTGACCACGACCTGGGGACCTCGACGCCCTTCTGCTCGAACGCGACCTCGCCGGTCCTGTAGTTCTGGATGACGGCATCTCGCTCTTCCCACTCGATCTCGTCGTAGGGATGAACGCCTTCGGTCGTGAAGTAACGGGTGATCTTGAGATCGTCGTCGACCAGCTCACCGGTCGTTCGAGCCGACTGTGACACTCTGTGTCCCCCTTCCGTGGGGAATTTCTCGCCGATCTGCGCGAAAAACCCCTCGTCGGTAATTACAAGGGTGAAACTACTCCTTGGCGACTGCGGGGTCAAGCCAAAAACCGCAATATCTTGAGGTGTTCCCCACTCGATCAACCATATGCTGTGGTAGACGCTTTCCGGAACGCACTACGGGATCGCCGGCAAAACCAGCCGCTGACCCGCCGCAGGGCCCCCATCGAGGCCGTTGAGCGACTCGATCTCGTCGACGTAGGCCCTGAGATCAGTGTCCTCGGGGGCGTAGCGCTCGGCCAGATCCCACAGCGTCTGGCTGGGCTGCATCGTGACCTCGAGACCGCCGGCCGGAGGAGCGGGTGAGGCGTCCGGACGGGCCATCGATGAGCCCAGAACGAGAGCCATGGCGAGAAGGATCGCGGCCCCCGCGATGGTCCGTCTCAGGCGGTATCTACGGCGGGCCGCCCGGGCCCGAGCTCGAACCGCCGCCGTTGGGAAGGCGACTATCCGCGCGTCGCGGCCCCCGTAAATGTCCTCTCTTCGCAGCGCCATGCGAGCTCCCACTCCCGGGCCCGAGCCGGGCCTTCCGGCCAGGGCCTGCATTGAAAAGGCTAGTACCTGCGACAGTTTTCGAAAGCGAACGTACGTTCGCTATAATAGGGGAACACACGTTCGCTATCAAGGCCCCCGATCGAACACACGTTCTTGATTCAGGCCGCAGCCTGATCTAAAGTGGGCCGAACGCACGTTCGGGAACAGCTCGGGACAGGAGGCCCCAATGGTCGAAGGATTGACGGAAAGGCAGCGGCAGACGCTCGCCTTTATCGCCGAGACGGTGACCGAGCGAGGTTATCCGCCGTCCGTCCGTGAGATCTGCGAGGCCCTCGGCCTGGCCTCAAGCTCCACAGTCCACTCCCACCTTCAGGCCCTCCAGCGAAAGGGCTACCTCAAGATTGACCCCACCAAGCCGCGGGCCATCGAGCTTCACTTCGACCCCGACACCGGCCTCGCCGCGAACCGGCGTCCGGCCCGATCGGTCCCGCTTCTGGGTCGCATCGCGGCGGGTGCACCAATCATGGCCGAGGAGCACGTCGAGGACATCTATCCGATGCCCGCCGACCTCGTCGGTGACGGCAACATCTTCATGCTCGAGGTGAAAGGTGATTCGATGATCGAAGCCGGGATCCTCGACGGTGACTTCGTCATCGTGAGACAACAGCCGACGGCGCACTCCGGACAGATCGTCGCCGCAATGGTGCCGAGCGAGTATGGCGACGCCCCCGAGGCGACGGTCAAGACGATCCGCCACAAGGGCTCGGCCATCGTTCTCGAGCCGGCCAACCCCAACTTGCAGCCCTTCGAGGCGCCCTCGGGAACGGAAATCCTCGGAAGGGTCGTCGGAGTCTTCCGCCGCGTCTAGAAGCGGCCGCCTCCTATTCGAGGGAACTCAAGAACGGCCTTACCTCTGCGAGCATCGTTCGAGGGACCCTGGCCCGCAAGTTGGTTCCCCGTTCCGAGTAGTCCTCCTCCAGCACGTCTCCGTCTTCGTGCACCTTCGTCACGACCTCCCCGCGATCGAATGGAATCTCTAACGCCACCTCCACGCGCAGACGAGAAAGTTCCTCGGCGAGCTTTTCCAGCAGGCTGTCGATTCCTTCGCCCGTCTGCGCGGATAGAAGGACCGCATCGGGGAACCGGCCCGCGACCTTGTCGATCTCGGGTTCCGACAAAAGATCGATTTTGTTCAGGGCCAGGACGGTCGCGCGCCCGGTAACGCCGATTTCCTTCAGCACGGAGTCGACGGCGGCGATCTGGCGCTCGGCGTCGCGGCTCGCGTCGACGACGTGCAACAGCATCGATGCCTCGCCCACTTCCTCGAGAGTCGAGTGGAAGGCCTCGACCAACTGGTGGGGAAGCTTGCGGACGAATCCGACGGTGTCGGTCAGCAAAACGTCCTGACCGAAGGGAAGCTCCAACCGGCGCGTTATCGGATCGAGAGTTGAAAAGAGCCTGTCCTCGATGAGAACGCCGGCGTCGGTCAGCCGCTTCAGCAGAGTCGACTTGCCGGCGTTCGTGTATCCCACCAGCGCCACGACCTGGGCCCCCGAGCGCGTGCGTCGCCTGCGCTTCAGTCGACGGGTCCGTTCGAGGTCCTCGAGGTCTTTCTTCACCCGCTGAATGCGGCGAAGGATCGCCCGACGCTCCGATTCGAGCTGGGTCTCGCCCGGACCTCTCGTCCCGATCCCTCCACCGAGGCGAGACATCACGTCGCCCCAGCCCCTCAGTCGGGGAAGGCGATAGTTCAGTTGCGCCAGCTCCACCTGCAGCTTTCCCTCGGCCGAGCGGGCGTGCTGGGCAAAGATGTCGAGGATCAACCCCGTGCGATCCACGATCTTCAGACCTCTTTCGGCCAGTGGGTTGACGCCGGCGATCTCCTCGAGGTTCCGTCCCTGTGCGGGCGTCAGCTCGTCGTCGAAGATCAACAGGTCGGCATCGAGCGCGTTGGCCGTGCCCACTATCTCCTTGGCCTTCCCGCGCCCGAGATAAGTGGCGGCGTCGGGAGAGTCGCGCCTCTGAACCACGCGGTCCACGGCCTCCGCGCCGGCCGTGTCGGCGAGAGCGTGCAACTCGTCGAGCGACCATTCGGACTCCTCGGCGTCTCGGCCCCCGGCCAGCCTGCCGACCAACACGGCTCGTTCTCTTTCGAGCCGCACCTCGTGGGCCGTTTTCGACCTCCGCGGAGTCATGGGAGCGCGAAGCTCGCGTCTCGACGACGACGAATTATTAGAGACCCGCCCTTCTCAATCTCTCCACGCCCTCCTCTACCCGATCGTCGGGGATCGTCAACGAGAAGCGAACGAAGCCCTGGCCTGTCGGGCCGTAGCCGTTTCCGGGGGCGACCACGAGGTCGCATTCATCCAGAAGGAATGTCGTGAAGGTCTCCGACGTGTGACCCTCTGGTACCGGGACCCACACGTAGATCGATCCCTTCGGCGGCTCGACCACCACGCCCATCGACTTGAGGCCGTCGCACAGCAGGTCGCGTCTCCGCCGATATCGGTCGGTCGTTTCCTTAAGGTGGTTGTCGGGGAGCCCGAGCGCCACAATTCCCGCGCGTTGAACCGCGTCGAAGATACCGGAGTCGATATTCGTCTTCAGACGCTTGATCGCCTCGATCGCTCTCGGCGCTCCCGCCACCCATCCGATCCGCCAACCGGTCATGTTGTAGGTCTTGGAGAGTGAGTGGAACTCGACCGCGTGATCCATCGCCCCGTCCACCTCGAGCACGCTTGGCGCGACGTAGCCGTCGTAGGTGATCTCGGTGTAGGCCCCGTCGTGCGCGAGCAAAAGATCGTGCTCGGCGCAGAACTCGACGGCCCGCCTAAAGAAGTCGATGTCGGCAACCGCCGCGGTGGGGTTGTTTGGGTAGTTGATCCACAGAACCGTCGCGCGGGCCAAGACATCTCGTTCGATCGCGTCGAAG
>JALZEK010000108.1 GCA_030862065.1 Actinomycetota bacterium | reverse complement strand
CGAGACCCAACCATCCAGAGATCTTGACCGTCGAGGGTGGCGGTGTCATACACGTGTGCCGAGCCGAGACCTCCGTAATCAAGCCATGCCTCGGGGGCCGATTCCCCTTCGTTGAAGGAATAGTCGTTACCGGTCTTACTGTCGGTGGCCGGCGCGTACAGACGTCCATTGATCGTTCTGTAGATCTGGATGGCCTCCGTGTCGGCGACGTACGTAGGCGTTTGCGCGAACGATCCAGTTGTGGGGTCGAACGGGGTAATTGCGATCGGTCCCGTGTTCGCGGAGTAGTCGCCATAACCAGCGTAGATGTCGCCCCGATAGAGCTTGAGAGTCGAGATTGTTCTTCCCCGCGTAGTCGGCTGCAGCGCGGCTTGCGGATGTTTGGCGACCAGAGTGAAGTCGCCGGCTCGACCGGCCGCCCGGGCATCCCTTGAGGCGCCTGGAGATGCGACCATGAACAAGGCCAGCATCAAACCGGTAAATAACTTTGTCCCCGTCCCTGACTTCTTGGAAACCCCCACCCGCTCTGCGATGAGGGCCATGTCGTCCTCTTTCGTTTAGCGGGTCTGTAGTTCTCGGCCTCCGATGGACCGGAGACGCTTCCACCATCGGTAGGTAATCGCCCCCGTTGAGGCGCTGGGGAGATGTCGAAAAGAAATGACTAGATACGGTCATTTGCGCGTGGGTCTCCTGTCCGTTTTGCACTCGTTGACCAGAACGAAAGGAGTAGCCCTGCCCTCCTGAATGTCCGTTTTTCTCGGCCGAGCTGACTAGTCCTTGAAGAACACGCGTGTTGCGCGCGCCACAGCTCGCTCCCGGTTTGACGCCACCCTGACCCCGTGAGAATCCGATCGGCGGCCCTGGTGACTCTGGTCTTGACTGGTTGCGGCTCGGGCTCTCTTGATCTGAGCAGAAGCGCCCCCGCCACCTTTCACCTCGAGCCCGGCGGCTACGAGATCGGACGGGTGGTCGAGGTCGCCGACGGCGACACGATGGAGGTCTTGATCACGGGGCGGGTAGAGGGCCCGGGGGCAGGGGTGGCCCGGCCGGGGGAGCGCTACGACGTCCGGTTCATCGGGATGGACACCCCCGAGTCGGTCAAGCCGGGGACCCCGATCGAGTGCTATGGGCGGGAGGCGTCGGCCGCGGCCCGGGCGCTGCTCGGTGGCCGAACGGTCCGCCTGGTCGATGACGTCGAACAAAAGGACTCGTACGACCGTCTTCTCCGCTACGTCTACGTCGGAGACGAGATGGCCAACGCCCGGCTCGTGCTGAACGGCTATGCCTCGGCCTACACCCACCCGCCCAACGTTCGCCACACCGACCTGTTCGTGTCGCTTCAAAGACGGGCGCGCCGATCGGAGGCGGGGCTGTGGTCGCCCACGGCCTGCCCCGATCCTCCAGACGGCCCCGGCTAACAGGGGGCAGGAAAATTTCGGGGGATCGCAGGACCGGATTCTTCCAGGGAGAACCTCCCAGAACAGGAAACCAAACCAAGGGAGAGTCCGTGATCAGAACCGGTCGCTGCCGCAATTGCGAGGCGCTCGTCCACCTCAACTCTGCGATGATTGCAGTCTGCCCGATCTGCTCGGAGGAGCTAGAAATCGAAATCGATCTGACAAAGGAAGAGTCGGCCGAGCTCTCGGTCTTGATCGTCGATGACGATCCCGCGATCCGTCGGGTCGCCGCCGAGATCCTCGACTTTCACGGCTATTGGGTGGTCGCGTCGGCCTCGAACGGGCCCGACACGGTCATCCAGGGACAGCGGCACCAGCCTCGGTTCGTTCTCCTCGACTTCCTCATGCCGGCGATCAACGGTGAGGAGACGGCGCGGCTTCTGCGGCGGGTCTCGCCGGACTCGATCATCGTGGCTTTCTCGGCGATTTTGGTCGAGCCCCCTTCCTGGGCCGACGGGTTCCTGAGAAAGACCGACATCGCCGGCGTCGATTCTCTTCTGAAGGAGCTCGCAAAGGAAAGGGCGACCACCCGGACCTGACCGCCCCCATTACTTGGGCTCCGCTTTTCCGCGAAACCCCGAATTACGATCTCGGGCATGCAACTCTCCGGCCTGGCCAAATCCCTCCTCGGCGTCGTCGCGCTGGTCTCGGTTCTCGTCTACCTCGTGGTCGTCGATCTCGGAGTGAGCGCGGGGCGGATCCACCACGGGGTCGAGATACGGGAGGGGCTCGACCTCGGTGGTCTGACCGTGGCCGAGGCGGCCGCCAGACTCGAGGAGCGCCAGGAACTGATGTTGTCGGACGAGATAGTCATGGGCGGAGAGGGGATCATCGTTCGCTTTTACCCGAGGGTTCCGATCGGGGCCCCGAAGGGAACACTCGGCGCGGGATGGCGTCCGAAGCGAGCCGATACCGCGCAGGAGGCGTTCGACGTCGGTCGCCGGGACGCCCCCATTGGTGCTCTTCTCGATCGGATCGACGCCTGGTTGGGGGGAGCCGAGGTCACCTGGCAGGGGAGCCCCAAGGCAATCAAGGTCGACAGGATCCTGGAGGCGGTGGAGGAGATGGCCGAGCCCGAGGGCCTCACCCTGGATCGTCCGTCCATGCGATTAAAGATCAGGCGGATCCTCAACCGGTGGCCGCGCCGGCCCTTTTACCGGATTCCGTTTCTATAAGGATCCGGGAATCAGATTGCCCGGCAGCTGCCTTCCCTCTCCGCTCCGTGGGTAAGAACAAATTGTGGCGGTGCTATGAAATTGGCATGAGTGCGATGAACCCGCCTCCGTGGATCTCTGGTCATTGGAGGTGAATGGATCCAGCAGGTCGCCCGGTCCGGGTGACGAGACGGATGGAAGAGTCGGTCTAGAACTTCGCACGGGGTTGCGGGTCAATCTGGCTCGCCTCTCGCTGCTCATTCTCCAGGTGGCATTCGTGGGTGCCATGGTCGGCGTGGAGCGAACGGTCCTGCCGCTACTGGCGAAGAGCGAATTCGGTCTTGCGTCCAATGCCGCGGCGCTGTCGTTCATTCTGGCGTTCGGAGCCGCGAAGGCGCCGGCAAACCTAATGGCAGGAGAGTTTGCTGACCGCTTTGGCAGGAGGCGAACGCTGATTGCCGGGTGGTGCATCGGCGCACCGGCGCCGTTGTTGATTGCCGTCGCACCGTCCTGGAACTGGGTCATAGCTGCCAACGTTCTGCTGGGCCTCCAGCAGGGTTTGTGCTGGTCGACATCGATCTTCATGAAGGTGGACTTCTCCGGCGTCCGTCGGCGGGGCCTCGCAATTGGGATTAATGAGTTCGCCGGTTATCTGGGAACCGCCAGCGCGGCATATGCCACTGGCGTGATCGCAGCTCACGCTGCTCCTCGTTGGGCACCTTTCGTTCTTGGTGAGTTCCTCGCATTGGGCGGACTCGCCACAGCGTTCTTCTTCGTGGAGGACACGCTCGTCTTTGTTCTGGGTGAGGCAAACCGGCGCTCAATGATTGCGTCGTCGCGCCCATTGGCGCTGGCAGCCTTCGCTCAAGCGGGGTTCGTCACCAAATTTGCCGACGTCGCGACATGGGGCCTGCTTCCGATCTATTTCAGTGAGCGCGGCCTTTCGCTTACCAAGATTTCGCTGCTGGCGGCCGCATATCCCGCGGCGTGGGGCATTCTCCAGCCGTTCACCGGCGCTCTGAGCGATGCACGGGGCAGGAGAACCCCGATGGTCGCAGGGATGCTCCTGCAGGGCATCGGGTTGGTCGCCGTAGCCGCCTCCGATTCATTCGCGACATGGCTCACCGCCGTGACGCTATTGGGTTCGGGGACTGCTCTCGCCTACCCCGTTCTCATCGCCGCCACCGGCGATTCCGTCGAGCCCCATAGACGGGCGGCGGCGATCGGTCGATTTCGGCTGTGGCGGGATCTTGGTTTTGTGGGAGGTGCCGTTCTCATCGGGGTTTTGGCAGATCAGCTCGGCACACCGCGCACTCTGGAGACTCTTGCCATGGTCGCTGTGGCTTCCGGCGGGGTGATTGCGCTTTCAACTCGGCGACAGCCGATGTCTCCTATGGTCTCTTGAGCGCCCGGGATGCTGCGCGGTCCAGGCTTCACCCACTTCGGCCGAGGCGAAGACCATCGAACGGGAGTCGTCCGCGTCCGTGACCGCGATCAGGTTCGGGCACCCACCAGGTTCGGGTCGCGGCGTAGCAACTCGGTCAGGTCCTCGGGCGGCATCGGCTTTGCGAGCAGGAATCCCTGACCGAAGTCGCAGCCGGCCGAGACCAGCTCTCGTAGTTCGCTCTCTTGTTCGACTCCCTCCGCCACGACATCCAGGTCGAGGCTCTTTCCCAGCTTCAAGATCGCCTTGGCGTACGCGGACTCCTCGGCCCCCGCGCCCATCCCCTGAGTGAAGTAGCGATCCACCTTGAGGATGCCGACCGGAAATCGCCGCAGGTAGCTCAGAGACGAGAACCCGGTGCCGAAATCGTCGATGGCGATGCCGAGCCCGAGGTCCGCCAGCTCGGCGAGCTTGTCGGCGGCCGCCTCCGGGTCCTGCATCAGGGCGCTCTCCGTTATCTCGATCACGAGCCACTCCGGAGGCGTTTGATGGCGGTGCAAGGCGTCCGTCACGTCCGCCACCAGATGCGGCAACCCGAGCTGTCGGGCAGAGAAATTGACCCCGCAGCGCAGGGGATGTTCGCGGTTGAGGCTCGCGTCCCACCGGCGAAGCTGATCGCAGGCCAGGTCGAGCACCCTCCGACCGAGCGGGACGATCAAGCCGGTCTCCTCGGCGATCTCGATGAACTCGCCGGGCGGGATCAGGCCCCTGTCGGGATGGTTCCACCTGGCCAGGGCCTCCACGCCCACGATCTCGAGCGGATCCAGCCTGTAGATCGGCTGGTAGTGGAGGACGATCTCACCGGTGTCGATCGCTTTTCTGAGACTCGACTGCAGCTCGACGCGCTGCACGAGGCGGGTGTGCATCCAGTCCGCAAAGATCTCGTAGCGGTTGCGGCCGCGTTTCTTCGCCTCGTACATGGCCGTATCCGCATTGCGCATCAGATCGTCCGCCTTGCTGTTGCTCGTGCCGGTCGCGATTCCGATACTGAAGTTGACCTCCAGGTTGTTGCCTTGAAGGTCGAGCGGCTCACGGAGTTTCGACAGAAGGCGACGTGCAATTTCGACCGCCGCGTGCTGATCGGCTCCCTCCAACAGGATGGCGAACTCGTCCCCGCCGAGTCTCGCCGCGGTGTCGTCTTCTCTGAGGGACGAGGAAAGCCGATTTGCCAGGACCCGGAGCAACTGATCGCCGGCGGAATGGCCCATCGTGTCGTTCACGTTCTTGAAGTCGTCCAGATCGAGGAACAGGACACTCAAGGGGGCCGGGTTACGTCGGGATCTCCTCAGAGCCTGATCGACGCGGTCGGCGAAAAGTGTTCTGTTGGCCAACTTGGTCAGTGGATCGTGAAACGCGTGGTGCTTGAGTTGGGCCTCCAGATCTTTGCGGTCGCTGATGTCCTCGAGTGTTGCAACCACGTATTCCGGCGCGCCCGAACCATCTCGCATGAGCGAGGCCGTGAAATTTGCCCACACCAGGCTTCCGTTCTTGTGCTGGAATTGCGCCTCGTCCTCCTGGTGTTCACGACCTTTTTCCACAACCGCGGCCAGTAGTGCCGAAACCGTGGCATCGCCGGTCGGGGCGAGGTCCGAAAAAGTGGTGGCGGCCAGCTCCTGGGAGCTGTACCCCAGCATCCGCTCGATGAGCGGGTTGCTCTCGAGGGCCCGGAACCCCATATCGAGAAGAACCACTCCCACTCCGGCGGCCTCGAAGATCGCGTGAAAGCGCCTTTCGTTTCGACTGGCGCGCATTTCGGCCTCGCCACCTCGGGCCATCGATTCGATCAGCTTTCGCCGCAGTTCCAGTTGAGCCAGCACCTGGCGACCGAGAATCCGAAGCGCATCCAGTTGGGTGGCGTTCAGCTGACGGGGGATCGTGTCCTTCACGCAGAGCGCGCCCAGGGCGTGTCCCTCCGCCGTCACGAGGGGCATTCCCGCGTAGAACCGGATATTCGGCTCGGACGTCACCATCGGATTGTTCGCAAAGCGGTCGTCTTTTAGGGCATCGCCGACGACGAAGAGGTCGTCCTGGGAGATCGCGTGGCTGCAAAACGCAATGTCACGAGGAGTCTGAGAGTGCTCGACTCCCATCTTGGATTTGAACCACTGGCGGTTCTCGTCGACGAGGCTGACGAGCGCGATGGGAGCCTCACAAATCTGGCCCGCGAGCTTCGTCAGCTCGTCGAAGGCCTCCTCGGGGAACGTGTCGAGGATCTGATATTCACGAAGCGCCTGGAGGCGTTCGCGCTCGTTGGGGGAAACGGGTGCGCGCATATCCCTACTCGTTGTTGGACGAACTAGTTACCGATTGCGTCGGAGCGGGACGAACCCGCCTGAATAGCGGTGACTGATCAAAAATCGGTGGCATGTCTGCCCGTTATGCCCGATTTGCACCACCGAACCGGACTAGTTATCCACCAAGCGAACCGTTTCGGGGCGCCGCCGTCTGTCTCCTACGAAACGCCTACGCGTTGCCCTTTTTCAGTTGGCCCGGGGGACCCTCGCCGTCGGGGCCCTCGCCGTTACCGTCGGTCGTGTCGTCGGTCGGCGTGTCACCGCCATCGTCACCTCCATCGTCTCCGCCGTCGTCGTCGCCGCCGTCACCCTCGCCATCCTCGCCATCCTCGCCGTCCTCTTCAGGGGGAGGGGGCTCCTCTTGTTCGGGAGTGGGGGGAACAATGACCTCTTCGGTGGTCTCGCCGCCTCCGGGAGCTCTCTGCTGGGTGCCGCCGGACCGATCTCTCTCTGTGGCGCCGTCCTGCTCTGAACTCAAGAGTGTGTAGGCCCCGATCGCCAGCATCAACAAGATGAGGCCGATCAGCGCGCCCCACAGAATGGCCCGCCACGGCGACTCCGGCTCGTCCCGGTAGTAGTCCTCGTAGGGGAGGGCGTCGTCCTCGGCGGCCGGCAGCACGGCGGTAGCCCCGGCCCCCGCCGCCGCGGCGGGCATCAAGTGGGTGCGCGGGTCGTCGCCGGTCGACACGGCCTTCGCGAGTTCGCTCCCGTCGGAATAGCGGTCGTCGGGATTCTTTTGGAGACACTTCAGGACCACCGCCTCGAGTGAGGGATCGAGTCCCTCGACGTGTTCGCTCGGGGGGGCCGGTTCCTGTTCGACCTGGGCCATGGCCACCGCGGCCACGCTGCCCGCCTCGAAGGGGCGAATTCCGGTCAACAACTCGTAGAGGACGACGCCCAGCGAGTAGACGTCGGAGCGCGGAGTGGCGCGCTGGCCCATGGCCTGTTCGGGCGAGATGTAGTGGGGCGAGCCGATCGTGGTCCCGGTGGCCGTGACGCGATCCATGTCCTGGGCCGCGGCGATGCCGAAGTCGACAAGCTTGGCGCGCCCTTCCTCGGTGACGATGATGTTCGCCGGCTTTACGTCGCGGTGGACGATGCCCTTGGCGTGGGCCGCTCCGGCTGCCTCCGCCGCCTGCGTGACGATCGCCCGCGCCTTGTCGTCCTCCATCGGCGCGCCGACGAGGTCGGTCAACGGCTTGCCCGGGACGTACTCCATGACGAGGAACGGGTTCTCGTCGCTCTCGCCGAAGTCGAGCACCGCCACGACATTGGGATGAGAGATGCGAGCGATGCTCTGCGCCTCGCGCAGGAACCTGACGAGCAGCTCGGGGTCGTCGGAGAGCTGGGGCGCGATCAACTTGATCGCCACGGTGCGCTCGAGCCGCTGGTCGCGGGCGCGCCACACCTGTCCCATCCCGCCCTTGCCGAGGCGCTCCTCGAGCGTGTAGCGATCCTGGATCACATCTCCGGCATTCATCGAGGCGATGTTAGCCAGGCCGTGAGCCGAGCCCGACAACTATGCGGGGCACCCCCCGACAACTTTGCAGCACCAGATGCGCATATCGCTGTTCTTGCTTCACAGAGCGCCGACTCCCAGTCCGAGAGTCCGACATTGCGGGAGGAATTGCCCCCCGGTCTGGAGAAAGGCTCAGAGGACACCTTTAGGGGGTCCGTGGCCGGCTGCTGCGGGAGGTAACTGCATGTACCGAAGCACGGCATGCCTGTTG
>JALZEK010000063.1 GCA_030862065.1 Actinomycetota bacterium | reverse complement strand
GCGTTGTCCACCAGACCAAAAGCGTCAACTTGAAGGGAGTTGAGGTGACCTTGCTGGGAGCCCGAGACGACGGATCGGGCCGCGTAGAGAAAACGACAACGGCTGCGGCAAACGGAAGCTTTGAGTTCGTCGATGTTGCAGTCGATCCCGACATCGAATACACGGTGGAGACCATCTATCGAGGTGGGCTCTTCGTCGGCGAAAACGTCGGCTTCCAAAACGGAGAAGCCCGGCCGATCGATTTGCGGGTTTGGGACACGACCTCCGATCCGTCGGTCTTATCCATCGTCCGAGATCACCTCTTTCTCATCCAAAACCAGGGCGATACCGGCGTCCTCGAATCCGTGACGGTTTCCAACTCGAGCTCAAAGGCATACATCGGTCGCGGGGCCGCAGTTGCCGGGCCGGTGAAACAGCCCACGCAGACCCTCGGGTTCGCGCTTCCGATCGAGGCGCTTGGAGAACGAGTGGACATCGTGTCCTCGGACATCAATCGGCTTTACGCGACGGAAGCCGATTTTGGTTTCGCCGCGACGGTCGCCATTCCCCCCGGAGAGACGAACACGATCTTCGGTTACCAAATAGTTCAGAACGGCGGTGCATACGACATCTCTCGCCGCGCTCTCTACCCGATCGAGGAACTGGCCGTTTTCGTCGCCGATCCCTTTCGGCTCGAAAGCAACCGGCTCACCTACGAGGACGAGGTAAACGTTCGCGGCGATCGCTACAACAAATGGAGCACCACGGCCCCCCTGCAGGCGGGCGACATCGTCCCCCTGTCCGTCGTGGCCGAGGGCAGTTCCTCGACGGCACTTACCGTGGGAGTGGTCGTACTGATCGGGGTGCTGGTCGTGGGAATGGCGGTAGCGCTCGTGCTCAGAGCGAAACGGCCATCACCGGCACTCCGGAGAAAGCCTCTGCCGAGAGACGACGTCCTCGTGGCCATTGCCGAGCTGGACCTGCAACGCGAGAACGGCTCCATAACGGAGCAGGAATGGTCACAAAAAAGGCGCGCCCTCAAGACCAGGCTGAGTCGGCGGGAGCCGACCGGGTGATCCGGCTGGAGGGAGTTCGTGTCGTGTTCGGCCGGACCGTCGCCCTCACCGATGTCGACCTCGAGCTCGGTCGGGGTGTAACAGGCCTCTTCGGCCCCAACGGATCGGGGAAGACCACGATGTTGAGGCTGCTGTGTGGGCTGTTGAGGCCGACGGAGGGAAGAGTCACCGTCGATGGGCGACCCATTTCACTGGCGGACGAGGAGTTGCGCAGAAGGATCGGTTACGCGGGCCACGAATCCGGGCTTTACGCACGACTGACGGTGCAAGAGAACCTCGATTTGTTCGCGCGGCTCTACGGCGCGGCGCCTACTCGGAGGGAACTGGTATCGGAGGCGCTGGGAATTGCCGACGTCGCCGACTCGAGGGTTCACGACCTTTCGGCAGGCCTCAAACGGCGGGTCGCCGTGGCAAGGGCATTAATTCACGACCCCGACATCTTGTTGCTCGACGAGCCTTACGCGAACCTCGACGACGACGCTGCCGAGTCGCTGTCAACAGCCGTCAGGACATGGCGGTCGGACGCGCGGACGGCCGTGATCGCCACGCACGGAGCCAAAAGGGTTAAGGGCTGGGCCGACGCGAGCCTCATCTTGAAACGAGGGCGGCCGGCCAGTTACAGAACCAGGGTCGAGGGGGCTCCGGTCACACCATGACCGTCAAAGAGGCGGGCTTTGTATCGAAGGTGGGAACTCTGGCGCGCAAGGACTTGCGGGCGGAAGCCAGAGCGCGCGACACCCTCCCGCCGATGCTCGCCTTTTCATTCGCCGTCTTGCTCGTCCTGGCGTTCACTCTGCCCGAAACGGAGCGCGTGGCGAGGTCGGCGCGGGCCGACGTCCTGGCCGGATTCTTGTGGATCACCATCCTGTTCGCCGGGCTCATCGGATTCGCCCGCACGTTCGAGAGTGAAAAAGACGAGGGAGCCCTCGATTCGCTTCTACTTGTTCCCCTGGATAGATCGGGTCTCTTTCTGGCCAAGGCGGGGGCGAACCTCATCTACGTCGTCGCCCTCGAGGTGTTCATCGTTCCGCTGTTCGCGTTGATCTTCGACATCGACCTCGGAATCGGTTGGCCCGGTTTCTTGCTCGTAGTCGTGCTCGCCGACATAGGGTTCGTTCTCATCGGTACCCTCTTCTCGGCCGTCGCGGCCCACACGCGCAGCAAAGAGTTGATATTGCCTCTGTTGTCGTTGCCGACGCTGGTCCCGGTGTTTATCGCGGCAACGGAGTTAACATCTGATCTCTTTCTCGGATCGGGTTTGGCTCTCGTGGCCGAAAGGGGCTGGTTCGGAATCCTCGCCGGATTCGATCTCTTATTCATCGTTGTTGGGAGTCTCGCCTTTGAGTTCACAATCGACTGATCCATCATGAGAAGAGCGTTCTGGGCCGCACTGGCGGCGGCCTTGGTCGTAACGGCTTGCGGAGGAGATCCCACCGCTCCTCCGAGCGAGCGCGCTCTGGGCGCGGGTCCACCGATTGCACTCCCTCCCGCGGAAAGGTCCGTTCCCGCCTACCTCATGTTCCGCGAGGTGCCTTTCACGGACGCCGAGGCCGCGGAGCTGGGCCAACTCGACGGAGTGGCGGTCGTAGCTCAGGCCGCGATCAAGCAAGTACCTCTCTCCTCAACCGAAGAGAGCGTCACGGCGCGGGTTGGAGCGGTCGACCCAATCGTGTTCCGGTCGGTCACGCCGGCGCAGACTCGCGACGCAAACTTCGTGTGGTCGGAGATGTCCGCGGGGGAGGCGGTCGCCACCTTTGCGCTGGCCGACGCCCTTGACCTTGAGGACTCAAACCAGGTTCGGGTCGGGACCCGGTCCGTGACGGTGGGGGCGTATGCCGATAACGGCGTCCCCAACCTCGCAGATCTGGTGGTCAACGAAGCGGTCGGGCGGCGGCTCGGTATCGGCGAGCCCAAGTGGATGGTGGTGGGGGCCGAGCCCGGTTTCGATCTCAACAAGCTCGGTGCCGCCCTCGACGAGCAGTTCGAATCCGCCCACATCGTCGGCCTCTTGCCGGATCCTCCCGGAGTCGTCGAACCCAACGAGCCGGAGGTCGTGGGGGAGGCGACCGGAAGCCTCATCGGAACGATGAGCTTCCGCATCCTGGACGACGGCTTCATCAAGCCCAACCGTGAATGGGTTCGGCAGAACATCGCCGCGGCCGACGTTCCGATCATCGGTGAGGTTACGTGCCATCGATTGATGATTCCGCAATTACATTCCGCGCTTGTCGAAATCGAGCAGCGGGGACTCGCCGGCCTGGTCAGGGCCGACGATTACGGAGGGTGCTACGTGCCCCGCTTCATCGATCGGGACCCATCCATGCCGCTCTCGATGCATGCGTTTGGACTCGCATTCGATATCAATGTCTCAACGAACCTGTTGGGCTCTCGAGGAGATCAGGATCCCCGCATTGTGGAGATCTTCGAGAAATGGGGCTTCACCTGGGGAGGCCGGTGGGATCGACCCGACCCCATGCACTTCGAACTCGCCAGGATCGTACGACCGTGATCGCTTTTTCATCTCACGACGAGACTAGGCTGGAAAAGTGAAATCAACGAGAGCTCTCGGGGTCGCGACCGGGGTTCTGCTGCTCGTATCGCTGGCGCTGATTCTGTTCGTGGCCAGAGAGGCGAGCGCGGCCATGGGCGGACAACTGCAACGCATCTTTTACGTCCACGTACCGTCCGCATGGGTCGGATATCTCGCCTTTGCGATCGTGTTCATCTCCTCCATCGCGTACCTGAGGACAGGCGCGCGCCGGTGGGATCTGATCGCCGGCTCCGCCGCGGAGATCGGCGTGGTTTTTATCTCGGTCGTCTTGATCACCGGCCCAATCTGGGCTCATCCGGTCTGGGGAACGTGGTGGCAGTGGGATGCGCGGCTGACCTCCTCGCTGGTCATGTGGCTCACCTACGTCGGCTACTTGTTTCTGAGGTCTTTGAGCGAAGATCCGGCCCGAACCGGAAGGCTCTGTGCCGTCGTGGGCATCGTGGGATTCGTCAACGTGCCGATCGTTCACTTTTCGGTCCAGTGGTGGAGGACGCTTCATCCAAGCGGGCCCACGCTGGCCGATCCCACCGAGGCGTCCGGGTTCGAGGGCCCCGAAGTGGCGACCTTCCTGGTGAGCCTCGTTGCGTTCACGGTCCTTTTCGGGTGGCTCCTGACCTTGAGAACAAGGGTCGGACGGTTGTCCGACGAGGTCGAGAGAGCCGAGATCTCGGCGGCATCAATCAAGAAGGTGCCCGCGGCGACATGAACGTCGGCTGGCTCGTCGTCGCGATGGTCGCAGCCGCGGTGCTGGTCGGGGGCTATGCGTTTTTCGTCGTGAGGCGAAAACGGATGCTCGAGCGACGGCGGCGCGATCTCCACGCGCTCTAAGAACCTCCAACAATCCGAGACGATCGGCGGCGGCGCGCAAAAGCCCTGCTCAAGTGCACAAAGTCGCGATTTTTCGGCAAGTGGCGTTGCTATGATGAGCCGCGAATGGCTCCCCTCGACAAGCTGTACAAGTACACGGACCGCGAGATGACCTGGACCCGGGCCATCGTGCTCGGAACCATTATCTGGATCGTGGGGGTCATCTTTCTCGCCCAGATCCCCTCGCTGATCATCTACAAGGCCGATCAGTACGTCGCCGAGCTGATCGATATCTCGACCAAAATCCCCGGTGTGAACGAAGAGGGACTGAACTCGATCCAGATCCGGCTCGTGCGAGACCTCGTGGCCAACGGAGTCCAGATGACCCTTCTGGTGGTCATGCTCGTCGGCGCCTACATCTGGCAGGAAAAAAAGCGCAAGAGAACCGGCGGGAAGGGCGTCCAGGACGTCGTTAAGGGCTACATGCCCGGGAAGTAGGAGAGATGCCCGAAGTTCCAGAGCCCAAGAACATGGAGACAATCGACAAGCCGATCTTCCGTGACGACTACGAGATGCAACTGGTCGACTCGGACTGGCTTAAGGGAGCCGTAAAGCCCAAGCGGTTCATCGACTTCATCCCCGAGCAATGCATTCTCTGCGAGGGCTGCGTCGACATCTGCCCCTGGTACTGCATCTTCATGGTCAACCCGGAGGCCGTGGCCGACTCGGGCAACGTCGAACTGGCCAGACAGGTGGGCGACAACCACATTCTCTTCTTGATCGACGACAACGCCTGCACCCGGTGCAACCTCTGCGTTGAGCGCTGCCCGACAGGGGCCCTCGTCCAGAGCGAAGTGACGGGGGGCAAGAAGCGCGGAGCGCGGGCGATGGGGCAGGTCCCGCAGTCTCAGAAGGCATAGCAGGGGAGCGAAATGGCGAGGCGGATTTCTCTGAAGCC
>JALZEK010000014.1 GCA_030862065.1 Actinomycetota bacterium | reverse complement strand
CTATCGGTCGTCGCGACCCTCACTTACGACAGCGAAGATCCTCAGGGAGGAGATGTTCGTCTGGTCGCCGAGGGCATCGAGTTCTCCCAGGACACTCTTACGGTGGAGGAGGGAACCGTTTCCGTGTTTATCGATAACAAAGACTTCACTCTCCACACGTTCACGATCGATGAACTCGACGTCGACGTGGACGTACCGGCGGGGAAATCCACGAGGGTTACCTTCGAGGCCGAAAAGGGCGGCTACGAGTACTACTGCCGTCCGCACGAGGAGGATATGACCGGGACACTTACGGTCGAATAGACGTTTGTGAAAGGTCCGCGGCTAATAGGGCTTTCTAACTCACGCTGCCCGGACATAACCCCTTCTTGGTTGGGCTTTGCTTCTTTGTCGGTTGGGCGCCCTTAACGGGCGCTGAATCCGCAGAGAACGGTACGGGGTTTGATTGGTAGCCTCGGTTCGGAGGTTGGTTATGCGACCTCGACCGACTGCCAAGGGAGGAAGAATGGGTTCCAGCGGAAGACGCGAGGGTTTCGGCTCCCTCAAAGAAGGAGGCCTCAATTGGACGGCCTTGCCGTTGCGGCTCTTCCAAAAAGGCAACCGGCTGCACTGGAACCCCGCGGAGATCGACTTCTCTCAGGATGCCAAGGACTGGACCGAACTGACCGACGACGAGAGAGAGGGCGCCACTCGACTCGCCACGTTGTTCGAGGCGGGCGAGGAGTCGGTAACTCACGACATCCAGCCGTTCATGTACGCGATGTCGGAGGAAGGGCGGCTGGAGGACGAGATGTACCTCACGCAGTTCGCCTTCGAGGAGGCCAAGCACGTCGAGGCCTTCCGTCGCTGGCTCGACGCCGTTGGGATCAAAGAAGATCTTCACGAATGGGTCGATCGAAACCCGGGCTACAAGAAAATCTTCTATGAGCTCCTTCCCGACTCGATGAACCGGCTCAAGACCGACCCATCCCCGGCAGCCCAGGTGAGGGCGGCGGTCGTGTACAACCAAGTCGTCGAGGGGGTCCTCGCGCTTACCGGTTATCACTCGTGGCACCGAGCGACCGAGCAGCGGGACATCCTTCCGGGCATGCAGCAGCTCATCAAGTTCATCTCGCGGGATGAGCGCAGGCACATGGCGTGGGGGACCTTCACATGCCGTCGCCACGTCGCCGGAGACGCGGGTGCCTGGCAGGTTGTCCAGGAAACACTCGACGAACTTTTGGGACCGGCCATGTCTTTGATCGACGTGACTTTCGACGAATACGAGGCAGAGGGCCGCGAGTTCCCCTTCGGGATCACTCGCGAGGAGCTGACGAACTACGCGACCAACCAGTTCTCTCGCAGACTCGAGGTCATCGAGGCGGCCAGAGGCAAATCGGTCGCCGATGTTGAAGGGGCCGAAGACGAAGAGAACCTCGAGGATCGCCTGGAGGCGGAGGACCTCGGACGGGAGTCCGTCTCCGCGTGACCCCTGCTACCACCTGCGTTGACGATCACTCGGCGTCGGGGCCTTGGTGAGTGGTGCGTGAGCCGCGCTATGCGCAACTGAGGCACCACTCGGCGGAGTGAGGACGGGACGACTCGGCGGGAGTGGGGGCGTGGGACGTCGACTAGAGCGAGGCGAAGCGCTCGATCCAGGCCCCCGTGTACTCAACAATCTGTAGGAAATCGTCGACGCGGCAGTTCTCGTTCGGGGCGTGAATGTTCGAGTCCGGTCTGCACACACCCGCCGGCGAAACCGTGGGTATCCCAAGCATCGATGCGACGGGGTACATCGGACCCGTCGCGATCATCATCGGGGCGACCGCACCGGCCTGGTCGAAGACTCCGTCCGCCGCTTCGATCGCCGCTCGTCCTATCAAAGAGTCCGAGGGCGATCGCACGGGGTGTTCCATCGAAAACGTCGTCATCTCGATGTCTTCGAAGCCCCTGCCGTCGAGGTGCCGGCGAAGTTTGGTCGCGATGTCGTGGGGATCCTGGTCCGGCACGAGGCGCATGTCGATCTTGGCCATGGCCTGCTTTGGAAGAACGGTCTTGGACGCGCCCGGGACCGTGAACCCCGACACGAACCCTGCCACGTTGCACGTGGGCTCGAAGTAGAGCCTTCTGAGCAAATCGGTGCCCGTGGCGTCGCCGACGAATGATTGGATGCCGAGGCGTCGCTTCTCGGAGTCCTCGTCGAAAGGGTAATTCTCCAACAAAACGAGGTCCTTTTCGGTCGGTTCCTCGACGTCGTCATAGAAACCGTCGATCAAAACTCGGCCCCCGGGGTCTCTCAACGACGTCAGCGCCTCGAGCAATCGCCATGCGGGGTTTGGAGCGATGCCCGCAAGAGACGAATGCTGGTCGTCGCGCAGGATCCGCAACGTCAGCTCTACGTAACACAGCCCTTTCGCCCCAAAGACGATCTCGGGGCGCCCGGCGTGATCTATCCCCACCCCTTCCCAAATGCAGCCGTCGGCCCTCAGGTCATCGCCGTACCGGTTGACCATTGCTTCGAAAGAGCGAGAGCCGGTCTCCTCCTCTCCCTCTACCAGGAATTTGACGGCGACCGGGAAGTCTCCAATCGACCGGCTCCACGCATCGAGGCCCGCAAGCCTGGCCACGAGGTCTCCCTTGTTGTCTGCGGCACCCCGCGCGTAGAAGATGCCGTCGCGCACCTCCGGCGAGAACGGCGGCGAGTCCCAGAGATCGATGGGATCGACGGGCTGAACGTCGTAGTGGTCGTAGACCAGCACGGTTCTGTCGCCCGACCCCAGTTCGGACAGGAGTGCATCGGGCGCTCCTTCTTGCGTCAGGCGCCTGGTCGAAGCGCCGAGGGCGCCGAACCTTTCCTCCAGCCAGTCCCGCATCCGAGCGAGTGCGTCATCGTCGCCGGCCAGAGAGGGGATCGAGCAGGCCTCGGTCAGCCACTGCAGATACAAGTCGCGGTTTGTCTCGATGGTGGACCGAAGTGCTGACTTAGCCGTCAATCGAGCATCCTTTCGGGGTTGCGCGAAGCCACGAGTGATGAAGAAGTCAGAATTTCACCGGAGCAATCTAGAGCGGGAGACGGGGATCGAACCCGCGTTGTCGCCTTGGAAGGGCGAGGCTCTACCATTGAGCTACTCCCGCGGGAGGGGCCCTACGACCCTCCTCTTCGATCTTAAGGGGCCGTCCCCTCGCTCACGATCCCAACTCCGCTCGGCTCGTCGGCATTCCAGTCCAGCCAGTAGCCCCAGCCCGCCGGGCGGGCCTCGGGTTCCCCCCGGATCTCCCGCATGACCTCGCCCGTTGCTTCCGGCGCGCCGTCGAGAGGTATGTGCCAGAGCTCTGGGGGCCCGCTTTCGGGCGCGCGTACGAACAGCAGTCCCGTTCCGTCTCGGCCCCATCTCGGATAGGCATCGTCGAACGTTGGATCGTCAGTCGGCGAGAGCACCGGTGATCCGAACTCATCGAGGATGACCAACCGGCGCGGCCCCTCACCGCTCGCGTCGTCGGAATGGCTCACTGCGATGAAGCCACCGTCCTCCGAGCAACTCGGTGAGATCTCGTAATTGCCTTCCGGCGTAAGGAAGTCGGTCGGCTCTTGTGGCCCGACGTAGGCCAGGCGCTTGGGACCACCCGGTCTTGGCCCCCCGCCGACGACCGCGACGAGATCGTTCCCGCAGGTCGTCACGAAATCCTGGTACGCGAGAACCGTGCCGAGCTCAACGCTTACTCCGTCTCCGGAGACCGCCAGGAGTTCCGAGCCCTCCCGGTTGATTTCATCGGTGGTGCCGATCCAGTACAAAATCCATTCCGCGTCGGGGGTCCACCCCGCCAGAATGATTCGTTCGTTCGCCTCGACATCGAACCTGTCGACGAGTCTCGTCTGCCGTTGGGCGAGCGACGCCACCCAGATCTCAAACTCGTCTTCGGATTCGGTGACGTACGCAAGGTCGCCACCTTTAGGAGAAAAGGAGAGATTGGTTGCCCGCGCCTCGATGAAAGGTGTGCTCTGCCCATCCGGGACGAAGAAATCGATAGTCGACGACCCCTCACGCGCCACGACCGCACAGTCGGCCGTCGGGGACCAGGCCCACCGTGAGCCGGGCTCCGTAAACAGAGTGCCGACTTCGTCGCCGTTCGAGTCGTAAACGGTTCCCGAGCCACCCGCGAGGTAAGTGCCCGACGGACTCCACGTCACCGGAGGCGAATCATCGATGACGGCGCGCGCTTCGCCCGGGATCTCGGCGATGGCAATGCCGTCTTGGTGGGCGTAGGCGACCAGGCTTTCCTGGGGACTCCCGGCCGGTGCGAGGCAGGCGTCCGGATAGTTGACCAGCGAGGTCTTGTCGTCGGGTTTGGGTGTGGGGGAGGAAGTCGGTCGGCCCCCGTTTTTCGCCGGCGGGGTCTTTACTCGTCCGGGTCCGTCCCCGGACCCATTGTCCCGGAGCGGAATGCTCAAGACGAGAGCAAACAGTGCCAGGAAGGCGGCCGCCAGGACCGGTCTACCTACGCGCATCGGCGACTCTCTCGGAGAACTTCATCCGGGGTGAACGTACCCGAGGGACCCCGCGGCGACCGTTATTTCATGGTCGGGGCGGGCGGATTCGAACCGCCGACCTCCTGCTCCCAAAGCAGGCGCGCTAACCAAGCTGCGCCACGCCCCGATGCCTGAAGAGCATAGGGCCGGCCGTCAATCCTCTCGACTTCTCGCGGCTCTGGATCTGTTGGCGCCGGACGATCGTTTTTCGGCCGCCAAGGCGCCAATAGACGAGGAGAGGACTGCGTCCCGTCCGGTTCTCCAGGCATCTCCAGGGGCAAATAGGACATCTGTTACCAGCCCGTCACCCGGTTAACCTTTTTGGCGCATTCTGCCGAAAAAGTTGTATCGGCGGGTCAATAACAAAAAACACCGGGATGCCGATGATCGGAGACAAGGATTCGGCGCGAGGAGGTAGGCGGACAGGACAACTTCGAAAAAGTACTGAGCCGCTCGCCAGACGCGATATGTTGTTAGCTAACTGCGTAACGTGGCGAGCGGATTAGACTGGACCTGCTCGGTTAGACCCCCGGGCCGGGGGCCAGGGGCCGACATCCCCACTTCGTCCGCCTAGAGCGGTCTCTGGCTCCCGACCCGGGCGTCTAGCATCCCGTTGCACCTTTCCATTCGCCGCAACAGGTCGTCATTCCTTTGTTACACCTCCGTGTTGTACGCGTGAGGCCGGATTAAGGGCCCACTGCAAAGCCCTCGCCGGCCGCGACGGGGCCACTAGCATGGCTTCCCTATGAAGGCCGAACCGCTGACGACGACCTCGGAGCGCCTCGACAAAGACAGGGTCAAGGTGCGAGTCGAGGTTGACGAGGCCGAGCTCGACAATGCCGTTGAAGCCGTGTACAGGCGCTGGGCCCGAGAGATCAAAGTGCCCGGTTTTCGGAAGGGAAAGGTTCCGAGGCAGCTGATCGACGCTCGCGTTGGCCCCAACGTCGTACGTGAGGAGGCGCTTCGAGATGCTCTTCCAGATCTCTACAGGCGAGCCCTAGAGGTTGAGGATTTGCAGGCGATCGCCCCTCCCGAGATCGAGGTCGTCGAGTTTGAGTCCGGCTCGCCGCTCGTTTTCGAAGCGACCGTCGATGTCCGTCCGGAGATCGACCTGCCAGACTTTGCAGAGGTCGAGGTGGAGGCACCCTCGGCCGAGGTTTCGGACGAAGACGTGAACGAGCAACTCGAGCGTCTTCGCGATCGGTTCGCGGAACTGGAGACGGTGGGCAGGGAAGCCAGGGAGGGAGACCACGTCCTCATAGATCTCAAGGGCTATAGACACGACGTCCCGATTGAGGGCGCGAGCGCACCAGATCTGCTCTATGAGATCGGCTCCGGGACGGGTCCCCCCAAGCTGGATGAGGAAGTGAAGGGGGCAAGGCCGGGATCGATCCTCAAGTTCACAACCGAGATGCCGGCCGGATCGGGAGAGCTCGCCGGCGAGGACGTCTCATTCACGGTGCTCGTCAAAGAGGTGAAGGCTAAGAAACTGCCTCAACTGAACGACGATTTCGCCCGCACGGTGGGAGAGTTCGACTCGCTCGACGAGTTGAAATCCGACCTCAAACAACGCCTCGCAGGAGTGAAACAAGAGCTGGTGGAAGAGCAGATCCGGGGCCTGGTGTTAGAGACCTTGGTTGGCAATTCCAATTTCGAGGCTCCGGAGAAGCTGGTGGGAACCGAATTCCAGCATCGGCTGGATCACCTTCAGGAGGAGCTGAAGGGGGCGGGGCTCACTCTCGACGACTACGCTCGGGCGTCGCAGTCCACAGAACTCGAGATAAGAGCCGATCTTCGGTCGCGCGCCGAGAAAGCCGTGAAGGCCGAATTGCTGTTGGAGGAGATAGCACGCCGGGAACAGGTCGACGTCTCTAGGGAAGAACTGGGGCAGGAGATTGCCATGGCGGCCGCTCAGGCCCAGCGGGACCCCAAGGAACTGGCCGAGCAACTGACCGAAAGTGGGCGTTTGGGAGCCGTCGCAGCCGATATCATGCGTCGCAAGGCCCTAGACAACGTGGTCCAAAAGGCCCAAGTTAAGGGCCGTCCCGCCGAGAGGAAAAGCGAGAATGACTGACTTGAACGCCAGCCCCAGCAACTACCTGGTCCCGATGGTCGTGGAGCAGACCAGCCGAGGGGAGCGCGCCTTCGACATCTACTCGCGTTTGCTCAAGGAGCGAATCGTGATCCTGGGGACCGCGGTGGACGATCAAGTTGCGAACCTGATCGTTGCCCAACTGCTTCATCTCGAATCCGAGGATCCGGACAAAGACATCAGTGTTTACATCAACTCACCGGGCGGCATGGTCTATTCGGGAATGGCGATCTACGACACCATGCAATACATCAAGCCCGACGTTTCCACGATTTGCGTCGGAATGGCGATGTCGATGGGCGCGATCTTGTTGCTCGGTGGAGCAAAGGGCAAGCGTTATGCGCT
This sequence comes from Actinomycetota bacterium, assembly GCA_030862065.1. Taxonomy (GTDB): domain Bacteria; phylum Actinomycetota; class CADDZG01; order CADDZG01; family WHSQ01; genus JALZEK01. Next base: position 3,435 of record JALZEK010000014.1, on the reverse strand, counting down.
TCCCAACGCAAAGATAATGATCCACCAGGGATCTGCAGGATTCCAAGGCACGCCCGCCGACATCGAGATACACGCGAAAGAGGTCTTGTCTCTTCGCCGCCGGATGGCCGAAATCATTGCTCATCACACCGCTCAGGGACTCGAGCAGGTTGAAAAAGATATCGATCGCGATCGCTTTATGACCCCGGAGGAAGCAAAGGGCTACGGTATTATCGACGAGATCATCAGCAGCCGCAGCGCCGCCGAGCAAAGCACGTCTGTACTCAAGGGGGAACCCACGAGACTTGCCGAAGCCAAAGCCGCAGGCGATGCTTCTCCCGTCGAGAAGCCCGAGGCGTAAAGGGGGTATGTCGTGCCGAAGTTCGGCGACGGTGGCGACCTCCTGAAGTGTTCGTTTTGCGGTAAGTCGCAAAAGCAAGTCAAAAAACTCATTGCCGGTCCGGGCGTTTATATCTGCGACGAATGCATTGATCTCTGCAACGAGATCATTGAAGAAGAACTGTCGGAAACTCCTGAACTCAAGCTTGAGGATCTACCAAAGCCCAAAGAGATCTACGAGTTCCTGAACGACTACATTGTCGGACAGGAGCAGGCCAAGAAGGTCCTCTCCGTCGCCGTCTACAACCACTACAAGCGGATCCAGGTCGGGGCCAACCAAGACGGCGAGGTCGAGCTTGCGAAGTCCAACATCCTCTTACTTGGGCCGACCGGTTGTGGCAAGACGCTGCTCGCTCAGACCTTGGCCAAGATGCTCAACGTCCCCTTTGCCATTGCCGACGCTACCGCCCTTACTGAAGCCGGCTACGTGGGAGAGGACGTCGAGAACATCCTCCTGAAGCTCATCCAGGCTGCCGACTACGACGTAAAGCGCGCCGAGACCGGGATCATCTACATCGACGAGGTCGACAAGATTGCCCGGAAGAGCGAGAACCCCTCTATCACGCGCGACGTCTCGGGGGAGGGGGTTCAGCAAGCGCTTCTGAAAATCCTCGAGGGGACGACGGCGAGCGTTCCGCCACAAGGCGGGCGCAAACACCCTCATCAAGAATTCATTCAGATCGACACCACGAACGTGCTCTTTATCTGCGGCGGGGCGTTTGCCGGGCTCGAGAAGATCATCGAGAGCCGAATCGGCCGCAAGGGCGTCGGCTTCGGCGCCGACATCAGAAGGATGGAGGAGAAGGATCTGGGCGGCATCCTGGAGCACGTCCTTCCCGAGGATCTCCTCAAATACGGGTTGATCCCTGAGTTCGTCGGCCGCCTGCCCGTGATAACTCACGTTCACAACCTCGACGGAAATGCCCTCGTGCAAATCCTTACGGAGCCGAAGAACGCCCTCGTCAAGCAATACAGGAAGTTCTTCGATTTCGACGGTGTCGAGCTTGAATTCAGAGAGGACGCTCTCGAGGCGGTTGCAGAGCAATCGATGCTCAGGGGCACGGGAGCCCGAGGGCTACGGGCAATCCTGGAAGAGGTGCTTCTCAATGTGATGTACGACCTTCCGAGTCGCCAGGACGTCGGGAAGTGCCTCATCTCCCGCGATGTCGTTCTGGAGAAGGTCAATCCGACGCTCGTACCCAGGCCAAAGCGCACCGAGCGCGCTGCCCGTGAGCGGTCGGCCTGAGCAAAACTAGACGCCAACTACCGGTACGGGCCGCCGACCCTCGGAGGCAGCAGTGAAGCTGAAACTCGTTATCGCGATCGTGCTTGCAGCGCTTCTCGTGGGGGCGGGGGCCGTCCTGACGTACGGTTTTCTTTTCTCTCCCGCGGTCGACGATGCCATCAAACTGATACCGGCGGACAGCAAGCTGTATGTGAATTTCTTCCTCGATCCCTCCAACTCTCAAAAGCAGGCCCTTGAGAACATCATTGAGTCATCTCCACTCAAGTCTCCCGATGGAGCAAAGAAAGAGCTCTTTGACCTACTCAATCAACCTCTGAAGGAGCAGGGCTGCTCGGTCGAGGAGGATTTTGAACCGTGGGTCGGAAAGCAGATGTCTTTTTTCATTTCGGATTTCGGCGAGGAGCCCGATGGAGCCTTGCTGGTTGCGACAGAGAACGAAGACGCCGCTCTAGCCGCTTTCAACAAGTGCTCCGAGGAAGAGATCGATTACAAGGAGAAGTCTTACGAAGGAATCGACTACCGGGTCACTCCGGAGGGGGAGGCGCTCGGAATAATCGACGGCTACCTGGTGGCGGGGACCGAAGACGGCGTCAAGTCCGTGGTCGACACATCCGCGGGAAAGGCATCACTCGACGACTCAGACCGGTATCGAGATGCCGTGGCGGAACATCACGATCACATCGCGCTCATGTACTTCGATTTCCGAGGCCTCCTCGATCAGCTGCGCGACTCGGGAGAACTCGATGTTCCCGACCTCGCGGCCCTCCAGTTCGTTTACGACTTTGTCGGAACGCGCCCTCTCACTCTCTCGTTCTTTGCGGAGCGCGACGCGCTCGTCCTCGAGACCTTCATGGGGCTACCCACCGGTTCGAGTGGCCTGGCCTCTGCTTACGCCGCCTCGATCGCGCCCCAAATCCTGTCCCAGCTTCCTCAGGGTGCCTGGGGAGCGATCGCCTCGGGGTCGGTCGGCAAGTTCACGGACGCGGTGTTGGATCTTGTCGACGAAAGAGGGATCCCCGGAGCGTCGAGAGCCGAGCTGGAGGCTCAGTTCGAAAAGGAGACGGGACTGTCACTTGGTGCAGATTTGCTCTCCTGGATCGGCGACGTGGGTCTGTTCGTTCAAGGAACGACCCCCACGACCGTCAGCGGCGGCGCGGTCATCGAGTCGACGGATCGGGCCGCCGCGCAAAGGGCGGTGATGGTCCTCGGCAAGTACGCGGCGCGCGAGGGAGCTTCGGTCAAACCGCTCTCGATCCAGGGGGTCAAAGGGTTCTCCATTCAGGACCGAACCATGCCTCAGCCCGTAAACGTCGCGGTTGGAGCCGACAGGGTCGTGATCGCCTATGGGAATTTGGCGACCCACCAGGCTTTGGAGGGGGAAGCGACGCTGTCGGAGTCCGAGGTCTTTCAGGACGCGCAGGATGCGCTTGGATCCGATTACTCGATGTCGTGGTTCATCGAGGCGGATACAGTCCAGCAATTCGTCGAGGACACGGTTCTGCCGGGGATAACCACGTTCGATCCCGCAACCGGCACGCTGGTTCCGGACACCCAGGCCCGCGAGGACTACGAGGCAGACGTCAAGCCGATAATCGAGCCCCTCAAGTTCGTCAGCGTGGGCTCCGCAATAGACGGTGAGACTCTTAAGTCGAAGCTCGTCGTCGGAATCGAATGACCACTGAGCTTCCCCCCGCATACCAACCGACTGCCATAGAGAGTCGCTGGTATACGTCGTGGGAGGAACAGGGACTCTTCAAGGCGCGCCCGGCCCCCGAGAAAACGCCGTTCACAATCGTTATTCCTCCCCCTAA
>JALZEK010000185.1 GCA_030862065.1 Actinomycetota bacterium | reverse complement strand
CGCTTTTCTCGTCCATGCCGCCGCGGTTGTTTCGCTTCATACGTCTTCTGCCCGGCGCGGGGGACACGATGCTGCGGGCGATCGATGCCACATCCCCTCCGCACGCCCTTCTACTCAAGCGGATCCGGTCGGGACCACTCTCCGGAATGACCCTCGACGTAGATCCACGAGCGCTGGACATGGTGATCGGTCGCTATGAGCCCGCGATCCAGGCTGTGCTCGAGAGCACGCTGCGGGCGGGTGACGTTGCATTCGACATCGGCGCGAACCTCGGCTACTTCACGCTTGTGATGGCAAAGCAGGTCGGTCCTAGAGGACGAGTCGTTTCGTTTGAGCCTGATCCCGAAATGTTCTCCGCGTTGACGCGAAACGTCGGACGCAACGTAGATGATTCGGACGGCATCATCGCTGTTCCCGCCGCGGTTGGAGCTGAAGCAGGAGCGGGCCGTTTTGCTCGTGGATCGCGGTCAACCCGTGGAAAGGTTGTCTCCGCCGGGGGGGATCTCGAGGTTGACCTGATGAAGGTCGATGATGCAGCTGACCGCTTCGGAGCACCGCGCTTACTGAAGATCGATGTGGAGGGGGCGGAACTTGACGTGCTCCGTGGAGCCTCCACCGTTCTGAAGAGCGAGAAGCCGCTAGTGCTGGTCGAGTTACATTCCGAGGAGCTCGAGAGACGCTGTACTCAGTTGTTGGAGGAGTTTGGATACGAGTGCGCGCGACGAGTAGACCTAGGAAAGAGAGAGCCCTATCTCATCGCGACCTGATGTCTTGTCAAACGGAAGCGGAGACCCACTGGGTCATGTGAATTGCCGCCACTTCCTGGCCAAAAGCCCTCTTAGAGGTGGTACGGAACCGAGACGACTATGACTCCCTTCTCGAAGAGAAGCCTCCTCTTCACGATCAGGGCGGTGTGTCCGTGCAGCACCTGGTGACGCTGCGTCGAGACGATGAACTCCGGTATTACTACCGTCACGACTCGATTGATGCCATCGGGAGCTAACAGCTTGATGTAACGGGTAACCGATTCGCCCAGGTCGCGGTAGGGCGACTCCTCTATCTCCAGTGGATGTGGGATTCGCGCCTCGAGCCACTGGTCGCCCAAGCGCTCGGTTTCTTCCGGGTCGAGACCGAAGGAGACCGCGCGGATGTCAGAGGGTCTCAGCGTTTCGGCGTATTCGATGGCCTCTAGGACCGCGTTATGGACAGCGGAGATCAGTACGAGCACGTGGTTGCGAGCCGGCTCATGGCCCTGATGCACCCCGGGATCAATGTCGGTGGCCAGTAGAGGGATGTCCAGCACTTGAAGGTCGGGTTCCTTGACGAGCTTAGCTTTCAGCCGGTGGAGACCTGGACGCCGGATGATCTCGTACAAGCCCTCCGAGGCCAACACTTCGGGCGTCATTACGGTCAGGAAGTCATTTCGAGGAAGAGAGGCGCGCCGCTCCCGCAGGTGTGTCAAAAGTGACTCATGCCTCCGTGTCGGCAACGCCTCGAGCGGGATGTCCGGGGCCAGCCGGCGCCAGGCAGCGTGGTTGGCTCCATCGAATGTGACTGCCGAGATGTCGGCCGATCTCGTGGCGCGCGCGTATCCGACCGCACGAGCTGCAGCTGCATCAACACTCTTGACGAGGATGACGAAGTGCGCGTTGCCCGGCCTCCTATCGAGGGGCTTCCTCTCCGGATGGGCTAGCTGATCGCTCACGTACGTGTAGTGCTTGTAGACCGCTCGCATCAGAAACATCAGTAGGGGTGTCGCCAGGATGATGATCCAGGCACCAGTCAAGAATTTGGTCGAGATGACGACCACGAGGACGATCCCCGTCACTGTTCCGCCGAAGGCATTGATGGCCGCGCTCTTCTGCCATCCGGGCTCTCGCGTCCTTCGCCACCTCATCACGGTTCCGGCCTGGGCAAGCGTGAAGGACAAGAACACGCCGACCAGGTAGAGCTGGATCAGCGCGTTGAGGTTTGCGTCGAAGATGACGACGAGCAGCGCCGCTGATACCGCCAGAATCAGGATCCCGTTCGAGAAGACCAGCCGGTCACCGCGGTTCCTGAACTGGCGCGGCACCATCTTGTCTTTCGCCAGGATCGACGCAAGGACCGGGAACCCGGTGTATGCGGTGTTGGCCGCCAGGATCAAGATCAAGGCGGTCAGAACCTGAATCACATAGAACATGGGGCCACCGCCGAATACCGCGTGCGCCACTTGCGCCACCACTGTCCGAGTCGACTCCTCCGTGTATACGACGTTCGTGTGATCGGTGAGCCATGAGACTCCGATGAACATGGAGATCGACAGGAATCCCAGGATGCCGAGCGTTGCGGCTGCGTTCTTAGATTGCGGGAACCGAAAGACCGGTACACCCTCGGCTATCGCTTCGACTCCGGTGAGCGCGGTCGTCCCCGCGGCAAAGGCTTTGAGCAGAACGAAGGCGGTGAGCATCGCTTCGGGTTCCAGGTGCTCGCCTGCGCTTTCCGCCTGCGGACACCCCCCAACACACTTCATGAGTCCGGTGACTATCAAGGCGTAGATGGCGATCACGAATCCATAGGTAGGTACGGCGAAGATCCGGCCCGATTCCTTGGAACCCCGCAGGTTCGCGAGTGTCACGAGCGCGATCAGCGCCAACGTCAGGCCGACCTTGTGATCGGCCAGACCGGGCATGGCCGAGACGATCGCGTCGCCGCCGGCAGTGATTGAAACCGCAACCGTGAGGATGTAGTCGAGCAGCAAAGCGGCTCCCACGGCCAACCCTGCCGTGAAGCCGAGGTTCTCGTATGCGACGACGTACGCTCCGCCACCCCCCGGATACGCCCGCACGATCTGGCGGTAAGAAATGATGACGGTCGCAAGCAGGAAGGCCACTGCGATAGCGATAGGCACGACGAGGGAGAGTGCGGCGGCGCCCACCAAAGCGAGGACCAACAGGACCTCCTGGGTCGCGTAGGCCATGGATGAGAGCGCATCCGATGCGAACACGGGAAGGGCGATGCTCTTCGGCAGGAGGGTGTGTTCGAGCTCGCCCGAGGACATCGGGCGACCGACGATCAGCCGCTTCAGTGCGGTCGCGGTCTTAGACATCCCCTAGCCGTGTTCCGGGGCGGGAAGCAGCTGGTATTTGGGGTTCAGTACGTGCACCCGTGTGCTTGTCATGTGCCGTTGGCGCCAGTCTGTCAACCAGTTCGCTGGGGAATGCCACGGAGGATAATTATGGCAGCATCGCCGCGCTGCCGGGCGGTGGAACGTTGCTCTAGTTTGAACTCGGGTTCGCTTTTGGGCGATCTATCCACCCTTTTTTCCAGAAGTAGAAGATCTGCCCAGCGGTCGTGAGTGCGATGAGCCCCCAGGACCACAAATAACCGAATCCTAGGAAAGAGAGAGCCCTATCTCATCGCGATCTGATGTCTTGTCAAACGGAAGAGAGACCCCATGGGTAATGGGGTTGTGCGCGGCTTCTCAGGGCCTGGCGCGAATCGAACTCGTTAGCCTGATCAGCGGCAGGGTCAGCAGCGTGGGCCCAATCAGCCACAGCGGCCGCGTGACCCACCACTCCAGCGTCGCCGCTTCGGGCACGGATGTGAGGGCTCGCATCAATGAGTAGAAGATCGCGAAGCCGACGCTGTGCCATAAAAAGAGCGGCATCGCGTTCTCAGACAGCCAAGAGACGAAGCGCCGCATGCGCGGACGCGCCGCGAACTCCACAATCTGCTCGCGGTAAGCGACCACAAGCCCCACCTGGAAGATGAGCAGGGCCACGATCGGCAACGTCGGAGGGCCCATGTTCGAAAAGCGATCGGCCGCCGAGGTAGTGCCCACCATCGATTTCGGATATAGCCCCATATTCGTGAGCCCGACCAAACCGGCGAAACCGATCAGCACGAGGACATGGCCGAACCGAGCGGGGGCGTTGCGTAGCCGTTCCCACGACCATCCGACCTGGTGAGCCGCGCCCCACACGAAGACCATGTTGAGCCAGGCAACCTCCGGGTGGCCAAAGCGGAAGCGGAGTAGGTCGATGCCCATGATCGCGGCGGCGAGGCCAATCGGGACCAGCTCGCCCCACCGTCTATCCAGGCGATCCCATAGCGGAACGGTGGCGACCAGAACCATGTAGACGAGGAGGAACCACAGCGGCGACAACACGAGCATGATGGCGCGCGGCACCCACGGATCCCCGCCGGCGTGTAGCAGCGCGATCGCCGTGCCCGCGCCGGCGACCACTGCGATAAGCACCAGCGAAGGCAGACCCAGCTGGATCGCGCGACGCTTGACAAACGTGGCCCACGCCCCCGGTCGACCGCGGTCACGCGCCCAGGCGCGCGAGTGAACGAAGCCACCCGCCACGAAGAACAACGGCATGACTTGGAGTACCCAGGTGAGGCTCCACAGCCCGGACACGTAGCCGATCGGATTGTCGGCATGAGGACCATCCGCCCGCCATACGAGGATCGTGAAGACCCAGTGCCAGAGCACCACAGTGGTGGTGGCAAGCGAACGCAACAGATCGACCAGGTCATCGCGGCCCCCGCCGGGGTCCGCGGGCGGCAACATCGCAGGCTGCACGGCCTCCGGTTGGTTGGCCTTGTCCGACACGGTCCCATCCTCGCGTTTCCGCCGCATCGCCCGTCGGGTCTTCTTCTCGCGTCAGACTGAGTTCTTTGCGTCCGTCCCGCGATTGTGGCGGGGGCCTCTTCGGGGGCGGTCGATCCATCCCGCGCTTCGGATCGCGCCTAGCGGCAGCCTGGTTTGGACGCCTTGATCGTCGCCGTCGCGGTGCCCGTCTCCGCACGCACGGCCCCCACCCAGACCTTCTGGCCTCTCTTCGGGACCAGGCATATGCGGGGACCCTCCGCGACCCTGGTGATCGTCTTCGAGCCCGTATCGATGACCGCGAATAGCGCCGCGTCCGAACTCTTTCCGAGGGTCACCGTGGCGGCCGATCGGAGCTCACGCGCCAACATCCCGGTGGGCGAGAGCGTGGCGATGGCCGATTGCCCGGTACTCAGCCCGAGTGGGCGCCAGCGATCGAGCATCTTGGCCCAGTCGAGACCGCCGAGCTTGTAGCCACGACCCGTCACGGCCGCGCCGGCGAATCGAACCGCCTGTTTTGCCACCGAAAGTTTGCTTGCGCGTCCGAGCGCCGCGACGCCCTCCGCGTAGCCCTCCGGCTCGGGTGAGACCTTGGGGTAGGCCTTGGCGACCAATTGCTTGAGACCATCGGTTCCCTCGGCCGCGAACCACGACAGCCAGAAGAAACAGGCCGTGTAACCCTTGTTGAAGACTCCCGTCGCCATGGCCGTGTCGAAGTTCGATCCCTCGTAGCCGTTGCATCCGTTGCGGTCGTTCGCGTACATCAGGCTGTTCTTTTGGTGGGACACCTTCGAGTAGCCGTGCATCGCCTCCTGGGCGCGGGCGGTTCCTTCGGAGTAGGCGGAGGTCACGCCGCGGCCCCTCATTCGGCCGAGGGGGCCGGGCTTGTTGTAGCGGTTCTGGAAGTTGTGGAACATCTCGTGGCCGATGATGTTCTGATACGCCTCTACTCCCTCTGGATACGAGTAGCCCAGTGCGGCGAGGACGAGCTCGACCTCGCTCATGATGTGGATTTGAAAGTCGTTGGAGATGAACACGCAGGCGAGGCAGTAGAGAGACAGCGCGTCGTTGATGTAGACGTAGCCCTTATTGGGGCCGGAGATCGGCTCGAGCTCGCCCCATCCCTTGCGCAACCCCCAGGAATAGAAGTCCTTGTAGTTGACGGCGATCGCTCTGAGGTTCTCCCGGACGATGTCCGCTTTGCGCACGCCCGTGTCCATGCCCGGGTTGATGGCGACGCGGGAGTCGCCGATGGACACCGCGATGACGAATCCGTCGGGACTGACGTACTCGGCGATGGAGGGCGGAGCCGTGCGCCTTGCCGACTCGGCCGTGGGCAGGCCGCGGGCAGCGCTGAGCAACCCGTGAGCCGACCGCGCGTATGTCTCTCTCCCCCCGGGGAGGGCGGTGAGCCCCTCGATATCTGCCTCGAGCGGCTGCTGTGCGAAGGCGGTCGCTTCCCACGTGGCGGTCGTGATCCCGTCGTCGTCCACCGTGATCATCCACTGGGCATCGATGCCGTTGGTGAGCGCGTGCGTCGTGAGCGCGAAGGTGCCGGGCGCGGTTTTGTGAAGGCCCGTGACCGTGACGTCGTCGAAGTAGGGGGCGGCCGCGACTTGAGCGTACGTTCGGGCCGCCGCCTCCCGGCCGGTTTCGTCGAAGGAACGACCGGCGGCGGTCCAGGCGATGTTGAAGCTCGATGAGGCCTCGCACCACGAATTGCCGACGCGAAGCAGGCGGCCCCGGGTACCCGGCGCAATGCGCGGCTCCAAGACCAGCGCCCCCTCCAGACCGGCGACGGTTTGGCGATCGACTACCTCCGTGCCCAATCCGAAGACCTCTTCGGCGGCGTGGGGGAGTGAACCCCCGGCGCAGCCCTCCTGGGAGGGAGATGCTTGTACACGTGCCCCAGCCGCGGTGGGCACGGGTAGAGCTCCAATTAGAGCGAAAACGCAAATCAGGCCTAGCCGGCGCACAGATTCCTCCGAGTGATCCCGCAGATCGATGGGTGAAGCCCATTGTTGTGATTCGACGATCGCCCGCGAATCCCTT
>JALZEK010000173.1 GCA_030862065.1 Actinomycetota bacterium | reverse complement strand
GCTTCTGGCATCATGGGGAAATCTGGCAATAGTCGGTTGGACGGGAGGGCCCCTTGCTCAGGGGATCGCTAGACGACTTCGGCCTCGAGGACATCCTCTGGCTCATAGATCACGCCGAGAACACCGGCGAGCTGGCCGTGACGCGCCCCAACGGGTCCGGCAGGCTTTTCTTTCGCGACGGCAAGATCTACTGCGCGGAGTCCGACTTCCTCAGGGAGCCGCTCGCCGACCAGCTCGTCCGCACCACGGGTGTCGCCGCGACCCAGCTCGAGGAGGCCCAATCCCGGAAGGCGACGTCGGGAGAGCGGCTGGGCGAAGCTCTACTCACTGTCGGCGCCGTTGACGAAGACGGGTTGGGCGAGGTTTTCCGGACTCGAGTCGAGGACGCGGCCTTTGAATTACTCCGGAGGGAGTTCGGGGAGTTCGCGTGGGAGTCCGGAGCAAAGGCGGAGCCCGAATTCTCGCTTTCTCTGAGCGTCGAGGAGTTGCTGGACGCGGTCGCCGGGCGATTCTCGGATTTGGAGAAAGTGAGAGAAGTCATTCCCTCAGAAACCTCCGTCCCCGCGATATCGGCGGTGGTGCCCGAGGGGGCCACCGAGGTCACGGTCACCGCAGAGCAATGGCGCCTCGTCGCTCTGGTGGACGGTACCCGGTCTTTCGAGGACATCGGCGGGCTCGCCCGCCTCTCGGACTTCTACGTGATGAAGACCGTTCGTCCGCTTGCGGAGCGGGGACTCATTCGAGTTGCCGATACTCCGGTGGAAGCGTTCCAGGCCGCGGCCGCGGCCCGGGCAGAGGCCGCCGTCGAGGAGAAACCCTTCGAGATAGCGCTCGTATGCACGGGCAATCGAGTGAGAAGCCCGATGGCCGAGGCGTTCTTGCGCGCGCTTCTCAAGGGCGAACCCGTGGAGTTGCTCTCGGTAGGCGTAGAGAGCTACGGGTCCCAGCCCCCGATCCCCGCGGCGGTTGCCGCGGCGGCCGAGCTCGGAGGAGACCTCTCGCAGCACAGAGCCCGAGGCCTGGCGGAGGTCGATCTGTCGAGCGCCGATCTGGTGGTCGGCTTTGAACGCGCGCATGTGGCTTACGCGATCGAGGGAGCCGGCGCCCGAGCCGACCGGAGCTTCACTCTCATTGAAGTGCTCGAGTACCTCGACGGGATCGCCGAGGCCGACGAGGGCGACGAGATCGAGCGCGCCCGCTCTCTGATCGCGATGGCGCACGAGGCGCGTACGCGTCGCGGGCTTTCCTCGCGCGACCTGGACCTGCGGGACCCACTCGGCGGACCCCCCGAGGGTTACAGGGAGACGGGCGTTCGCATCAGATCGATGTGCGAGCGACTTGCCCGTCACCTGTTTCCCAACGATTAAGAGCCGTCTCTCATTGGGGGGACGCAGAGACTTGGTCCCTCCCCTGGATTCTTCAGTACGTGGGGTTGAATATTCGACCTTCGTTCAAAGAGCTCTCGTTCGCACCGAGTGGCGAGGGAACCGCCGATTCCTAGTCGTTTACGGCTCCCAACACGTCGGGTAGTCATTGCAAGTGACGGGAGGATGCATCTGAGCGTTCTGATCGGCACCTCGGGATGGCAGTACAACCATTGGAAGGAACGCTTCTACCCGCGCGGCGTTGCCCAGCGCCGCTGGCTCGAGCACTACGCGGAGCGTTTTCAAACCGTTGAGTCGAACAACGCGTTCTACATGCTTCCAAAGCCCGAAACCTTTGCGTCGTGGGCGGCCAGGACCCCCGACGACTTCGTCATGGCCGTCAAGGCCAATCGTTACCTCACGCATATTCGCCGGCTGCGAGAGCCACGGGAACCGGTCGAGCGATTCATGGCCTCGGCGAAGAGGCTGGGCAAGAAGTTCGGACCGGTCCTGCTGCAGCTGCCGCCGAATCTCAAGGCCGATCTCAACGCGCTGGACCAAACCCTGCGAAGTTTTCGAGGGCGGGTTCGGGTGGCGGTTGAATTCCGTCACGACACCTGGTTCTCGGACGAGACGCGTTCCCTGCTTGAGCAACACGGGGCCGCGCTTTGCATGGCGGATCGCGGCTCCAAACCGATCACCGCGCTGTGGCGGACCGCGGACTGGACCTACCTGCGCTTTCACGAGGGAGCGGCCTCGCCGTCGCCCTGCTACGGCCGGACGTCGTTGAGGACGTGGGCGGAGCGTCTGGCGGAGGAGTGGGGTCCCGAGGCCGATATCTGGGTGTACTTCAACAACGACCCTGGAGGATGTGCTCTGCGAGACGCACGGATCTTTGCGAGAGAGGTGGCCCGAGCCGGGCTCACCCCTACCCGTGTCCCGCCCGAGACCATTCCGGTGGATTGACGCGCCCCACTAGGCTCGATTCCATGGGAAAGATTCTCGTCGGTACCGCGTCGTGGACGGACAAGTCGCTCGTCAACTCCGGCTGGTACCCGAAGGATGCGTCCAACCCGGAAAAGCGTCTTCGTTATTACGCATCACAATTCCCTCTCGTCGAGGCGGACTCCACCTACTACTTCTTACCGACCGAGAAGAACTCGAAGCTGTGGGCCGAGCGAACGCCCGACAACTTCACCTTCAACATCAAGGCCTTCTCTCTGCTCACCCAGCACCCCGCCAAGCCGAAATCGATCCCGGAGGAGCTCAGCCCACCGGACAAGAAAAACATCTATCCGAAGGATCTGGACCCGAAAGTGCTGGATCGAGTCTGGGATATGTTCCTCGAGGCTCTGGAGCCACTTCGTTCGGAGGGAAAGCTCGGCTGTTTGCTTTTCCAGTTCCCGCCGTGGTTTCCGATCGGCAAGCGAAACCGCGACTACGTGCTCGAGTGCGCGAAACGAGCGCTGCCCGACCGAATCTGCGTTGAGTTCCGCAACAAGACGTGGATGAGCGAGGACAACCAGAAGTCAACCCTTGAGTTTCTCGAGGGACACGGGATTCCTTACGTGTGCGTGGATATGCCTCAGGGATTCACGAGCTCGATCCTCCCGGTGGTGGCGGCGACGGCTCACCTCGCCGTTGTGCGTTTCCACGGCCGCAACTCGGACGAGTGGGAAAGTGGGTCGGTGCAGAAACGGTTCAAATATGACTACTCGAAAGATGAACTGTCCGAGTGGGTTCCGCGGATCGCGAAGCTTCACGAGGAGGCCGAAACGACCCACGTTCTCATGAACAACTGCTACAGGGATTACGCCCAACGCAACGCGAGAGAGCTTGCTGAACTATTGAAGGATCTTCCGGAGGGATAACAGACAGTGAATACCGACGACCGCTGGGCGACGTGGAACGAGATTCTTGAAACTGCCAGCAAGGATGTAATGCTCCTATTTCACAATCGGGCCGTCTGGCGTGTTCTCCTGAAGATGTTGGACGAAAATGCAGACGTCCAGCACCGACTGGATGCCGGCCGGCTTCATGCCGCCACCCGATGAGGATCTTCTAGATGCGCCACTCTTGCGGAAAGCGACTTCCTAGTCTTGAGCCAGGCTCTCGTTCGCAACAGCGGCAGCATTGAGTCTCGATCGGTGCTGCGTGACCCTCATGGGCACCGCGACCAGCCAGACGATTCCGATTCCTATGTAGATCCAGCACCAAACCTGCGGTGGGTCGGCGGCCACACATGTGAAGTAGATCCAGAGGGCCACCAATCCGATGTGCAGAGGGGCTAGCGCGACAGACCACTTGAGTGCCCGGAGGCGCCTCCTCGCTAATCCAACCGCATATGCCCCCAGCGCTTGATCCGCGACTGGCGCCTGGTGCTTGAGCGCGTCCTCGACGGCGCGCCTCTGATCCGGGCGGAGGTGCTCCTCCCATCCCAGGCGCCAGTCAGGATCCCGGCCATCGCGGACAAGATCTTCTCGGATTCGATCCGCCATTCAACCTAGGGTAGTGCGCACTTTCTGAGTCGGCAGTACTGATAAGCATCGCCGTCTTGCTCATCAATGACCTGCAAGAACGCGATCTAGCACAGCGCTTATCCAGCCCTAGACAACTGCTACAAAGACTAGCCCAGCGCAACGCGCGAGAACTTGCGGAACTTCTGAAGTGAGAGACCTAATCAAGTCCAGATGAATTTAGCTGGGGATCATTTCCCTCGTGCAGGGAGATGTAGGTTGGAAGCGACCAGCTGGGGAGGGTACTGCGCCTGATCACAATGGGCGTCCAAGGATGTCTGAGCCTCTCCGAGATCATCGGTTAAACGCTTAGAAGCTAAGTTCCTTCTAATCCGTTATGTGAGGAATGTCCCAGTCGGCCCAAATCGTACTGTCCCCTTCTCGTTCGAGCTAACGGCGCAACCCCCTCGACAACAGCATCACCCAGGTCGACTATGGACGTGACGGAGGGATACAGAAAGGAGAGACCATGACACTTCGGGTCCCAGCGCTGGCTCTCGTTATCGTCGTTTCCGGGTTGGTCGGGGCAACTGCGGTGTTTGCGTTGCCGGATCCGGGCGGGTTCGACGAGGGGCCTTACACGGCCTGTGTGAACTCAAAAAGCGGAGCAGTGACCATGGATGATCCCGTCGAGGGACAACCAACATGCAACTCGAAATCCGAGTATGGAGTCGCGTGGGCCAACGGGTTCAGCATCTGGGATTACAGCAACACGAACTTCTATGGAGAGGAGAACGTGACAGCCTCAACATGGTTCCACCAACTTGCTTGCCCGGAGGGAACGGAACCGCTGGGAGGTGGAGGAGCGTTCCTTAATCCAGACGATGAGGACACCGGCGGCATGGCATTGCAGTCGTCGGTCCCTACGGTCGACGACGACCTCGGGGAGGGGATACACGGCTGGGAGGTGTTCTTCGTCAGCGTGGACGGCCAAGAACACACAGGTACCTTCCAGATCTTCGTCACCTGTGCTCCAGCAACGTTGACGGAGTAGCGCTCGGAGACCAACTCGGTAGTGGCTCAAAGGAAAGCCCCGGTGTCGCCGGGGCTTTCTTGTCGAGTGTGCTTGCCTCGCGCTCAATTACCTCGAATCCCCATCCGGCGTATCAACGCCCTGGTACGTGGGTAAGCGTGGAGAGCCACTCCCGAGTCCGCTTGGTTGCTGCCTGGGACTAGGAACCACACCCGAGTTCTTGCCTGCCGATAGGTAACGGTTACTAAATTCGATCGCTCTCACGCGGCCGTGGGAGGCCGGTACTTGCAGATCTGGACTCCGGTGCTGGCGGTGGTACTCGAGACGAGCTCGAGGCCCCGGAGGACACCGTCGTCCGGGAACAGCCGTTTGCCGCCCCCGAGGACGACCGGCTCGATCATCAGGTTGTACTCGTCGACGAGATCATTCGCGATGAGCTGGGCGGCAAGGTTCGCGCTGCCGTAGCACTGAATGTCGCCTCCTTCCCGTGCCTTCAGCTGGGCGATTGCTCCGAGCGCGTCGTCGGGGGGCAGGAGGTGTGAGTTGTTCCACGCTGTGAGGTCCTTCTGCGACAGGGTTCGTGATGCGACGTACTTCGTTAGCGCGTTGAGCCGGTCTGCGAAAGGATCCGTGCCCGCTCGTTGCGGCCATGCAGCCGCCGACACCTGCCATGTGCGCCGGCCGAAGATGTACGCGTCGGTTTTCTGCATCGCTTCGTCGATCGCGGAGCCCATGGAATCCAGGTCGAAGTAGCGCATCGACCACCCGCCATGCTGAAACCCACCGTCTGTGTCTTCCTGCCGCTGGCCGGGGGCCTGGATAACACCGTCGAGGCTGATGAATTCACTCAGAACTAGACGCATCGCAAACTCCTCCGTGTCTGTGATCGGTCGTTATCCGTTAGACCATATGAGGCTAAGAAATTCATCGCTGTCGCGCTGGGAGTGACGGGGCACCTGGGAAGCGGAGGAATCTGTGTGAGGTGAGCTCTCGTTGCGCTAGGTGTTAGTGCACATGATCGAGGAATGCCGCTCCGACACAACGGGCACGCCGATCTATTGCGGGAGCGGATCGACGGGCGGCTCGGGCAATAAGAGCAACCTTTCGCGTCCGGACCGATGAATTTTCGTGGGTGGGTCGGTCTTATTTGACGTGAGGCCGCCATCTACGTTGGATGGGCGGCGAGGCCGAGCCGGGAAGGAGTGGCTATGCAGGGGATCACCCCGCATCTGTGGTTTGACAAGGAAGCGGTGGAGGCGGCGGAGTTCTACTCGGCGACCTTCCCGGGCTCGAAGGTCACCAACGTCACCACGCTCCACGACACGCCGTCGGGCGACTGCGATGTCGTGTCGTTCGAGCTTTTCCGTCAACCATTCCAGGTGATCAGCGCCGGCCCGCTGTTCAAGTTCACGCCTGCGATCTCGTTCCTCGTCCGATGCGCCACGCCAGACGAGGTCGATGCCTTGTGGAGCAAGCTGTCGCAGGGTGGCAACGCGCTCATGCCTCTCGACTCCTATCCGTTCAGCAACCGCTACGGATGGACCAGCGATCGTTACGGCCTCTCGTGGCAGGTGATGCACGACACAAGGGGAGAGATCGACCAGGCGGTCGTCCCGACGCTGATGTTCGTGGGGGACGTTTGCGGGAAGGCGGAGGAAGCGGCCAACCACTACACGTCGGTTTTCCCAGAATCGAAGGTCGATCACGTGATGCGTTACGGGGAAGGTGAAGAGCCCGACCAGCCGGGAACGGTCAGACACCTATACCTCTCACTGGACGGGTACAAGCTCGCGGCGATGGACAGCGCTCGCGAGCACGACTTCGGATTCAACGAGGCGATCTCTCTCATGGTTGGTTGCGAGACCCAAGATGAGATCGATTACTATTGGGACGAGCTGTCGGCGTTTCCCGAGGCCGAACAATGCGGCTGGCTCAAGGATAGGTTCGGGGTTTCCTGGCAAGTCACGCCGACCGTGCTTGACGAGCTGATGTCTTCAGGCACGGAGGATCAGATCGCTCGCGTTACCCAGGCGTTCCTTGAGATGAAGAAGTTCGATATCGCAGAACTGAGAAGGGCGTACGAAGGAGTCGAGGCAGGGATAGGAGGTAACTGATCGTGAAGACGCACTCGTACCTGAACTTCGCCGGCAACGCGGAAGAAGCGTTTAACTTCTACAAGTCCGTGTTCGGCGGCGAGCTCTCCTCGGTCGTCAGATTCAAGGACTTCCCGATGGAAGGTGTCGAGATCCCCCAGGCGGACGAGGACAAAATGATGCACATCGCGCTTCCCATCGGCGACAACATCCTGATGGCAAGCGATGTTCTCGAATCGCAGGGCCAGCAACTTGTGCAGGGGAACAACAACTACGTGATGGTGAGCCCGGACACCAAGGAAGAGGCGAACAAGATATTCAACGGCCTGTCCCAGGGGGCGGACGTCGAGATGCCCATTGCCGACCAGCCGTGGGGGGACTATTTCGGAAGCCTGAAGGACAAGTTCGGAGTCATGTGGATGGTGGACGTCGCTTCTTCGCAGGAGAGCTGAAAGCCTCGTTGCCCGGGGACAGATTCTTCGACGAGCGGGTTGCCGCGGGCTACGACGAGTCGCCGACATGTTCGATCCCGCGGTGGTCGATCCCATGGTCGACGTGCTCGTCGCGTTGGCCGGCGAGGGCCCCGCATTGGAACTAGGGGCAGTGCGCGGGACGAAAGGCATCGTCCGAGCGACGTTCATCAAGTCACTTTGACCAGCTGAGTTGACGAGCAGCGAGGTGGCGCGTCCAGGAGGAACGATGAGGGCGGGCATATGGATGACCTTGACGACCTGGGACGTGGCCAACGTCTCCTCGTCCTTGATGTAGACGGTCTCTACTCGGCGGTGGCCTTGCCGGCCTTTTGTCAACCCTGGTACTGATAGATATCCGCCGTTCGCTCGTCAAGGGCCTGCGGAAGTCATTAGGCTTCCCCCCGTGAGACGGAAGCAGGATGAGTTGCTGCCGCTGGAGCGTCGCATCCTGGCAGTCGCGGCAACGGGGCGCGAGGAAATTCACGGATTCGCCCTTGCACGACGATTAGCCTCCGAGGACGAAGCGAACCGACTCATCGGCTATGGAACGCTTTACAAGGCTCTCGATCGTCTGCGCAAAGAAGGATTCCTCGAGTCGCGTTGGGAGGATCCGGACGCGGCCGAACTCGCGGGTCGTCCCAGACGCCGTCTCTACCGCATCACGGACGCAGGACGTCTCGCGGTTGAATCGGAGGAGCGACGCGCAGGCTCCGGCGAACAACTCACACCCAGGCGGGCCACACCTTGAGTCGCAGACCTCTCTCGGAGCGACTCGTCGAGCGATGGGTGCGCTGCTACACGATCGGGTTGCCGGACACGACCGCGTCCGAACGCCGGGACGAGCTTCGCTCTGACGTCTGGGAGAGTCGCGCCGCTGGGGTGTCGGGACGAGAGATCCTGCGCCGTGCCGCGGTCGGAGCGCCGGCGGACGTCGTCTGGCGCTGCCGGCAGGGACTAGTTGCTCCGTGGTTGCGCCCCGCGGTGCATCTCGGCGTGATCGCGGTCCTGCTCTTGACCCTCGCCACCGTGCAACATGCCACCGGGACTCACACACTCGTCGGCAACGCTGCGTACGGCCTCTGGTTCTGTGCCGCCGGCGGAAGCATGCTCATGGCGGTCGTTGGCGCCTGGCGCCGCTTTCGGAGGTAGGACCCCCTCCGTCGTGGCATAGGAAGGTACCTTCCTATAAGGTCGGTCTCTGAAGTTCCGTGCCAGGTGGAGGTGGGTTTGATGCGCAACATCTTGACGAAGGCGAAGACTGGGATCCTTGTTAAGGCCTGTGTATCTACCCTCGCAGTGTCTTGCGGAGGAGAGGGCGAGGGAAACGGAGCGCAGGGCGGCGGCGCGCCCGCAGAACCGAAGGCGAACCTGGTCGAGGTTGGATTGACGGAGTACGCCTTCGATATGCCCGACGAGGTTGTCGGTGGGACGGTGACGTTCGAAGCCGTGAACACGGGCGATCTGCCTCACGAGATGGGATTTGCAGCGCTTCCCGAGAACCGCACGATCGATGACGTAATGAAGGCTCTGCGAACGGGCCAACCACCGGATTGGACGAAAGACCTCGCGGGAATCCCTGTCGTGAGCCCAGAGATCACCACCTCCATGACGCGGGATCTCGATGAAGGGCAGTACGTCTTCTGGTGCTTCCTCCCGACCCCCGAGGGTGAGTCCCATGCGAGCGAAGGCATGGTGAAGGTATTCAGTGTCCGTGGCAGGTCCGAAGCGGAACCTCCGCAGCCTGATCTGACCATCACGGCGACCGACGAAGGCTTCCAGGTTCCAGAGATAACGGCGGGGAAACACACGATCGAACTGGTGAACGACGGCACTAAGCCCCATGAGTTCGCGTTCGTCTCCTTCGAGCCCGGGAAAGGCGAGAGGGACCTCGGCCGTTGGTTCGGTAGCGGTTACGAGACGCCGGCTCCGGCGGTCTTCCCGGGGGGCCTGCAGGCGATCGAGCCAGGTACATCGGTCCTAGTGGAGATCAAGTTTGAATCCGGACGCACATACACGCTGGAGGATTTCCCCAATGAGCTTCGGACCCAGATAAAAGTGGAGTGACGAGTTGACTGTTTTCCCTGACACTATGACTTGAGAGCTGCTACCGGGATTACGCGTCTTTGACTACCGATCTCGGCGAGACTAGACCGACGATTTCTACTACCGCCCCGCATTGGGTAAAGACCGACCTATGGGCGAAGTTGAAGTCTTTCGAGGCAGAGGATCTATCGAGTACGACTTCGTGACGCGGTTACTAAAAGACGAGGGGATTCGCTTCATCATTAGAACTCCAGCTGGGATAGCGACTGGTATTGGGGCCGTCGGCCCAGCCACTCCGTTCGTGGTGTTGGTCGAGAATGATGATTTAGGTGCCGCCAAGGCAAGATTGGAGGGCGCTCAGGGTGCCGTCCTCGACGAATCAGTTGAGGAGCCCGTTTTCGACCGGCCACACCCAGCGCAGACAGATGAAACCCGTGAAGAGATGGCGTCACTTCCGCCGTGTCCTTGGGGTGCTCGGGACCTAGCGGCAGGAGTCCTCGTTGCGGCTCTTGCTCTGGCTGCTTTCGTCTTTTTCTTGTGGAGGGATTGGGTTGTAGGAGATCTGTCGCCGCTTGCTTTAGATTTGGCGTGGTTTGGGGTGCTCGCGGTGGCTGTTCTCGGCCCCATCTGGTTTTTCACGGTTCATCGCAAAGGTTCGCGGGAAGACGTGTTCCTTCGCGCGGTGTCTCCTGTGGTCGTCCTCTTTACCGTTCCCGGTGCGTTTCTCTTCACCGTCGTTGATCGCATCGTATGGGGACTCGTGAGCGTCCTGATCGAAGTTCCTACCTCGAGCGCTTACTGGTGGGGGAGAGAGGCACCGCCGGAGGGACTTGACGTGCTCGGCCTCGCCCTAACCACCGTCATTTTGGCGCCCGCAATCGAGGAGGTGCTGTACCGTGGGATTTTGCTGCGTTATTTCGGCAGCTTCTTACGTCCTTCCATCGCTGTGTCTCTCACGGCGCTTCTCTTCGCAATACTCCATCTGCAACCGGCGGGCATACCTTCTCGGTTCGTATTCGGCATCGCCGCTGCAACCTTGGTGTATGCCACTCGCAGTCTCTTTCCAGCATTGGCCTTTCACATGACGCTCAATACGATGAGCCTGCTTGCCTTTACGGGAGTCCAGTCCTAAATTCGCCACCTCCTAGGCTCCTACCTTGCGAAGGTTGATGCAACTTTCTTGGCGAATGGTAAGTCTCTAAGACAATGACCCGGAACTTGAATGCCCTCGCCTTGATCATGCTGATCAATCTTGTGAGCTGCGATGAGGCATCGAAGGATGACACTCCTGAGGTCGAGGTCAGCAACTTTCCGGCGGCACCGGAGCTGTCGCGGGAGCGGGTGCCCACAGAGAGTTTTCATCTTGTCGGGTTGAGTCCGAAGCCCCGGTTTATAAAGAACACAACAACGGGCGGTTTCCGCGTCCGTCCGCGATATGCACGACCGGGTCAGCGCCTAAGGCTTTCGGGGTCGGGTTGCAACGACGCCAATTCGGTCTTCGTCGTCCTTTTTCGCCGGGAACCACTCCTTGAAGGCGCCCATGATCGTAAGCAGACATGGATCAACACCAAGCGAAGTGAGAGCAATCCCTCTGGAGGAAACAGGGCGCAACCCTTGGGACAACCTCGGCCTCAAGCATGTTCAGAACGGGGTCGATTCGTTTCGTCCTGTGATAGTCGAACTCCAAAAGCAAGAGAACGACCACGTATTCCAGGGCCGACAACGCAATCAGGGCTATAGACCCAGTTTAGGGACTACTGCCTTCAAAGGGATAGTTCCTGCAGGTCTGCTGAAGGATCACGGTGTGACACTGTGGGCTCTGCCCTGCTGCCGGATGTGACGTAGACCACACCCTGGCGGTGCTGCCGGTGGAGTCGAAGTCTTGTCGAAAAAAATCGGAAGTTTTTTCTACGGGCAGGTGTTTTCGTGGCGAAAGTGTCGCAGGGCCTTTTCATAATCACGACCATGGAATCCGAGATTCTCGATCAGGCCACCGAGTTGCTGGAAAAAGCAAACGCCAAGCTTGAGCCCGAGCTGTTGACCGCACCGGATGCCCGAAAGCTGCTCGCGGCCTATGCCCGGGCCGAAAAGCTCGCAGCCTTCGGGGTGGCTGCCCTGGCCCGCAAGCTGGATAACGCGTCCGCGCTAGCCCGGGTCACCGGGACCTCGGTGGGCAAGGCCAAAGTCGTGGTCGACACGGCCAGGGTCCTGGGCCACTCCGCCGATCTGAGCTCGGCCTTGCAGCGCGGCGCCATCTCTTTGGACCAGGCCAGCGAGATCGCCAAGGCCGAGCAATCTTCTCCCGGGGCGGCCGCGGAGCTCGTGGATGTGGCCCAAAAGGAGAGCTTCCACGTACTCAAGGACAGGGCCCGGGCCACCAAGCTCGAGGCCGAACAGCACAACGGCCTAGCGGCCCGCCAGCGAGCCGCCCGCTTCGCCCACAGCCATTCCGACGAGCTCGGCATGGTCCACATCGATCTCGCCCTGGAGCCCCACGTCGGTACCCCGATCGTTAACCGGGCCGAGGCGGAGGCCGATCGGCTCAACAAAAAGGCCAGGGCAAAGGGCGAAGCAGAGCCCTTCGAG
>JALZEK010000163.1 GCA_030862065.1 Actinomycetota bacterium | reverse complement strand
TCGAGTTGAGAGCGAGCACCAGGTTGGTCGGCATCGTGACGGGGTGAGGGTGCCAGGCCCCCCATTCCGCCCGATACCAGTCCCAAACCTTGAGATCGAGGTACCACGTCTCCGGCCGCTTGCTGCGCTCCTCGACCCGGGCACGGCCCCGTTCGGACAGAGCGAGGATGCCGAGTCCCGGCGGCGCCTCGAGACCCTTTTGAGTCCCGGTAACGAGAGCGTCGATTGCCATCGAGTCGACCCGGGCGAGCTCACCTCCGACCGACGCGATCCCATCGACCAAGTAGATGGCCCCGACCCGGTGGGCGACGGACGCCAACTCCGCTATCGGATGGCGCACTCCGGTGGCGGTTTCGACGTGCACCGACACGATTCCGTCGGCACCATCGGCCGCGGCCTCGACTGCACTCGGGTCGGCCGGGGCGCCGACCTCGACCGGGACCTCGACCACGTCCAAAAGGTGAGCCCTTGCGATCTCCATAAGGCGGTTGCCGAAAAACCCGGTGTTCGCAACGACCACGCGCTGGCCGGGTTCGAAGAGGTTCGCCACTGCCGCGTCCAGACACGTCGTGCCGGTCCCGGGGATGAGATAGGGCGTGTCGTCGGCGTCGAGAACGGTCCCGAGGAGCTCGAGGGTGTCCTGGTGAAGCTGCGTCCACAGCTTTCCGTAGTGGGCGATGACCTGCCGTCCCAAGACGTCGAGGTCTTCCTCGTGAAGCTCGCCGGGCCCGGCGATCATGAGTTCAGGCACCTCGGGGAGCTTTCTCGGGTCGACTTCGGTCATCTCGCCCGGGCACCTCCTCGTGAGGGGCGATTCCAGATGTTTGAAGAATGGTACCGGAGCCGAAAAGAAGGCCGAGCGACGAGGGCGGCCCGGTTATTCGGAGGCCAGCACCCGGCGCACTTTCTCCAACAACTGGTCCTTGTCGAAGGGCTTTGGAATAAAGGCGGCTTCCGGTATGTCCCCCACGACCTCTCCCGAATATCCCGACATGAACAGGACCTTGAGCCCCCCGTATCTGTCGCGCAACTCCGCGGCGAGTTCGTTGCCGGAGAGGCCGGGCATTACGACGTCGGTGATCAACAGGTCGAACGGCCTCTCCCGGTCCTTCATCAACTCGAATGCCTCGTCGGCCCCCCCGGATGCGACGACGTCGTAGCCGGCCCTGGCGAGAATCTTTACCATCAGCCGTCTTATCGCGGCTTCGTCCTCAACGACGAGGACCCGCTCGGTTCCGCCCCGAGCCTTCGTTTTCTCCGGGCCCCCCTCTGCTTGAGGGCCGGAGAGGAACGTGCTGGGGAAGTAAAGGGAGAAGGTCGTTCCCTTCCCCGGTTCCGAAGCGACGGTCACGTGGCCCCCCAGGTTCTTCACGATCCCGTAGACGATTGACAAACCCAGGCCCGTCCCTTCCTCTCTTTTCTTCGTGGTGAAGAAGGGCTCGAAGATGTGGTCCATAACGTCGTCACCCATCCCGGATCCGTCGTCCGAAAAATTCAATCGCACGTAATCGACGACGGCCATCCCGTGCTTGGCGGCGTTCTTGAGATCTTCGGCGGGAATGTTAGTTAGCTCGATCGAGACATTGCCGCGGCCGTCGATGGCATCCCGCGCGTTCGTGGCGAGGTTCATGAGGACGCGCTCGATCTGGCCGGAATCGCCCTTGATCGGCCACAGACCACCCTCCGCTTTGATTTCCAGATCGATGTCCTCCCTGAGCGTCTGACGCAACAGGGCCTCGATTTCGATTACCAAGTCGCTGATGATTAATGGCTGGGGACTGGATACGTCGCGACGAGAGAATGCCAACAGCCGCGAAACCAATTTGGCGCCCCTCTCGCCGGCACGCTGAATCTCGTCGAGGTAGTCCGTGCGCGGGTCCAGCGAGTGGATCTCCTCTCGCAGGAACCCGACATAGTTGATGATCACGGAGAGGAGGTTGTTGAAGTCGTGGGCGACGCCACCCGCCAGCCGGCCCACGACCTCCATCTTCTGCGCGTGCAACAGCTGCGCTTCTATCGCCTGCCTCTCGGAGATGTCGCGCCCGACATAGGCATAGAAATCAATCTCGCCCTTCTCGTCGCGGTGCGCAACGACCATCTGCGAAACGGGGATCTCCCGGCCGTGGCGGTCGACGTGAGACAGCTCTCCCACCCAGACCCCCCTCTCGCGAGCCGACGGAAGCGCCTCCTCCTCGATGATCCTTTTTGACCAATCGGGATAGAGATCGCCGAGATCGACGTCCTCGAGAGAGTCGCCGTCGTCCTTCCCGAGCAAGGCTCTCCCCGCAGCATTGAGCACGAGCACCACGCCCTCTGGAGAGGTGACGATCACGACATCGCTCGATACCTCGAGGACCGCCGCGAGCCGCTGCCGTGCCTCTTTCACATGCTCGAAATCTGTCACGTCGAAACTCATCCCGATGGTCCCGGTTATCTCGCCGTTCTCGTCCCGGAGTGGCTCGACCCTGCACTTCAGCCGGCGTTCCCTGAATTCCATGTCGTAGGAGGTCGACTTCCCCTTCAACGCGTTCACGTGCGCCGCGTAGGGCGTGAAAGAGCGATCGCTTCCCACCCACTCGGTGATATTCGAACCAGCGGTCTCTTCGGGATCGAGCCCCATCGCGCGAATGCCCCGGCCCGTCCCGGATGTCACGATCAAGTCGGTATCCGTCGTCCAGAGTGTGCCGGGAAGCTCTTCCAACAGAAATCGCAGGCTGGCCTCTCGGCGAGTCTGCTCCTCCTGCATGAGCTTGCGTTTGGTGATGTCGTGATAGTTGAGGACGATTCCCTCGATGCTGGGATCCGCGAGACAGTTGGTGGCGCGCAGTTCGACCCAGACCCAGGATTCGTCTTTGCGCAGCACCCGCAACTCCAGCGTCTCGGTTTGAGATCCCTCGAGCATTCGTACATGCGCTCGCTGCACATTTGGAAGATCGGTGGGATGGACGAAGTCGAAGCCCGACCTCCCTACGATCTCTTCCGGTTCGAATCCGGTAATGCGGCTAACGGCAGGACCCGCGTACCTAAAGACCCCCTCCTTGTCGACGAGCGAGATCGCATCCCAGGAGTTCTGAACCAGAAGTCGAAACCTTTCCTCGCCGCGCAATAGATCCTGCCGAGTTCTGTCCCGTTCGATTGCGATGGCCGCCAGCTTTGCCGAGTGCTCGATGATCGCCACATCGGCCGGCGTGGGAGAGGCAGGCTTGTCGTGATAGACGGCAAACGTTCCCACGACTCCATCGCTCGTGCGGATCGGCACCGACCAACAGGCGCGCAGCCCGTGGGAAAGAGCAATCTTGCGGAATCTCTTGCAGCGCTCGTCCTTCTTGATGTCGGTCACAAAGTCCGGGGATCCGGTGTAGGCGGAGGTCCCGCAGGACCCGACGTGCGGGCCGATCTCGATCCCGTCTATCGCCTCTGTGAAATCGCGCGGAAGGCTGGGCGCGGCTCCATGAACCAACTTCGATTCGGTTTCGTCGAGTAGAAGGATCGAGCACTGCGCTGGGGCGGTGAGCGTCTCGAGCATGCGAACCAACGCGTCGAGAGTTTGGTCGAGTCCCGCGCCGGAGGCAATACCTTCGAGAATCTCAGCCTGGCCGGAGAGAAGCGCCTCCGTTCGCTCGAAATCCTGCTCTTCGACCAGAGTCGCAAGGCCGGTGCGAGCGTCGCTTGAGCCCATCTTGTTTTCCATGCGCCCCTCTGACGAAGCGGGTGGATCGAGCCACTGAAGGGCGGCGCAGCCCCGCGTTCGCCTCGTGCGCTTTGATCGATGTAGGCAGATTTTTCCCCTGTGGGATGAGAAAACGATGAGAATGCGCCTCGATCAAGCTCTGGAAAGGACGAAGTCCTATCCGGTGGTGCGTTCAATCGGGTGGATCCATCGGTAACCCACGCCCCGCACGGTCTCGATGGAGGTGACCCCAAAGGGTTTGTCGATCTTGTCCCGAAGATAGCGGACGTAGACGTCGACGATGTTGGAAGTTCCGTCGTAGGCGAAGTCCCAGACGTGGTCGAGGATCGTTCTTCGGGTCAAGACCTCGTCGGGGTGCAAGAGGAACAGCTCGAGCAGAGTGAACTCCGTGGGGGTCAGATCGATGTTCTTGTCTCCCCGGGACACGTATCGCCCGACCGGGTCGAGCGTCAGATCCCCCGATCGCAGTGGCTGCGTGCGCTTCCGTGAAACGCGACGCGTGAGAGACCGGAGCCTCGCCACCAGCTCGGATGCGGCGAACGGCTTGGCAAGGTAGTCATCGGCGCCCGCGTCCAGTCCCAGGACCTTGTCCTGGACGTCGCCCTTCCCCGTAAGCAACAGGATCGGGGTCCAGTCGTCGCGGGCCCTCAACCGGCGACACACCTCGAGCCCGTCGGGTGGCGGAATGAGAATGTCGAGCACGATCGTGTCATAGAGCCCCGTCGAGGCCTTGGCGAGCGCGTCGCGCCCCGTCTTTGCGATCTCAATCTCGTGGCCCTCGCGCTCGAGGACCCTCCGAAGGAGGGCAATCATCTGCTGCTCGTCGTCGACAACGAGGGTGCGCATCGGCCCGATGCTACGACCGCGTCGGCCCGATCCGAGCCCACCATCGGGCGGACACTGGTGTTACCCGTTCGCCTCCGGACGGGATTCGGCCCGCCCACAGACCTTGAACCCGTAGTCTTCCGCCGCGTCGTCGGCGACCTCGTCGAGGAGGTCCTGCTCGGCTGCGAGTTGGCGAAACATCAGTTCGTCTTTTTTCTCCGCCGCGTCGATCATCCGTCGAGTGGTCTCGACGATGCCCTGTCGGGCCCTGAGCCAGCGCAGGTAGACGTCCCGGTCCTTTGCGGGAATCGGCCCCACCAGCCGGATCTTGTCGAGCTGATCCTCGACGACCGGCAGCAAGCGGGACAGGAAGTCGGCGCTCTCGGCCAAACTCTTGGGCGGATCGAGGTCCTCGATTCGCGTCCGCCCCTCGGAACACAGCTTGTCGACCCGGGCGATCACATCGGCCTTGTCCAGAGGCCGAGACTGTTCATTTTTTTCTCCGCCGGCATCACATGCCGCGACGAAGGCGCAGATTGTGAGGACCGCGATTCGCAATCGGCGAGTTGGCTCGGTCATCCAGGAAAAACTAGTCGGCCCGGACGACCTCCACCGAGACCTCGCCCGCTCCGGTGTTCTTGAGTTTGAGCCGGCGCGCGTCGTCGGCCGATACGACTCGGGCGGGGCCCTCGACCGAGACCTCGTAGTCCCCCCGGTAGTGCCGGCCCACGGGAACGAAGACCACCGTCGGGGCCGAGATCTTCGGATCCGCGTTGAAGGTCAGGATGAAGCGGCGATTGTTGGTCCAGGGCCGGAATCGGAACGACTCGGGGTCGCCGGCGACGGCCTGTGGGTAGGTGCGTATCAGCAGGTGCGCCTTCAGTTGCTTGAGCGTCTCGGGACGCTTGAGGTCGTCTTTGAAAAGACCCTGTGCTCCGCCGGTTCCCGTCGTCGTCGGGTCCTTCCACTCCCCGTAATGCCAGTAATGCCACGAGACCATGTTCTGGTCGGCGAGGCGCGTGACGCGTCGAATGTCTCGGCGGTCATCGGACGCTCCGAACTCGGTCAGGAACAACGACGAGTCGTTTCGGGCCGCGGCCGCATGCTGGTTGGAGAAGGCGAACGGCTCCGATCGGGGGCAACTGGGATCGTCGCCCGGCCGGATTCCGGTACTCGGGCTTCCCGCGATGCAATAGATGTGGAAGGAGATGCCCTGGTTCACGTTCGGTTCGATGGGACTGAGCAATCCGACGTTGTTCATGGCCCCGCTGTTGGTGATGACGTTCGGATCCCACCAGATGATCCCGGTGGGATCGACCTTGCGGATCCCCGCCATGACGTGCTCGAAAAAGGGTTGGAGCTTTTCCGTGTCGAACACCGGGCACCCCTGCGGGTTGGCGCAGCTCTCGGTCTGGCTGCCCGGCCAGGGCTCGTTCAGCAGGTCGTAGCCGATAACGTTTGGCTCGTCTTTGAAGCGGACCACGACGTGCTTCCACGCGTCTCTGTACTCGTCGTGCAGATCCGCGGTGTTGTCCCAGAGGTTGTCGAAGGTCCTGCGGACCGCCGGGGTGAAGTAGTTGCCGGGGAATCCGCAGCAGTTGGTAGGAGGAATCCCGTCGTCGTGGACGGACCAGTCCGGAAACCCCTCGCCGTCGAACTTCTCGTTGTACATATCCTGGTGAAAGTCCACCATCACCGTTACGCCCTCTTTCGCGAGCATCTTTGTGATGGCCTCCATCCTTCTGAGGTAGCTGTTGTCGAATTTGTCGTGCTTCGGCTCCACTCCGACGAAGAGGACTCCCAGTCGCACGCTGTTCAGGCCGGTGCGCGCCAGAAACCGCGCGTCTCGCCGATCGAAGTAGCTCTTGCTCCTGGCCGTTCCGAAGACCGAGCTCGGCGGGTAGTAAGGCTTGAGCTTCCAGACCGCGTTTACGCCGTGAAAGAAGCGCGCCCGGCCCTCGGCGTCGCGGATAAAGGGCGAATCGACCGAGAAACGCGGCCGGGATCCCCCACCACCACCGATCGATGCCGACGCCCCGCCGGGCGTGGCGGACAGCACCAGAGCCAAAGAAGCCGCGACGACCGGGCGGCCTCTGCGGCTCACGAATTCCTGAGGATCTCGATCACGTGGTTGTGCGTGCCCCGGTTCTGCCATGGGATCGCCGGCACGGAGCCGGCCCCCTGGTTCGAGAACCGGATCCACTCGGCCGGCACCGTCCACGCCGACATGTCCTCGCCCTGTTCCTTCTTGAGTTCGGCCAGGGCGTCCTGAAGCGCGGCGAAGATTACCTTGGCGCAACTCTCCCGGCCCTTGGTTTCGATGTTGTCGCAGTAGTTGCGCGCCAGCCTCTTTCGGGCGCGGTCGTCGAACACGTTTTTCAGATAGGACGAGAAGTCGAACCACATGTCGTGGTCGAACACGGGAGCGGGCAGCAGCCTGTAGCCGTCCTTGCCGAGCTCGTCGTCGAAGACCTTGTGAACGAGCGCGCTGTACCACGTATCGAAGATGGCCACGGCGGCCCCCGCGTCCATATCGTCGTCGTCGTTCTCGTTGGCCCGATGGGCTCCGGCCTCGATCCAGCCCTTTACGAGAGCAACTGCGCCCTTCTCCGAACCCGCTTTCGCGAGCCCGCCTGCGGCGCGGACCATCTTCGGTCCGAGATAGAGGCCGCGCGTGTCCTGCGTGGCAACTTTGCGGATGACATCGACTATGTCCGAGAGCTCGAGCTTGGCGCGTCCCTTCGTTAGCCGTTTCATCTTGTCGGCCAGCAACTCGACTCGATGTATCGGCCCCCACTTCGGCGCGTCGAAGTTGTCCCATGCCGCCGCGGGTTTGTTATTCCAGTTCGCCACCCATCCCTGAGCGGGGTCGACGGTCTTCGGATGGCTGGAGAACGGGATGCGGCCCTTCCACTCCCACCGTCCCGTCCCCCACACGGGCAGGGCGGGGTGTACGCCGGGGGTACGGCGCGGATACATACCGACGTGGAAGTATCCGATGTGTTTGTGGTTCGCATAGAAGGAGTTGAAACTCATCGTGAAGTCGCGCGCCGCGTTCCTGAAGTCCGACAACGACGACGCGTCGACGTTCCACTTGTAGAACGATGGGATCGAGTCGAGCTCGCGCTTCCAGAAGAAGCGTTCCTTGACGAAAGCGACAGGCTCACCGCCGACCTTCGAACGTTTGAAGACGGGCCCGTGCACGGTTCGATAGAAGGTCCGGCTCTCGATGCTCGGCGCCCCCGGGTCGGCGGGGCTCGGCTTGACGAGGAACTCTTCGTCGCGCGACTCCATCTTCCGGCACTTGCCCTTGAACAGATAGCCGGTTGACTGCCGGGTGACCTTGCCCTTGCCGTCGGGGTTGCAGAGCTTCTCGGCCCGGACGTCGACCGCGTCCGAGTACCCGGTCGTCAAGGTCCACCCGTAATCGGGCCCCCGCCCGAGGGGGACGAGAGCCGAGGCCCCGGGCACGGCCGGTCCCCGTATGTCGACGCCGGGAGCGTGGACGTCGACGTCCATGAAGAAGGCCGGGTTCGCGTAGCCGACTTGAGGAGCCCCGATCTCGAGCGGGTTCCCGGTCGCGGATTCCTTCGGAGCGACCAGAAGGGCATTGGAGGCGGGGGCCTTGAAGCCCATTCCGGCGAGCAGCTCGGCCGTCTGTTCGCGCATGGCTCTCGACTCGAGCGCCTCCTTCTTGGCGCCGTCGGGGATCGCGATCGATTTTGGATT
>JALZEK010000153.1 GCA_030862065.1 Actinomycetota bacterium | reverse complement strand
CCTAACCCGGCGGAGCCGTGCCTCCGCAGACGGCAAACGAAGCGATGCTTCGGATGTCGTCGAGGACCGCGACGGAGGGGATGCCTGCGCGAAGGCCGCGGACTGGCTAGATATCGCCGAGGCGGGCTTCGGAGTCTTCGAGGACCGCGACGGAGGCGATGCCCGCCCGCAGGCCCTTCGCACTTAGGCCTCGCCGAGACGGGGCTTCGGTGCGGGCCGGGGGATTCGCTTGCGCTTGGGCTCGCCGGCCGGCTTCTCCCCTTCCTCACGGGACTTCCGACGAAGCTTGTAGCGTTCGACGGGGTTCACCGGAGTTTGCTTGGCGACCTCGGCGAAGATCTCCTGGACCTCTTCTTTTTCGACCGACTCCTTCTCGAGCAAGCGCTCGACCATGAGATCCAGCTTGTCGCGGTACTTGAGGATGATGTCCTTGGCCTCATCGTGTGCTTCTTCGATGAACCGGTGCACCTCGGCGTCGATCTTGGCGGCGACGACGTCAGAGTAGTCCTGGATGTGCCCGAAGTCGCGGCCCAGGAAGGGCTGAGCCTCGTTCTGGCCCAGCGCCAGAGGCCCGAGATCCGACATCCCGTACTGGGTGACCATTTGCTTGGCGATCAGGGTGGCTTTTTGGATGTCGTTTTGGGCTCCGGTGGTGGGTTCGTCGAAGACGATCTCCTCGGCGACCCGACCGCCCATGATCATCGCGAGCTCGTCGATAAGTTCGGACCGGCTGACCAGGAACTTGTCCTCGGTAGGGAGCGTAAGTGTGTATCCGAGCGCCTGACCTCTGGAAATGATCGAGACCTTGTGGACCGGATCGGCGTTTGGCAGAGCGTGTGAAACGAGGGCGTGCCCGGACTCGTGATAGGCGATCACCTTCTTTTCCTTGTCAGAGATGACGCGGCTGCGGCGCTGGGGGCCGGCGACGACTCGATCGATCGCCTCCTCGAGTTCGACCATCCCGATCTCGGGACGATTGAACCGGGCGGCCAGCAGAGCGGCCTCATTTACGACGTTGGCGAGATCGGCTCCCGTGAAACCGGGAGTGCGTCTGGCCAGAACCTCTACGTCCAAGTCTTTGCTCAACGGCTTGCCGCGGGTGTGAACCTTGAGGATCCCCGTGCGGCCGCTGAGGTCGGGTCTGTCGACCACTATCTGTCGGTCGAAGCGTCCCGGACGCAGAAGGGCGGGATCAAGGATGTCGGGACGGTTGGTGGCCGCGATCAGGATCACCCCGCTCTTGACATCGAAGCCGTCCATCTCGACGAGCAATTGATTAAGCGTTTGCTCGCGCTCGTCGTGGCCACCGCCGAGCCCCGCCCCGCGATGCCGACCCACCGCGTCGATCTCATCCATGAAGACGATCGATGGGGCGTTGGCCTTGGCCTGCTCAAAAAGGTCGCGAACGCGGCTCGCCCCGACTCCTACGAACATCTCGACGAAGTCGGAACCGGATATCGAGAAGAAGGGCACGCCGGCCTCTCCGGCCACGGCCCTTGCCAGCAGGGTCTTTCCCGTCCCGGGGGGTCCGAAGAGCAGAACGCCTTTGGGAATCTTGGCGCCCATTTGCTGGAACTTCTGGGGCGCTTCGAGATATTCCTTGATCTCTTGCAACTCCTCCACGGCCTCGTCCAGTCCGGCGACGTCGGAGAATGTGATCTTCGGTTGGTCCTTCGTGACGAGTCTCGCCTTGGCCTTACCGAACGACATCACCCTGTTGCCGCCACCCTGCATCTGCTGCATGAGGAAGAAGAAGAATCCGACGATCAAGATGATGGGCAAAAACTGGAACAGCACTGAGAGCCAAACCGATCCCGCTTGGGGATCGGCCTTGACCTCGGCGCCCCCCTCGGCTCGAGCCTCCTCCCAGAAGTCGTCGATGGTGTCCTTGGGGAGGAAAACCTCAAAGGGCTCGCCGTCGGTGATCTCGCCGACCGCTTTCTCGTCTTTAGTCAAGAACTCGACTTCGGAGATCTCGCCGTTCTGAAGAAGTTGATCGAACTGAGTAACGGTCAACTCTTTAGGTTGATCGGCCCTCGCGCGATAGAGGTTGAAGACCCAAACAACCGCGATGACGAGAATTAGATAGAAGATAGCGGAACGAAAGATTCTGTTCATTAGGAAAAGCGTAGCAGCCTATTGTGGCTACGAAACCTCACTTTCGGGTGATTTATCTAGGCTTATCGGCTCCGTAGGCAGAGGGCTTGAGGACCCCTATGTAGGGGAGGTTTCGGTACGTCTCGGCGTAGTCCAGCCCATACCCAACAACGAATACAGGTTCCAATTCGAAGCCCGGATATTTGACCTCCAGAGGTACCGCTTGTTCGCCTTTCTTCCAGAACAACGAGCAAATCTCAAGCGAGGCCGGCCCGCGTGCCTCGAGATAACGCAACAAGTAAGAAATGGTCAGACCGGAATCGATGATGTCTTCGACCAGAAGAACGTGTCGACCCGTGATCTCGTAATCGAGGTCCTTCAAGATTCGAACGACGCCTGACGATTTCGTTGCCGATCCATAACTCGACACGGCCATGAAATCGAATTCGATCGGAAGTTGAATCTGCCGGGCGAGATCGGCCATGAAAACGAAGGCGCCCTTCAGTACCCCCACCAGCAAGACGTCCTTGCCACGATAGTCCTCGGATATCTGTTTCGCGAGGTAGGAGATCTTGTCCTGGATTTCATCTGCGCTTACGAGGACTTCGGCGATGTCCTCGTGGACCTCGGTATTCACACGATCATCTTAGGGAAGGGGTGTGACACGTTCTAGGTGGATGGCCTCTTTCGTGATGATGATCTCGGCCCCCGAGGCAACGGCAAAACGGCCCTGCGAGAAGTCCGGGGAGTCGAGAGCAACCAGAGCGGCGTCGATTCCTCCGGCCCGGTCCCGAACCCTTCCCACCGCCAACTGCAGAAGGCGCCGCCTGAGGGCGTTGGGGATCGCAGCGAACGCCCGTCTCTCGAAGGAGATTTTCTCGTCTGTGCTCTTCGCGAGTTCCGAAAAGAGGCGCTCGGCAAGCGCGTCCAGCGCCCCGGCGTCCTCCCGCAATCGCTCCGCCGACGAGGCGATGGCCTCCACGGCCCCCTCCCCCCAGTGGGCCTCGATCGACTCAACCAGCCGGTGGCGCACGGCAGCTCGTTCGAAACGCTGGTCTTCGTTGGCGGGGTCGTCGTCGAACTCAAGATCGCGCCGGCGACAGTACGCCCGGGTCTCGGCCCTTCGGCACGAGATGAGAGGGCGAATCCGAACCCCCTCCGTGGGGGGGATCCCGGCGAGCCCCTCTGTACCCGCCCCGTGCAGAAGGCGAGCGAGGGTCGTCTCGACCCGGTCGTCGAGAGTGTGCCCGGTCGCAATCTTGCCGGCACCGGTGTTGCGAGCGATCGTTTCGAAGAACCCATAACGAAACTCTCTTGCCCTCGCCTGAAGGTTTGGTCCCTCGAGGTCGGGAGCCCTGACAACGTGGACGTCGAGTCCGGCGTCGGCCGCGAAAGTGGACACGCGCGCCGCTACCTCCTCCGACTTTTCGGCCAGTCCGTGATCCACATGGGCGACACCGACAATCGAGATGTCCAACTTCGACGCCAATCGCCGGAGCACGTCCAAAAGGCAGGTCGAGTCCGGCCCCCCCGAAACCGCAACCAGAACGGCCTCATCGGTCGCCAGCATGCGATACCTGTCGATTGCCTCCCTGGCCTTCTCGACGAGCTCGAATCCGGGACCCCCGAGCGGGAGTTCACCAGCCGAGAGCTTTGGATCGCTCATGCCACACGCCCGATCCAGCGGTCGGGGTCCCGCAACTCCGCCATCGTGGGGAACGAAGACGGTGAGGTCCACAAACCGGCCAGAGCGGCCGGCCCCTTCTTCTCGACGACGTGATTGCAGAAGGACTGGCCCAGCTCGTACTGCTTCAGCTTCATCTCGAGGCCGATGGCGTGGTTGATGATCCTCTGCAGCGCGGTCACCTGCTGTCGTCGACGTTCGAAGACCCGACGCATCCGGGGAAAGGACGGGATGATCTGACTGCCGATCGCGTCCATGACGTAATTGCCGTGCCCCTCCACCACCGACATAAGGGCCTGTAGCTCGTCGAGAGTTCTCTTTTGCTCTTCAGAGGAGAGCAAATAGATCGGATTCCTTTCCTCGGGGGGGACGTCGCCTGCCAAAAGCCTCCGGGCGGCCGAGGCCAAGCGCGCCGCGAGTCCACCCGCGTCCAGTTCAAGAGAACCGAGATAGCTCTCCACCAACTTTAGGAAGTGACCGCTCAACCACGGAACCCCCGCAAACTGAAAACGGTGAGTAACTTCATGAACGGCAACCCATAACGAAAAGTCGCGAGGGACGAATCCAAATTTTCGTTCGGTTTCGACGATGTTCTGCCCCACGAAGTAGAGGTTCGTCCCATTTGAAAGGGCCTTGCGCCGAGTTCTTCGCGTGGGGGCGGGAGGCGAAGGAGTCTCTGTGACAAGCACGTCGTACTGGCCGAGGACCCGCCGCGAGACGTAGCCGAGGAGGACCCCGACCTCGGTGGAGATCGCCGTTCTCTGCGCCACTCTAACCGGGACGGCCAGGCCCTCAAGGCGGGGGCGTAGCGATTTTTCCAACGGCGAGAGAAGCCTGACCATGCCGGAAATGTTCGCCTCGACCCAGGAGCCCCGATCGACGATCGCCCAATTAACGGGATCGGGTCTAGGAATGCCGCTTTCCTTGGCGACCAGCTCCTCGGCTTTGGGAACGGCCGTGGCGAGGTCGCGTCGAAGCGTCTCGACCAGATAGGAGTCCGCGACGGAGCCGTCCCCGGTAAAGCGGCGCGCTACGAGCCGCGCGATCCGGGCATCAATGAGATCGGCCACGCCTTTGTATAACCGCCGCCGTCCTAGCGGTCAGATTTCTCCTCGCCGGCGGACGACGACGAGGCGATAGTAGAGATAGCCCATGCCGAGAGCCAGAAGCACGGTCAGAGCAATCGAGATACGGGCCATCTGATAGGTCCAGGGCGGGCCTCCCTCTTCGGCTTCTTCCGTTTCCCCCTCGCCGGCCCCGGTCTCGGCCTCGGGCTCGTCCTGACCCTCGCCCTCTTCCGTCCTGCCCTCCTCGTCGGGATCCTGGCCCTCGGCCTCCGGCTCACGACCCTCCTGAGCGAAGACCGGGTCCTCCGACCGGCTGGTGGCCGCGAGGGCCGTGGCGGGCACTAGGGCGACCGCCAACACCATCGCTGCAGCCAGAACGGATTTCGATCTCACCACTGGGCCTTCGGTCGGTCGTGTCAGACCGGACGATTCTAGTGGCCGGTGGAGCGTCAGGCGGAACCGGCGGCGGGCTTGCGCCCTCTCAGTCGAGGAACCTTCATCTCGGCGTGCAGCCAGCACTTATCCCGGCGGTTGTAGGTCGAAAGCTTTGTCTTGCAGCCGGGATGCCCGCAGACCCGTCCCTGCGGAAACTTCTTGGACGCCCTCGGCAGCGGCTGGGGCTTTGATCCACGAACGGCGAATTGCTTGCCCATGGGGTTGCTCCTCTCCGTCCGAACCGGCGACCGCGGCGCCCTCGGCGCACCGCACGGGCGGAAACCGGCCCGACGCTCTCTATTCGATTAGACAAAGCCAACTGGTTTGGAGTTCCATCCCGTCCAACGGGGGCACAAGGGAGACGTAATGGCGCGATCCAGGCTCGGAGCGCTGGCCACGCCGATCAGACTGATTGGTCTGCTGGTGCGCGCCCTGCTCGGGCCGCCCACCCGGGCGGTGCGCGGAACCGCCAGGCGGGTGCGGGATCCGGCCAGGCAGGTCGTGGACTACTGGGCCTCCGAGCGAGTCACCATGCGCCAGGGGTTCACGGCGGTCTGCATTGCCGCTCTCACCTCTCTCATCGCCGGGCTGGTCCTCGCGGGGATGAGCAACCGCATCGAGGAGCTCCCGGGACTGTTCGTCTTGATCCCCGTCTCCATTGGGATGCGGGGCAACATCTTCGGAGCGCTCGCCGCGCGGCTCGGGACGTCAATCCATTCAGGACTCTTTGAGGTATCTCGCGCTAAGACCAGCCTTCTGTATCAAAACGTGTTCTCGGCAACCCTTCTGACGGTGGCCACAGCGGTCGCCATGGGAACCCTGGCTCGTGCCGTCTCCGCGCTGCTGGGGATCGCGACCCTTTCGCTGTGGGATCTGATAGTCGTCGCGCTCGTTGGGGGGTTGCTCTCATCGGCGGTCGTGCTTGCAGTCACCGTTCTGCTATCGGTCACGTCGTTTCGTCGAGGATGGGATCTCGACTCGGTGGGTGCCCCGCTGATCACCGCGATCGGAGACGTGGTGACTCTTCCGTCGGTGCTGGCCGCGTCCTATCTCGTCGGAAGGAGTTGGATCAGCCCGGCGCTGGGGGCGGTCTCGTTTGCGGCCGGAGCGGTCGCGCTTACTTTCGGCTGGGTCACCCAACGCACCCTGGTCAGGCAGATAGTTCGACAGAGCTTTCCCATCCTGTGCGTGGCGATCATGCTCGACGTTCTCGCCGGTACCGTCGTCGAGCCGAGGACGGAGGCCGTCTTCCTCCCGTTCCCTGCACTTCTCGTCCTGCTTCCAGGCTTTCTCGAGAACACGGGCGCGCTGGGAAGCATCCTCGCGGCGCGGCTCGGTTCAAAGCTGCATTTGGGAGCCGTGACCCCGTCGGCGAAGCCCGACGCTGCGGCGCTGCTCGATTTCACGATCGTGCTTGTGCTCGGCATCACGGTGTATGCAATTACGGCGCTGTCCACCCTGGCTGCTACCACGGTGCTGGGTCAGGACTACCCGGGAGTACTTCGATTCCTCGGGCTCGTAATGACCGGTGGCCTGCTTGCAACGATCGTTGCAAGCTTCATCGGTTATTACGCGGCAGTGCTGTCACACCGGTTTGGCTTTGACCCAGACAATCAAACGATTCCCTTAGTAACGAGCGGTATGGACTTGCTCGGCGTGATTTGTCTCGTGATCGCATTGATTCTTTTCGGAGTAGCCTGACTCACGGAAGGGGGAGTTGGAAAGTTGGACACGGGAGAAGGCCCCAGTACCGTCAAGGAGTTCCTTTCGGAGATAAAGGACTCCTCTGAACTCATGGTCGATCTGGCGTATGCCGCGATCTTCTTCTCGGACGCAGACCTCGCCAAGGAGGTCGGGCGTCTTGAGGAGCGAATGTTCGATCAGCTTCATCAGCTCAGGAAACTGGCGATCCTGGCCGCCCGAAGTCCCGAGGATGCAGAGCACATGGCCGGCGTCCTCGAGATCGCATCCGCAGTGGAGAAGATCGCGGACGCGGCGGAAGACATTGCCCGCGTCGTGGCGAGTGGGTGGGGAATCATCGAGGACCTTCGGCGAGACCTGCTTCACGCCGACGAGATCGTCTCGCGAGTAAAGGTCAGGGAGGTCTCGCCTGCGGTCGGCCAGGCACTTCGAGACCTGGCGCTGCCTACCGAAACGGGAACGTGGGTGATCGCGGCCCGACGCGGGGGAGAGTGGAACCTTGATCCCAGCGGCGCCTACGTGATCGCATCCGACGACCGGATGCTGCTCAAGGGACCAGAAGACGGAGTCTCAAAGGCCAGGGAATTGATGGGCGCACCTCCTCTAACGCAAGTTGAGGAGGGTCCAGACATCGCGCTTTACGACCTCGACAAGGCGGTAGACCTGCTGGTCGAGATGAAGAATTCGGCCGAGGTCGCGGTCGGTCTGGCCTATTCATCTCTACTGTTCAACGATCGCGCTCTGGCCGCGGAGGTCGCCAATCTTGAGAATCGTTCCGACGCAATCCACGACGAGCTCGAGGCTTGGGTCTTGCGCAGTGCCCAAGAGGCCCGCAACGCCGACGATCTCCGAGGATTGATTCGGTTGGCCCACGCTTCCGAGATGATCTTCGACTCGGCCCGGGAGATGACGCGGATGGTCGAGCACGGCGAAGAGCTTCATCCCGTGATCGCCGCCGCTCTGGTCGAGTCGGACGAGGTCGGCCACGAGACCGTCGTCTCTCAGGGGTCGCCCGCGGATGGAAGGTCCATCAGAGAACTGGCCGTCGAAACCGAGACCGGCATGTTCATTCTGGCGGTTCAGCGCGGCCGCCGCTGGAGTTACCGGCCGAAGCCAGCGTTCAGTCTCGCCGCGGGTGATCGGATAATCGCCATCGGTCCGGCCGAGGGAGGGGAGGAACTCGACGCCCTCGTCGGCATGAGACGAGAGATGGCGGAGGCTTAGGCCGGTCGCTCCAAGGGCATATTGTCAACAAACGATCCCTGGAGGGACGGCTTGGCAGAAGACGTAGAAGAAGAACAGATAGACGGATCGATCCCTCAGAAACCGTCGCTGCTACAAACAATCGGGGCAACCATTGCCGGAGTCATCGCGGTCAAGCTCGCGACCTACGTCGTAACTACGATTTGGCGCCTCATCACACGCGAGGACCCGCCCCAGGTCGACCAACCTGGTCCAGCCGGGAAAAAGGCTGCGTGGATGGCCTTGATCGGCGCCGCGTCAGGAACGGCCCGTCAAACGGCGCGCGATCTAGTAAAACCGCCGGGCGCCGGCCCGGCCTAAGAAGACCCGAGTCGGGGATCTAGTAGTCGGCCTCTGATTTCGATCCCAGTTTCTGCTTGGGGTTCTGGCCACCGGCCGCCACCCCTCCCACGACGGCCCCAGCCACCGTCGTAACGATGGGGGCCACGATCAACGCGTCGATTATGAGCCCCAAGATGATCCCGATCACGAGACCCACCAGCGCGCCAACGGCAATTCCCGCGAGGGCGCCCCTGGCCTGACTCTTCGTTGCGACGATCCCGGGCCCTCCGGTTAAGGAATCGGTCTCGGCCTGGGCCCTTCGCCTTTCAACTTCCGGTCGTGGGGCCACTTGTCTCTCCTTTGGATCCATCCGAGCTCATCTGCGCTGAGCTCACGACTGCTCTCTAGTGAGATACCCCCCGTGAAAGGTGGAAAACGGCCCCCCCTGCGCTCGAATATCCGCTGAATTACGTATGGATTCGGACCCTGCCGCTTTCTACGTTTTGTCTATCGGTGTCGCACGGCGGAAGGGAGTACCAAATGGAGCGCACAACGTGGGGGCCGCGGTTTCGCCCGGGCCTCGTCGTCATCGGTCTGGCCATCTTGGCGACCCTAGCCATATTTCTCTCTCTGTAAGACCTAAAACCCAGAGCCGAGAAGCCGGCGTCGGCGGCGGAAGAGATTTGCCGCCGCCGCCCCGGAGGCGGCGCCGGTACTGCCCGGCGGAGCCGTGCCTTCGCAACCGAAGACCTACTTTCGGATCCCGTCGAGGACCACGACGCGGGGGATGGCCGCCCTTAGACGCAGGCCCGGAACACCGAACCGTCGGGGCTAGTCTTCGGATCGATACGGCTCTTTAGCGAAAGGCTCGGTCCTGGTGCGTCGGTTCTTGCTGTTTGGTGCCGTCATCGCCGTGGTGGCCGGAGGTGTGGTGATCGCTCTCGCCCTGGGCGACTCTGGGTCCGACGGATCCCCCGGCGAGGACGGTATCGAGGAATCGACCCCCTCGGTTGCGGACGAGTCGCCGGACACCCCCGGATCACCGGATGACTCCCCCGAGGAGACAGCCGAACCGGGAACGGCGTCTTCTCCGAGTGAGGCCGCCGAGCGGCTTCTGCAGGCGTGGCTCGATGACGACCGGCCGAGGGCCCTCGAGGTGGCCGGGTCCCCGGCCGTCGACTCGCTCTTCCGGCTGCGAGCGGCTCCCGGGTACGAGCTGAGGGGGTGCCGGCCGCAGGGTTCCGGTCACAGCTGCGCCTTTTTTCTGGAATCCCCTGGCGGAGCGGGGGCCGCGCTTCTTATGCTTGTGGACGGCTCCGAGGACTCGGGGTTCAGGGTGAATCAGGTCAAGTCAATAGGCGCGGACTGAACGAGGATTCGACCGCGCGAAAGCGAATACGACAAATTACGTATTTACCTCGGGCCACAGACGGTTTGAAATGATCTCAGGTGCGGTTGCGGCGGGGTTCCACCCCGTGAGCCCGATTCACATCGAGTAAGGGGAAGTTTTGAGGGCACTGGCTGGCGGCAGCAGGGGGGGAAATACCTGGTTTCCCGGTAAGAACATTCGATTTCTCGGCTGTCTTCTGATCCTGGCGGGTGCCGTTTCTCTGGTCGACGCCGATCTCTCGACCGCGGCTCCGGCCGACTGCGCCTTCGAGCAGCCCGTCGTCACCATCAATCTCGACCCGGGGGAGGGCGTCGTCATCTCCGTCGGATCCGGGGGAAAGATCCTCATCGACGGTCAACCGTGTGGTTTTCCTCCTCTTCAAGCAACGACCGAGACGACCACGGAGATAAGGGTCACAGGAAACTCCGGTGACGAGCGGCTCGTAGTCGATCCGCGGACCGGAGCGTTCCGTTCCTCGACTGGGTTCCGAATCCCTATCCTGGTCGATCTCGGGTCGGGATCGGATTCGCTGACCGTCTTTGGAAACTCCCGCGACAACACGATATCGGTTGGCCGTGAAGGGATAACGCTTTACAAAGCCGCCACGAAACCCGACGTCGACACGGCTGAGATCGAATCGGTGATCGTGAAGGCCGGGCAGGGCAAGGACCTTCTGTCGGCGGCGGGATCCGCTCTCGTCGGTGAGCCCCGCCTGAACGGGGTATCGCTTCACGGCGACGCGAACCGCGACATCCTCATCGGGGGACCGGGCAATGAGTTCCTGAACGGCGGCTCAGGAGGCGACACGGTGTCCGGGCGCGCCGGCAACGACCGCTTGCGAGGCGAATCGGGCCGGGACCTTCTGCGAGGTGAGACCGGCAATGATTCGCTCATCGGCCACCAGGACCGTGACCGCCTGATCGGTGCCTCCGGAGCGGATGTGATCAGCGGGAACGCGGCATCCGACTACCTCGACGGGGGACCCGACAACGACAAGTTGTGGGCCGGAACCGGCGTAGACACTTGCTATCCCGGCATCGGCGGCGGCACGAGATCCTCGTGTGAGAGACCCAAGACGCGGGCCATCCTTCCTCCGAGCCCCCGAGGACGGATCCTGGTGATCAACCAGAACATCAAAGAGGTCCACACCCAGGTTCGCGACGACATCTTTTTGAACTTTGGAGACCAACAACGGTCGCGCGAACTTGTAAACATGGCGAGAAGATGGAGCGGTCTGGTCAATTACTCGCCTGATCTTTTCCTGCTACAGGAGAGCAGCCCCAGAGCCGCTCGGAAAACCGCCTCCGCACTCTCCGCTCGATTCAATCTGCCCTACAGGGCGGTGGTGGCTCCCAAAAGATCCATGTGGATAAACCCGGATCGACTCGGCTGGACCGTAACAAAGATGAACAGCGCGCTGATCATGAATGCATCCTCGCTCAAATTCCGCAACGGCGGGTACATGACGGTGAAGCAAAAAGATAGCGACAGAGTTCAAGGGGTAAGGACGATTCAGCACCAGGCCTATGGCCTCTTCAATGAAAGGGGAACCGGTCGACCTCTGGCCGCAATGGCCATCCACTTCAACGACAATGGTTTCTTCAAGAACAGCCGTCTGGGAAATAGAAGAAGGACGGAGTGGACGCAGAAGGCCTCACGCTTTCTCAGGAAGAGGTATCCGGCTCCCAAGCTGAGGGTCATCGGAGGAGAGTTCAGTCACAACAGGTGCCGGAACCAGAGATGGGAGACCGTCGTCTGCGATGAGGCTCGCTTTTACAAGGTCATCACGGACGAATTCGGATACAAGGACGCCGTGTACGAGGCCAACAGCACCTCGAACGCCGATCTCAAGGAGCAGGCAACCAGTAAAGACGGTCGTCCCAAAAGGGTCGACTACATCTTTGCAAAGCCGAGGATCGTGAACGCCTCAAGAGATGTTACGTACAACGCCAAGAAGGGCGACCCGGGTTACATCTCAGACCACAAGGGCGACTGGGCACTGATCACCGTTTAGCCAAACCCGCAAAAGCTCAACCGACCTCGCCGAGAGACTCCATCGCCCGAACTACCCTTCTGGACGAGCGCGTGGAGCGGTCGCGTCCCGCTCGCTTCGATTCGTAGAGGGCCTCGTCGGCGGCCTCGATCAACCCGGTGGCGGTGCTCGCCTGGGTCGGATACGTCGCGACTCCGGCACTGGCAGTGATTCGCATAGGCCCATCCACTCCTGCAATCAACGCTCGAAGCCGTTCGGCGGCCTCAAGGGATTGATGAACACCGCAACCGGGGAGCAGTACCGCGAACTCTTCTCCTCCGTACCTTGATGGAGTATCGGACTCGCGACACGCTTTCCGGAGAACCGATCCGACCTTTTGCAACAGCTCATCACCGGCCTGATGCCCGAATTGGTCGTTGAGGAATTTGAAGTTGTCGAGGTCGACCATCACGAGAGTGAACGATTCCCCGTTTCTCATCGACCGTGATATCTCACGATCGAGCGCCTTCTCGAAGGAGCGCCGGTTGGCGATTTCGGTCAGGGCATCCGTTTCGGCAAGTCTTTGAACCTCTTCGAGCAGCGAAGCATTCCGCATCGCCAGAGCTCCGTGGGATGCAAATTGCATAACCATCGAGATGATCCGGCGTTCGAGAACTGGTTCGTCTTCCTGCCCACGCTCCACCACCAGAACTCCGAACGCCTGACCGTCGGCAAACATAGGTGCCACCAGCAGGTTCCGCCCGAAGGGCAGCAGCGCCGAAAGAGCGGGATCCGTTTCCTCTTTCAGCCTGGCCACCAAGACCGCCTCGCGTTCGTCCCAGGCCCTGTCGATGAGTTTGTCCAGCCGCGGCGAGGGCGGCACCATCTGGCTCGTCCCTCGACGCGCCATCAAAACGAGTTGATTCTCCTGGACGGCAAGCACGACACCGCGGTGAAACTCGAATGTCTCACATACTCGCTCCAGAACGGTTTCGGAAATCACCCGCGGATCGCGCAGGTTCTCGATTTCGTTGGTCATATCGGTGAGAACCTCGAGATCTGCCTTGCGTCGTCTCAACTCTCTTTCGTTCAAAGAGGAGAACGGCGCCGTCGCAAGGGTGACAATCCAGAAGGCTAGGGTATTGAACAGCCACGACTGGTGGAGGCTCATCCCTCCCTCTCCGACAGCGAGAAGAGCGGGAGATGCCCCGGCCGTCACTTGGGTTTGGTACACAGCGAACAAGAGAACGGAATGCAATACCGCGATCAGGATTCCCGTGCGGTAAGAGAACATAAGGGTCACTGCTATCAAGTGGATGTAGACGAGGAATCGTAGGGGACTGAGAATTCCACCACTCGTGTGAAGGATCCAGGCTAGGTAGAGCGCATCGGCAATGAGCATCGCTCCCGCCAAAACGGCACCGACGCCTCCCCATGCCCGTCTCAGCGTCTCGGTGGCACCCACCAGGGCCGCGTAGAAGACCGTGAATGCAGCCGTGTCTCGGAGACTGATCCCAATCGTGCCGACCGAGAACAAGCCGGTCCACAGAACCACGGCAATGACGCTCGCGCGGAGGGCCTGCATCCGGCTCAGCCGGTCGATCGTCCACGCCTCCCGAGAAGCGGCCCGAGCATCTACGACCGTTGTTGGCTCGGACCCGGCCCGAAGACTTTTCAGTCT
The DNA here is from genome assembly GCA_030862065.1 of Actinomycetota bacterium. Lineage (GTDB taxonomy): Bacteria > Actinomycetota > CADDZG01 > CADDZG01 > WHSQ01 > JALZEK01. The sequence goes on along the minus strand of JALZEK010000153.1, from coordinate 136 downwards.
CAGTCGACGGCGGCCGTCGTGTTTAAGTGTGTGGATCATTTGCTCTCACTTCGGTAGCTTGCACGAGTGAATCTTCTGGACGAATCTCGATTGCCGGTACAGGCATCGACAACATCAAAGAGTCCCTTAAAAGACA
>JALZEK010000113.1 GCA_030862065.1 Actinomycetota bacterium | reverse complement strand
TACCGAGTCGTCGTGTACGACCTCAGAGGGCTCGGTCTTTCCGGAACGCCGCGCGCCCCCGGCCATCGGGCCCGCAACCTGACCCCTGATGATTTCTCCATTCCGAACCAGGTCCGCGACCTCGAGGCGATTCTCGAATCCGAAGGGATCGAGCAAACGGCGCTGATCGGTCACAGCATGGGAGGGCAGATCATTCTCGAGGCTTACCGCGAGATACCGGCGCGGCTGTCCGCTCTCGTCATGCTGACGGCGCCGTACGAGAGTCCCATCCGGACTTTCTACGGCTACGACTTCTCGACCGTTTTCCGAGCAGTTAGGAGCGGATTGACGTTGGCGCCGCGTCCAATAGTTCTGGTGTGGCGCGCCCTCCTTCTCGTCAACCCGGCCCTTACCCATCAGATCGCGCAATTCACCCGCGCGCTCGGGCCCGACGCGAAGCTCGAGGACATGTCGAGCTACTACCGTCACATGGCCTATCTCGACCCTCTGGTGATGCTCATGATGGGCGAGGCGATGCGAACCCACTCCGCGGCAGACGTCCTCTCAACCGTGCAGGTGCCGACGCTCGTCGTCGCGGGAGAACGCGACACGTTCACGCCGATACTGCTGGCCGAACACATGCGGGATGAGATCCCCGACTCGGAACTCGTCCTCATCCCCGGGGCTTCACACGGTGCTGTAATCGAGAAGCCCGCGGAGGTAAACGAGGCCATCGAATCGTTCCTCGACCGTCACCTGGTGCCAGAAGGGGATTCCACTTCATGAAGTTGATCTGGTCTCCGGAGCGGAAGCGGCGAACCCATATCAGGAGCAAGGCATGAAACCTTTCTTTTGGTCCTTGCGACAACCGATCTCGAGACCGGGTCCGAGCCCGCCGTCTCGGATCGGGTGCGACGCTGGACGAGGATCGTGATCCTTGCGGTCCTGGTCGGCGTAGTCGGCTACCTCGTCGTCGAACGCCTCACTAGACCCTATGGGACTGCAGAGGAGGTCTTTGCCGAACTGCAGGAAGGCGGCTTCGGGTGCAAGAACCCTTACTTTTCAACAGGGAGCGGCGAGCCGAGCGGTCAGTCGACAGCAACTTGCCAACGAGGATTCTCCACGGTGCACATTCACGTCAAAGAGGACGGCCGGCATTTCTCGGGGGACAGCGAGCCGTACGAAGGCGGAGAAGCGCAGGTGGAGGGAGATAACTGGTTGGTGTGGTTCGAAGCGGCCATCCGGAGGTCACTGCCACTCGCGCAGGAGGTCCAGAGCATCTTGGGCGGCGACATCACGCATCCCTTGCCTCAGCAGGATTAGGTCGCACGCGCAATTGGCCCCACGTATCAAGTTGCAGGCCCACCGGATCCTTGACTGCTGGCCGGTGCCCGTGGGCGAAGACGTGGGTGAGCACCTCGCTGTGGAAACCAATAAAGCATTAGACTTGCCTAACTTCGGGCCCGTAGCTCAACTGGTAGAGCGTCGCCATGGCATGGCGAAGGTCGTCGGTTCGACTCCGATCGGGTCCACTCCCATTGTGCGGGGTAAGGGAGGATGCGAATGATCTTCGGCGGACTTGTCGCACTGGCGCTGCTGGCGCTCTGGATCTATTGCATCTTCGACGTCATCGCCACCGATGAAGCGTTGGTCAGCAATCTCCCCAAGATCGCGTGGCTTCTCATCGTTATCTTCCTGCCAACCATCGGGTCGATCGCGTGGCTGCTGCTGGGACGCCCGGAGAAGGCTGGGTTCGCCCCGGGTGATTCCTCCTACCGACCGGAGCCCCGTGGTGGTCGCCTGGATCGCACGACGAGACGATCGGCTGGAGTCATCGCCCCGGAGGACGACCCACGCTTCTTGGCCGAACTCGACGAGCGCGCCAAACGGTTGCGAGAGTGGGAAGACGATCTCAAACGCCGGGACGAGGAACTGCGGCGCCGTGAGGAGGATGAGGGCCCAAGCGGATTCTCGCCGAGTGCGTAACAGCGTGCTAATTACGCGTTCGAGCTGACTTTCTCCCGTGAGGTACAGGTCGCCGCCGCGTAATTCTTACTTCTTGCCCCTCCGCCTTCGCCTGGAGCGTCTTCTTCGACCACTCGGCTGCGTCGATTCGCCCGCCGCCGCCGAGGTAATGCGAGGTGCGGCGGGAGCTTTCTCGCGCTTGGGCTTCCCCGCTTGTTCGGCATCGGTCTGGTCCTTCTCGGGATCCTGGATTTCCTCGACCAGAGTTCGCTCGCGGCCCTCGCGCTCGTCGGCGACCTTGACCG
>JALZEK010000058.1 GCA_030862065.1 Actinomycetota bacterium | reverse complement strand
GACGAAACGCGGTCAAGTCACTACTGCCAGAAGTCTACTTTCGACGCAGCCGGAACTCTTCCTTCACTGCCCGATGCTCTCGAGCAGTTCCCTCTTGACCACCTTGCCGGTCGACGTCCGGGGCAGCTCGTCGACCTTTTCGATTCTCTTGGGGACCTTGTAGGAGGCGAGCTCGGACTTGCACTTGTTCTCGATCTCCTCCTCGGAGGCACTGCCGACGATGAAGGCCCCGAGGACCTCGCCGTACTCCTCGTCGGGAACGCCCACCACCGCCACGTCCTCCACTCCCTTGATCCCCGAGATAACTTCCTCGACCTCGACCGGGTAGATGTTCTCTCCCCCGACGACGACCATGTCGTCCGCTCGCCCGTCCACGTACAGGAACCCGTCCTCGTCGAAGTGCCCGAGGTCGCCGATTGACATGTAGCCCTCGCGCTCGTCCTTGGACTCGCCCGTCGTATAGCCCTCGAACAAGACCTCGCTCTTCACGTAGATCTCACCGGTTTCGCCCGCCGGCGCCTCGTTCCCATCCGAATCGAAGATCGCAATGGAAATACCCGGGACCGGCATGCCGACGGTCTTGGGACGACTCGAGATGTCCTCGGGCCGGGCGATCGCGACCCATCCAACCTCGGTGGATCCGTACAGGTCGTAGAGCACGTCGCCAAAAAGCTGCATGGCGCCTTTGCGGACCTCCTCGCCCATCGCCGATCCGCTTGCCATGACTATCCGGAGGCTGGAGAGGTTGTAGCGCTTCTTTACCGGGTCTTCGAGCCCGAGGATTCTCTTGATCATGATGGGCACGAATGATGCGGCCGTCGCAGTGTGCTCCTCGATCAGCGACAGCGACTGTTCTGGATCGAACTTCTCGGGCAAGACCATCGTGCAACCGAGAACGGTCGCGAACGTAAACGTCGCGAGCCCGAAGGAATGGAACAGCGGCGCGGGGCAGACCACAATGTCGTCGCGGTGGTAAGGAACGACGCTCAAGAGGTTGGCGAGAGAGCCGACCCCGGCAGCCGATGCATCGCGCGCCGCCCCCTTGGGGGTGCCGGTCGTGCCGGAGGTGTGGATGACCACCTTCGGTGAGCCGGGCTGGCGCGTAAACGGAGAAGGAGGACCGGGAGGTTGATCGGCAATGATGTCCTCGTAGTCGATGGACCCCTTGAGAGCCTTGGACTCGTCCCCCACGAACACCAGCGGGATGTCCTCCGGAACGCATTTCTCCACCTGGTCGGCGTGAGCGGTGTCATAAACGAGAAGCTTCGGATCGGACGAAGACACCGTCGACTTCAACTCCTTGGGCTTCGCCCAGGTGTTCAGCGGGCAGGCGATGATCCCGTACTTCTGGGCCCCCAGAGCGACCTCTATCGCCTCTCGCCCGTTGCGCAGCAGCGTGGCGACGCGGTCGTTTCCTCTGAGTCCCTGTTTCCACAGCGCGTGCGCCGCCCGGTTGGCCCGGTCGTCCAGTTCCCCCCACGTCAGCGACCCGCTGCGGTCGTGGATGGCGGCCTTGTTTCGGAGCACCGAGGCGTGCATCTGCACCACGATTCCCAGCGATGGACCTCGACCCAGAAGCCAGGGGAGGGTGCGAGCGAGCGCCACCCCCGATTTCGGGTTCAAAGCGCCTGCCCTCGCCAGGGCGTGCATCGATCGCGGTCGAGCGAACTCAGCGACCTGTCTCAGCCCGTCTCTTATCGCGCTCAATTCCAGACCGCTATCCGACTTGTTCTTTCTTTGCCGACTTCTCGAGGAAGGCCTCGACCGAGGGGTGGTCGGAGTTTTCCTCGAGCAGCCGGATGGTTCCCTCGCGCGCCGATTTCACCAGCGCCGGGCGGTCGAAATGCCGCATCGAGTTCGTGCCGTGAGCCTTTAACTCCGTCACCCACGGACGGATTACCAGCACGTCTACTCCAGACTCGCGCGCCGCTACGACCTCCCGCTTCAGCGCCCGCGCGAAGAGCGAGCGTACGGCCATCGGACCGAGCAATCGGATGTCTTCACGCAGCTGAGCGTCGGCGTCTCGACGAAAGCCCAGTGGTGCGATGCAGATGATCGCCTTACATCCTTCGTCCGTCGCGAGATCCAACGAAGTCGCCGTGAGTACGCCTCCATCGACGTAATAGCGACTCCCGATTCTTACCGGCGGGAAGACACCCGGTATCGCGGTCGACGCCAGAACCGCCTCCGGGAGCCGCGCCTCAGGCGCGCCCTTCTTGCCGAAGGGCACACGCTTTCCACTGTAGAGATCGGACGCGCACAAGTAGAGGAGCTGTTGGGGCCACTCCTGCGGAAGGTCGTCTTCGAGCCGCCGGAGGGTTTCTTTCGTCGAGTACAGCCCCGAGGGAAACGCCTTGCGGAGACGTTCGCTCGGAACACGTCCCCCGATCCTTCTCCACAGCCCGCGCGACGAGGCCGCGGCGAACAACGATCCAACTGCACGTCTGGCTCTTTCGGAGCGATCGCTCCACATCGGGGTGAAGATGCGCCGGACCTCATCTCGTTGCCCGTCCGCGGTTGATTCGGAGCGCGGGTGTTGGCCGTGCGCGTAATCGAAGAAATCGCCCGGGGTCCATCCGATCCGAAGGTATGAACCAAGGATTGATCCCGCGCTGGTGCCGATGATCAGGTCGGCCGCGTTGGGGTTGATCCCCCAATCGTCCAGGGCCTTCAACGCGCCCGCGTGGTAACCCATCCCGACGAGGCCGCCCCCGCCCAGCACCAATCCGACTTTCATTCCTGCCAGCCTAATCGGGATTTACGGAAGGAACCGCGGGTGACAATAGGGCGATGTCGAGACAACGACGGCTTATTTACATGTCCGGTGACGAAATGCATCATTTTCTTCAAACCTCTAAGACGGGCGTGTTGACGACTCTTGGCCGCGATGGATGGCCTCACTCTGCGGCGATGTGGTTCTTGCCGGTTTTCGATGAGGGTAAACACGAGGTTCGCATGTGGACATACGCGAAAAGCCAAAAGGCGCGAAACGCGGCGCGGGATCCTCGCGCGTCGTTTCTTGCCGAGGAGGGGGTCGCCTACTCCGAGTTAAGGGGGATCTTGGTGCGATCGAAGTTGGAGATCCTCACGGAGTTCGACGCCGTCCTGGATATCGGGAAGAAGCTTTTCGAGCGCTATGAGGGCCCGCGCACGGGTATACCGCTTGAGGGACCGGTCCTCGCGGAAATCGAGCGGCAGGCATCCAAACGAGTCGGCTTGGTGATGCCGCTGGATCGAGTGGCGTCGTGGGACCACCGCAAGATGCAGCAGGGGAGGACTGTATGAAGACTCAGCGTCTCGGTAGCAAGGGACCAGAGATCTCCGTCATTGGATTCGGCGCGTGGGAGGCGGGCGGTATGGCGTGGGGGCCGAATCCTCCCGAGGAGCAGACGATTCAGGCGATGGAGACCGCCTTGGAGGCGGGAATCAACTGGATCGACACGGCCGAGGCATACGGAGGGGGCAAGTCCGAAGAATTGGTCGCCCGGGCGGTCGACGGCCACGACGACGTGCTGATCTTCACCAAGCTTGCGCCGAGGCCCGTCGGAAGCGGCTTCCACGCTCAGGGGGTGAGAGCGGGGGCGGAGGCCAGCCTGAAGCGCCTCGGCCGGGACACCATCGACGTCTATCAGCTGCACTGGCCTAGCCGTGACGTCGAGATCGAAGAGACCTGGGAGGCGATGTCCGCGCTTGTCGACGACGGTCTGGTCAAGCACATCGGTGTGTCCAACTTCAATCGTGAGTTGATCGAAAGATGCGAGAGGGTTCGCCACATCGACTCGCTTCAGCCGCACTTCTCGTTGCTTCACCACCGTGGCCGCGACGATCTCTTCCCCTTATGCAAGGACAACGGCACGGGCATAGTCGCCTACGGCCCCCTCGGCTACGGGCTTCTTACGGGGGCCGTCACTAAGGACACCGAGTTCGGAGAGGACGACTGGCGAAGTGGCCGCCACGGAATGCGCGCCTACGAAGAGATGTTTGCCCCCGGAAGGTTCGAGAGAAATCTCGAGGTCGTGGACGCCCTGAGACCGATCGCGGATCGCCTGGGCATAACACTGGCCCAGCTCGCTCTGGCTTGGGCATTCCATCAAGACGGCGTGACGGCGGCGATCGCCGGATCTCGATCGCCCGACCACGTCCGGGAGAACGCCGCCGCCGGATCGATGGAGTTGTCCCCCAAGGAACTCGATGAGATCGAGTCGATCCTCGAGTAGCCGATCCGCCGGTGGGCGAGGTTGCTCGTAATTAGCCGAGCGAGGGCTCGGGCGGGGCGGGGCCGGTCAGCGCGAGCACCGGCAGCGCCGCGACGACCAGGACCGTGCCGGCAATCACCCTTCCGGTAATGACCTCGTTCAGGAAGACCGCTGCCAGTACCACCGTTGTGACCGGCTCCATCATTGCCGCCACCGCTGATCGAGGAGAGCCGATGCGGGCGATGGCGGCGAACAGCAGCAGGAAGGCGACGGCGGAGGCCAGTCCCAGTGCAAAGGCCGGGGGAAGGGCAGAGAGAGGAATGGATTGGCCCGCGAGTGGCGCTATCACCGCGGTCGAGGCTGCAGCTCCGGCGGAGGTCCACAGTGCCGACGACGACGCGTCAACTCCTTTGGTGAAAACCTGGACTGCGATGAAATACACCGCGACGGCCACCGCCGCGGCCAGCGCCAGGAGGGGGCCCTTCAGCCCCCCGATGGGGGCCGAGAAGATCACCACCACGCCGACGCTTCCGAGTACTAGGGCAACGAGGAACTGAGGCCGAAAACGTTCGAGTCCAATCGCGAAACCGAGCAAGGCCGTCCACAGGGGATAGCTGTAGAAAACGAGACTCACGACCGCGGCGGGCGCGTTCTGTAGGGCGGCAAAGAAGAGGCTTGCCTCGAACGCGTAGCCCAGTCCTCCAAGCAGTATCAGGCGGATGACCTGATCGCGGGATGATTTTCGTCTTCCCCTCTGGAGGGCACGAAAGACGGCGACGATGCACGCCGCTGCGGCAAACCGAACCGATAGCAGAGCGACGGGGTCGGCTCCCTCCCGGTAGGCATACTTGGCGAAGATCGCCAGCGTGCCAAACGCTACGGCCGCCCCGACCGCGAATGAGATTCCCGGTATTTGTGACGAAAGATGAGTGTCGTTCACCGGTCCTCGTTACCGCTTACGCTGATAGAGCTTTGGTTCCCTGGTACATGTACGCGGGCTTCATCGCCTTTGTTGTGGCGATGCTGCTCGTCGACCTAAGACTCTTTCATACAGATACCGACGAGGAGCCGTCGGTCCGGCAGTCCGCCGCTTGGGTCGCGGTCTGGATTGGTCTTGCGGTGGCCTTCGGCGTGACGGTCCTTTTTTGGAAGGGCGGGACGACGGGTGGTGAGTACTTCGCGGGATACCTGATCGAGTACTCGCTCTCGGTCGACAACATGTTCGTCTTCATCGTGATCTTTAGTTACTTCAACGTCCCTCTCAAATACCAGCATCAGGTTCTGTTCTACGGAATCCTTGGGGCAATCGTCTTCAGGGGAGCCTTCATCGCACTGGGCGTCGCGCTTATAAGGAACTTCGAGTGGACGCTCTACATCTTTGGCGCTTTCTTGCTTTACACCGCATTTCGGGTGGCGCGCGGAGCGACCGAGGAAATCCATCCCGAGGACAACCCTGTGCTCAAACTTGCGCAGAGACGGTTCCGGTCGACCTCTAAGTTCGACGGGCAAAAACTGTTCACCGTCGAAAACGGAAAGAAAGTAGCGACCCCGCTCTTCGTCACTCTGCTTTTCGTAGAAACCACCGACGTGGTCTTCGCGCTCGACTCCATCCCCGCCATCTTCGGGATCACGGAAGACGCGTTCATCGTTCTAACGTCCAACGTGTTTGCCGTGCTCGGGCTGAGAGCTCTCTACTTTCTCCTGGCAGGAGGACTGAAGCGGCTGCATCTGTTGAACTACGGTTTGGGCTTCGTCCTCGGTTTTGTGGGGTTGAAGATGCTGGCGGAAGCGGTGCCCTGTGGCTCCGCCGGAGTGTTCTGCAGCATCCCAGAGCACGGCGACGGCCACATCGCGAT
>JALZEK010000020.1 GCA_030862065.1 Actinomycetota bacterium | reverse complement strand
GGAAGCGTCAAAAGGCAAAGCTTTTGGCGCGCAAGGGGCGAATGGAGGAGGGAGAAAGTCTGGCCCGGTCGGCCATGGAGTTGGTCGACCGGACCGACTTCCTCAACATGCGTGGCGAGGTCCGCCTCGATCTGGCAGAGGTTCTGATCCTCTCGGGTCGCATCGACGTCGTCCAACCGACGATCGACGAGGCCATCGACCTCTTCCGCAGGAAGGAGAACACTGTGATGGTACGAAGGGCGTCCTCTTTGGCTGATGCTTACCGAACTTGAAGCGGCACTTCAGCCCACCCGGCGTCTTATCTCCGCCAGGACCAACGCCGTTACCTGCTGATACCAATCGGACAACTCATCTTTGTATCGTTCTACGTCGTCTGGGCCCGTCGGAGGGGCGGGCGGGGTGGGGATGGGGTCGGGCATTTGACTTTGACCTCCCTCAATTGTGTCCGTTTTGCAACGAACGCCTGATCAGCCGGGAAAATCCTAGTGCCCCCAAGCTGAGGTTGCTTGTCGAGAAATACACATATCGGACGTAATGAATTACAAAGTCGGCTGTGGGCTAGGAAGGAACAGTGTCATGTCGAACCTCCATTTAGGAGCCAGGGTGCAAACGGAGGGAAGGGGTTGGGGTCGCTGAGGCGTCGCGGACTACTGATGGGCGTGTCCGCGGCAGTCCTATGCCTGTCGGTGGGCGTTCCGACCCCCGGGCTCGGAGCTCGACCGCACGAGAGTTATCAAGCCGCGCCTGGACCTGCCCGACCGTCCCTAATACATCTGGCGGTTGGTTCGTTCGACCCCCTTCGGTCCGCTCCCCCCGACCCCTTGCCCAATGTCGATCTCGGCCCGCTCGGCTCCGCGCAGAGTGGCTACTGGCTCGTACAGGCGCATCCGGGAGCGGTCCCTTCAACCCTGCGCGCCATCCGGAGGAGCGGAGCAGCCATGTCCGGAGTGCTGCAGGAGAGGACTTACATCGTCCGGGCCTCGATTGAGCAACGAACCGTAATCGCGTCGTCGCCGGCGATTCGCTGGTCGGGCCGCTTCAGGCCGGGCTGGAAGCTCGATCGAACCCTCATGGAGATGACCGGTTCGGACGAGTTCGAGGTGAACGTCTTCCAGGTTGAACCCCGAAGGCGAGCGGTCTTCCGAGCGGTCGACTCGGTTCCCGGCGTCGAGGTGACGTCTCGCGGTTCGGAGTTTTCGGCGTTGGTGCGAACGGATAGGTCGGGGCTTGCGGGAATAGTGGCGATCGAGGGCGTCGAGTGGATCGAGCCCCGGCCCGAGTTTGTCCTGCTCAACAACGAAGCCCGCTGGGTGGCGGACACGGGGGTCCGGGAGGTCTACGCGGCGACCGCGCCCGGCCGTCTGACCGGAAGCGGTCAGGCGGCCGCTGTGGCCGATCTTGCCCTGAACTACTTGCCGGACGTCAAGGGGGACGCGCTGAGCTACTTCAAGGATTGCGACGACGGCCGCTGTCTGGAGGCGAGCTACGTTCAGGCCAGACCCGGCGGCAGCCGCGGCGCGATGTTTGACACGGTCGAAACCGGAACCGGACATCGCAAGATCGCGGCGTACTTCGACATTCGGGGCACCGGAGCTCAGGGAGTTAACCCTTCGATGCACGGCGCTCACGTTGCCGGGACGGTCACCGGGGATATCCAGGGCGACGGTCTCTGGCAGCGTTTCGACGGGATCGCTCCGGGCGCTCGACTCGTACACCAGAACCTCGAGAACGCCGTCGGCAGCATTACCCCTCCTGTGCTCACGGACCTGTACCGTCAGTCGTACAGGCCCCGCGACCCCGCATCGGTGCCGACCTCGTGGACGCCGGCGGACTACACGAGTTATCGGCCGACTGAGGACGCCCGGACCCAAAACCTTTCATTCGCGATCCAGGCAGACGCGCCCGGCTCTGGACTTAGAACCCCGAGCATCCAAACCGACGAGTTCGTCTGGAACCATGAGGACATGGTCGTCGTCACCGCCGTTGGCAACTCGGGGGACATGACCCCGGGCTTGACCGAGGGACCCACAACGGCAAAGAACGATTTCTCGAGTGGAGCCGGTGCCAACGGAAGCCGGCCGATGAATTCGATCGATTCTCTTTTCCGCTTCTCATCTCGCGGTCCCACCCTGGACGGTCGCTTCGGCCCGACCGTAATAACACCGGGCATTTCGGTGATATCCGCAAAGGGAGGCAGCCGTAGCGAGGCGCATGCACTGGAGGGGACTTCGATGTCGGCGCCGGTTCTCACGGGGCTTGCCACGTTGACTCGCGAGTACTTCTACGAGGGGTGGGGGCCTTCCGACGGGGACGGCTTTGGGCGCGGCTCGCCGAGTCGGGAGCGAAGCCATAACCCTTCCGCCGCGCTGGTCAAAGCGGCTCTGGTGAACGGAGCCGAGCGAATGCGCGGCTGGTACACGGGGGACAGCTTTGAAGCGCGCGATGAAGATGGCCAGTGGCCGAGCAACGGCCAGGGGTTTGGTCGAGCGAACCTCGACAATGCGTTGTTCTTCGAGGGCGACGACCTCAACAACTGGTATCACGACGTCTGGCGGGCCGATGCGGAAGCCTTCACCGCTCTGACCGGACCTCAACAGCGCACCTATGAGATAGAGGCCCATCCCGACAAGCCGCTCGACGTCACATTGGCCTGGACCGACGCTCCCAACTCTCTGGTTGGGGCGGGACCAAGCCTCATCAACAACCTCGATCTGACCGTTACCTCTCCCGACGGCACCGTCTACGTGGGCAACAACTTCAACACCGAGACCGATCCGTCGGCCGACGCCGCGTTCACCGAACCGGGACCTGCACCACCCGACACTAGAAACGTCGAGGAGCGAGTTCGGATACTTGACCCATCGGGCACGTACACGATCAAGGTGGCGGCTCCCGAGGTCATCACCGGTCCTCAGGGCTTCGGCCTGGCCGCGAGCGGTGCGCTGTCGGGAGGTGGAGCGCCGGCCCGGGGTCCCGGTCTTCTCCCCGACGAACCGGGCGGGCCGGAGGTAACCGGCGTAGAGGTCGAGCCGATCACCTCGAACACGGCGTTGATCAAATGGCGCACGGATCAGCCCACGACCGGAACTGTGGTCCTCCGCGACGGCGACGAGGTCCACAGGTTCGTCGACTCCTACAACGTCGGCCACGACGGATTCGCAGGGATGGAGGAGGGCCCCGTCCGCACGAGCGACGCCTACGCCGACAAGCCGATGTGGGGGACCGACCACCACGCCCTTGCCACCGGACTCAGTCCCGGTACCTCCTACGACGTAATTGTCGAAGCCCAGGATCGAGAGAGGAACTTCTCGATCGCCCACGGACCGGGCCTCGAATCCAACGCCGCGGTGATCGGGGCCGAGGCCCCGGACATCGGCATGCTGTGGGAAGACCGGGACCCGCAGTGGATGACCGGCAACCAGCTGTACGTCGGATCCCCCGAGGAAGAAGGCGGTGCCCTGGGCGCTTTCATGTTCCGGGTGCCGGCGTTGATCGATCCGGAGGATGTCACCGGTGCCGCGGTTCAACTGCACAGTTTGCACGACTCGACCAATCCCTACCTCGACGATGCGCGCTACGTCGTCGACCTTCTCGGAGAAGGCGTCGAACCGGACTGGGGCACTCAGGACTACGCTGATATCCGCGACGCTCACATGCGGGCGCGCACCGTACCGACCATGGCCGACCGCATCGGTGGCCTGACTCCCTACACCTACAATTTCTCGTGCAACCAGATGGAGGCGTTGAGAGACTCGCTGGTGATAGATGGCGGACAACGGAAAGCCGCGTTCCGGGCCCTCGGCTTTACCGATCAAGACGAATCGCTGTTCTCGTACGACTTCGGATTCAATCAGATGTCCAAGGGCCCTCAGTACCGACCCAGGCTCGTGCTGTTCACGACGGACGATGGTGAGTCGCAGACCGATCCGCTGCCGTGCGATCCATCGACCCCGGCCCCCCACATCTCCCGGCTCAGAATCTCGCCCGGGTCAACTGCCGGTGGAACGAGCGCGGTGGTCGGCTGGCGCACCAGCGTCCCGTCGGACTCGACCGTGCTGTTTCGCGAAAGGGGAACCGAGGAGTGGCATCAGGTCGGCTCGCCCGTGCGCACAACGCATCACATGATCGAGATTCGAAACCTGGATGCGACCAAGGACTACGAGTTCGCCGTGCGCTCCGAAGCGTGTAACGGAAAGCAACGAACGAAGAAGAACGGTGGAGAGGGGTTCCTGCTCACCGAGTTCGGCGATCGGCCGTCCGAGGGGATCAGGCCTTCCGGCGCAGGGCCCGAGATCGGTCGGCTGCCCGAGACCCGGTCGCCGCCGACCGAGCGCGAGCTCGGCTTCGGAACGGCTCGCTGTCTGCCCACTCGAAGGGAAACAACGGCCTCCTGGGGCCGCCCCGACCTCTAGTCCTCGTCGGGAGTAACCCCCCGAACTGCCGGAATTTCTCGTCTTCTCCCCGCCTGGGGGGACCACGGTCGGCTGATGCCCGGATTGACCGCCTCGGCGCCTAGTGGCCTCCAGTTGTGTGCAGAAATACACATTCCAGGAGTGCCGGGTTCCATCGAACCCCACCTCCCTTTGGCGGAGATTTATCTCGCGACTGCAGGCGGGAGATTCTCGCCCGACGAGGAGGACAAGATGAGGACAGGGTTTGCACGACAGATAAGGCTGCTGACGGCGGTGGGATTGGTAGCCGGCCTCCTCGGAGGCCCGCTTGCCGTTCCCTCCAGCGCGACCCCTTCGTGCACGAACGACGAGTACGTTTCGTCGCTCTATATCGAGCTCAAGCCGTTGCGCAAGGCTTACAGGCCGGGCGAGACGGCGGCGATCACGGCGCGAGTGAGCCGCACCTCGTTCGACTCGGGCGCCCCGTACACGCCAGCGGCCGGTGTCGACATCATGGTGATGCTCGACACGAAAGAGCGGCTGTTGTACGACGGGGATGTCACCGGCAAGAGCGGTACTGCCGAGTTGAGGATTCGGTTGCCGAAGTCCACGTCTCCGGGACCGGCGCACGCGTCGGCCTATGCATGGCGGACGGTTAACGACGACGTTCACTGCTTCGCCGTGAGTGAAGAAGGACACGTCAACATCCGGCGGTTCCTGAAGATCCTGGCCATCCGCTAACCGATCTAGGCGGCGGCACTGCGGGCTGCTATGGTTTTGCATGACTCGCTTGGGCGATAGCGGGGGTTGTTATGCAGAACATCTACTGCCCGCAGTGCCGGCTCCACCAGCCGGTCGATCATCTCTTCTGCCCCCGATGCGGGGCTTCTTTGCCGTCGGAGCTGGTAAGGGAGCCCGGAGGTCGGTCCAAGGCGGCTCGGTACTTCGCCGGTATCAAGGTCGATGATGATGACTCCGAAGGTGCGTTCCTGAAGGTCTCTTGTTATCTCAAGGAGCAAACGTTCGAGGGACCCGAGGGGGCGGTGACCATACCCGGCAACCACGTTCGCTTCAGCCTGTGGGTCGGCGATAGCGCGCGCTGCGCGATGTCTATTCCCGAGACCGAGGCGCGCGACCTCGCCGCGTTCATCGAACAAGAGCTCGGCCGCCTCAACGGTCGGATCGTCGCGCGCGGCTAGAGCCGACCTTCCGCCGGGTTTCGGTCCGCGACGGTGACGGCCGTTTGCGATTCGCCCACTACTCGACCAGCTCTCCTATCTGCTGCCAGAACTTGCCCCTGGCGATCGGCTCGCACCCGCCCTTCCTCGCCGCTCGGGCCAGATCATCGTCGACGTGTGAGAAATATCCGACCACCCTGGTCGGGAGGAGCCCCCGTTGCCGGGCGGACTCGATCTCCTTAAGCGCCGGCTCCCGGCCCCCGTCGAGGTCTACGACAAGCAAGTCGACCCGATCACTACCGAGCGACGCCACTAGTTGTCCGAAGCCCACCGCGTTGACCTCCGCTCCCGCCCCGGACGCCGCGGTCAGAAGGCGATCTCTGGCCATGAGATCCCCACCGAGCATCAGGACCTTTTTCGAGCCGCTCACCGTGGGAACGAAACTACCTGGCGCGGAGTTGGCACCGGGAGATGATGGTTAGGGTGGCAGTACATGGTTAAACAAGACGGCTCCCAGGCGCCCCGCAAGGAGTCTCCCGCCCGAGGTGCCTCCGACGGCGGCCCGTTCGACCCCCGCCAGAGGCGGACCACCTTTTTGTGGATCGCCGCCGCCATCATGCTCTTGCTCGTCGTGCAGACGGCCCTCTTTCCGGGGCCCAGAAGCATTGACTTCGCCCGGTTCCTCGATCTGGTGGAACAGGACAGGATCCTCAACGTCGAGATCTCCGAGGGCTCGGTGGACGGGGTTTTCAGAACCGGCGAGAACGACGAGACGAGGTTCACCGCGACCATTCCTCCGAACTACGAGGTCAACGATCTCGTAGAGGAACTGCAGGCGAAGGGGGTCGAGTTCACGGGCTCGCAGCCCAGCCCCTGGGTGGAGTTCCTGTTCGGATGGATCCTGCCCTTCGGCCTGATCGGTCTCCTTTATTACTTCTTCATCTACAGGCGCCTCCGCAATCAGCTCGGGGGACAGGGCGGGCCGCTCTCGCTAGGCAAGAACAAGGCCAAGCTCTACGACCGCACCGATATGAAGACGACGTTCGACGACGTCGCAGGAGTGGACGAGGTTGAAACGGAACTGCAGGAGCTCGTCGACTACCTGAAGAGCACCGAGAAGTACGCGCGCATCGGAGCCCGAATTCCGAAAGGGGTCCTTCTCGTCGGACCGCCGGGGACGGGCAAGACTTTGCTGGCCCGGGCAATAGCCGGCGAGGCCCACGTTCCCTTCTATTACGTTTCCGCGTCCGAATTCGTCGAGCTGTTCGTCGGCCTCGGGGCGGCCCGGGTCAGGGACCTCTTCCAGCAGGCGCGCGACCGAGCCCCGGCCATCGTCTTCATCGACGAGATCGATTCGATAGGACAGGCCCGATCCGGCGCCGCCGGAAACCAACTCGGGGCGCACCAGGAGCAGGAGCAGACGCTTCAGCAGCTGCTCACGGAGATGGATGGGTTCGAGCCGAACAGCGGCGTGATCATCGTGGCCGCGTCGAATCGACCCGAGGTTCTCGACCAGGCCCTGCTTCGTCCCGGCCGCTTCGACCGTCAGATCCAGGTGAACCTTCCGGACGTCAAAGGACGCGAGGAGATCCTCGTAATCCACGCGCGGCAGGTCCGGTTCGGAGGGGATGTCGATTTGAGGGTCATGGCACGGCGAACTCCGGGTTTCTCGGGAGCCCAGCTGGCGAACGTCATCAACGAGGCCGCGTTGCTGGCGGCGCGCAAGGGGTCGGCCGAGGTCGGGATGACCGAACTCGATGAGGCCGTCGATCGTGTCGTCGCCGGGCTCGAACGCAGATCTCAGGTTCTCACCGAGAAGGAGCGGCGGATGGTCGCCTACCACGAGCTGGGACACGCGCTGGTGGCACGCTTCGTCGATCATGCCGATCCCGTACATCGGATCTCGATCATTCCAAGAGGGATAGGAGCGCTCGGCTACACACAGCAGCTTCCGGAGGAGGAGCGCTATCTGATGTCTGAGCCGGAGCTGCGCGACCGGGTGGCCGTGCTCATGGGAGGCCGCGCTGCAGAGCAGCTCGTTTTCGGTTTCGCTACGACCGGGGCCCAGGACGATTTAAAGAAAGCCACCGAGATCGCGCGCCGCATGGTCATGGAATTCGGGATGTCGGAGGCCGTCGGGCCGATCAACATCGGGGACCAGGGCCCCCGTTTCTTGAGCCCGGCCTTCCGCCGGGGCGACGAGGTTTCGGACGAGACCGAGATGGCCATCGATCGAGAGGTGAAGTCGATCCTCGTCGAGGCGAGCGAGAGGGCGAGCTCAATCCTGACCGAGCACCGCAAAGACCTCGATGGGTTGTCAGGCGTCCTGTTGGAAAAGGAGTCGCTCGGCCGAAGAGAACTCGACGAGTACTTCTCGGAGGACGCAGAGAGCACTTCAAGGCTCGAGCCGGAGACCCAGGAAATAGCGGGCCGGGCCTGATCCGCGCCGACTTTCCTCCCACCGCCGGACGCCTCCGACTTCGATTTCCGTACTTTGCAAGGCCCCCAGCGTATTGAGGCGCGACAATCCCCCCATGTGGGACGCGGTGGATGAGGGCGGGTCCTTCGTCGAGGCGCTGGATCCCGGAGAGATCAAGGAACTGAGGTCCCTGGGTAGAAGAAGAAGGTTTCCCAGGGGCACCACTCTCTTCAACGAGGGAGAGACCTCGGATCGGGTAGTGCTCGTCGAGGAAGGCCGGGTGAAGATCTCTTACTTCACCGAGGAAGGGAAGGAGGTTTTGCTGGCGTTGAGGGGGCCGGGGGATCTCCTGGGGGAGTTCTCGGCGTTTGACGACGAGCCCCGATCGGCCACGGGCACAGCGATGGACGATGTAGAGGCCCTTGTTTTGGGCAAGGACGATTTTCGCACTTACCTGGAGGGGAACGGCCGCGTCGCCCTCCATCTCTTGAGGCTCGTGACGGGGAAGCTCAGAGATGCCGATCGAAAACGCGTGGAGTTCGCCGCTTACGACACCGTGGGGCGCGTTGCGAGAAGGCTGGTCGAATTGATGGAACGCTTCGGCGAAGGCGCGGACACGGGCGTTCGGATCGCGGTGCCGCTATCGCAAGAGGAACTCGCGGGATGGACCGGTTCGTCGAGGGAGGCCGTTGCGAAGGCTCTGCAGACCATGCGGAACAGGGGATGGATCGAGACTCACCGGCGCGGCACGACGATCCTCGATCCCGAGGCGCTCAGAAAAAGAGCGACCTAGAAAGCCTCGACCTCGCGCTGTTCTTCGACCGGCTCCGGCTCTTCGAGTGGCTGCTGGATGCGATCCTTCACGCGGTCGCGTGCGTCGAACTTTCCGAGATCTCGCATCGCCCACACCATGCGTTGGATCGACGTGATGAAGCCCGAGATCGCGACGATCCATAAGCCCACGAGTATGAAATCGAACAGGGCGGCCACCATCACCACGAGCATCCGGACATCTCGAGTCGCGATCCCCTCGGGGCAATCGGCTCCGAGCGACTGGGCCCGCGCCCGCGCGTAGCTCGTGAGAAAGGACCCGATGAGGGCAAAGGCAGCTGCGGCCCCATATCTCTCGGGATCCGAGAACCCGAGGCCAACGATCAACGCGGCGTCGGTCCACCGGTCGAGGACGCTGTCCAAAAAGGCACCGGTCCGGGAGCTCCGCTCGGTGAGTCGGGCGAGGTCGCCGTCGGCGCAGTCGGCGATCTGGCCGACCAGTGCGAGCCCGACTCCGAGCAGATACATCTCGAAGCCGAACGCAACGCCGCCCCCCGCGGCGAAGACTGCGCTCGCCCAGGTGAGCTGGATGGGAGTCACGAAGGTGCGAGCGAGGAGGGACGCAAGCGGTCGCGACAGCGGCCGGTAGACGTACCGTGTGAGCGGATAGTTCAAATCCACGCGCAAACCGACGTCCCTTTCAGATGAGGCGGCCGGGCCCCCCAGAGCGCCGACCGAGCGGGGTGCAAGGGTGGCAAAAAGATATCACCGGGGGCGCCGAATCCATCTGCCCAGACAACCACATCCGGGCCATGGACGGGTCGGCCTCTTGGGGTGCCTGCTCGGCCACCCCAGCCATCCTGGGGGCCCCGACCGTTCTCCGAGCCGGCCGTCGCGGCCGCCCGACTCCGATCCGAGTCCCAAGGGACCTACCGACCCCGGCGGCCGAGGATTCCCGCGGGGCAACGGAGCGGAGCAAAATTGACTGCGTCAGACTTAGATCTCATAATAGATAGCACTTAGGTTTGACCCTCGATAAACCCGGTCGGCCGGAGGAACTATGGAAGTTGAAAAACTCACGCTCAAATCTCAGGAGGCTCTCGCTTCGGCGCAGCGTCTGGCTCGCGATCGCAACCATCAACAGGTCGAGCCGCCTCACCTGCTGGCCGCTCTGATCGGGCAACCGGACGGTGTCGTGCTGCCGCTGCTTCAGAAGCTGGGCGTGACGCCGCGGAGCGTTCTGGTGCGGGTGGACGGGCTCCTGGATGCATTGCCGCAGGTGTACGGGGCCGCCGAGACCTACCTATCTGTAGGCATGAGGTCAGTCCTTGACGCCGCCTTCACCGAGGCCGAGGGCCTCGGGGACGCCTACGTTTCCACGGAGCATCTTCTGATCGCGTTGCTCGAAGAAGGCGGCGGGACCGGGTCGGCATTGAGGAGCGAGGGGATCGATAGGGACTCGATACTCGCGGCCCTGAAAGAGGTGCGTGGGTCACAGAGCGTGACCGACCAGAACCCGGAAGACAAGTACCGAGCCCTGGAGCGGTTCGGCAGGGATCTAACCGATGCGGCGAGGCAGGGAAAGCTGGATCCTGTTATCGGCCGCGACGAGGAGATCAGACGGGTCGTCCAGGTTTTGTCACGCAGGACGAAGAACAACCCGGTCCTTATCGGAGAACCCGGGGTGGGAAAGACCGCGATCGTCGAGGGTCTCGCCAACCGCATCGTTGCCGGCGACGTTCCCGAATCACTGAAGAACCGGCGCGTCGTCACTCTCGACATCGGCGCAATGGTCGCGGGGTCGAAATACCGCGGTGAGTTCGAGGACCGCTTGAAGGCGGTGCTGAAAGAGATCGCGGATTCGGAGGGGCAGATCATCACTTTCGTGGACGAGCTGCATACCGTCGTGGGGGCGGGGGCCGCGGAGGGCGCGGTCGACGCGGGCAACATGATCAAACCGATGCTGGCGCGGGGCGAGTTGCGGATGATCGGCGCGACGACGCTCGACGAGTACCGCAAACATGTCGAGAAGGATCCGGCTCTGGAGCGTCGCTTTCAGCCGGTAACGGTGGGGGAGCCCCCGGTGACCGACACCATCGCGATCCTGCGAGGGCTCAAGGAACGCTACGAGGTCCATCACGGGGTCCGCATTCAGGACGCTGCTCTGGTGGCCGCGGCCGTGCTCTCGGATCGCTACGTGACGGGTCGATTTCTTCCCGACAAGGCGGTCGATCTGATGGATGAGGCCGCCTCGCGACTGCGAATAGAGATCGACTCGATGCCGACGGAGATCGACGTCCTCGACCGGAGGGCCAAGCAGCTGGAGATCGAGAAGGCTGCACTGGCAAAGGAGAAGGATGCCGCGTCCAAAACTCGTCTGTCTCGCATCGAGGAGGAGCTAGCAGGCCTTCACGAAGAGATGGACGGAATGAAGGCTCACTGGGAGCAGGAGAAAAAGTCGATCGACGGCCTTCGCGCCCAAAAGGCAGAGATCGAAAGGGTGCGTGGAGAAGCCGAAAGGGCGGAGCGCGACGGAGATCTCAACCGGGCCGCGGAATTGCGCTACGGACGGCTGGCCGATCTCGAAAAGAATCTACGGGAACTAAACGAGAAGCTCGCGGAACTCCAAAGCGATCGGAAGTTCCTCAAAGAAGAGGTGGACGAAGAAGACGTCGCGGAGGTCGTGTCTCGGTGGACCGGAATCCCCGTCACGAAGCTGATGGAGGGCGAGGTGGAGAAGCTCGTCCATATGGAAGAGGGGCTCGGGCGTCGCGTCGTCGGCCAGAAGGAGGCCGTCGAGGCGGTATCGGATGCAATCAGACGAGCTCGCTCGGGCCTCGGAGATCCCAACCGTCCGATCGGATCCTTTCTTTTCCTCGGTCCGACCGGCGTGGGCAAGACGGAGCTGGCAAGGGCGCTTGCGGAGTTCCTCTTCGATGACGAGCGGGCGATGGTGCGCCTCGACATGAGCGAATACATGGAGAAGCACAGCGTGAGTCGACTGGTCGGCGCCCCTCCGGGCTACGTCGGCTTTGAAGAAGGTGGACAACTTACCGAGGCCGTCCGACGCCGCCCCTACTCGGTTCTTCTCCTGGATGAAATCGAGAAGGCCCACCCCGACGTGTTCAACTCGTTGTTGCAAGTGCTGGACGACGGTCGTCTAACGGACGGTCAGGGTCGCACCGTGGACTTCAAGAACGCGGTGGTGATCATGACGTCGAACCTCGGCTCCCAATGGATCCTCTCTCCGGACGAGACGGAGGATTCGATGCAGGAAAAGGTCATGGCAACGGTTCGGGACTCGTTCAAGCCGGAGTTCTTGAACCGGCTCGACGAAGTTATCGTTTTCCACCGACTCTCTCGCGATGACCTGACACGTATTGTCGATATACAGCTGAGCAAGGTCCGGGCCCGATTGAAGGAGCGCGACATTGAACTGGAGGTCACGGACGAGGCGAAGCGTTATCTCGCCAACAAGGGTTACGAGCCCGCCTATGGAGCGCGGCCTCTCAAGCGACTGATCCAGAAGGAAATTGAGAACGATCTCGCCTTGAGGCTTCTGAACGGAAGCTTCCGGGACGGGAACACCATTCGAGTGGTCGCAACGAACGACGGTCTGCAGTTCGAAAAGGCGCAGGCGGCAGTCGGGTAACGAGGCCCGTGATCCGGCCCCCTTCTCCGTAGAGGGCTAGGCTCCAACTCGTGAAGGCGTTCGTGACCGGCGGAACCGGATTCATCGGTGGCTACGTCGCGCGGAAACTGCGCGACCGGGGCGACGAGGTCGTGGCGCTTGTTCGCAGCCCCGCCAAGGCCACGGCTCTCGAGGAGCTCGGTTGTGAACTCGTCTCCGGCGATCTCTCTTCCTCGCGAGGGGACCTGGCCCGGGCGATGACGGGTTGTGACGCCGCCTTCCATATCGCCGCGGTTTACAAGGTCGGTATCCCGAAGTCCGAATGCCCCGCCATGCATGAGGC